>JBBIGW010000011.1:0-41732 GCA_037447355.1 Bacteroidia bacterium | reverse complement strand
GTGGAATCCAGGGGATCCACCGCGGGGTAAATACCCAGGTCGGCAATCTTTCTTGACAATACCGTTGTCGCATCGAGGTGAGCGAAGGTCGTTGCCGGCGCCGGGTCGGTCAGGTCATCCGCCGGTACATAAACAGCCTGTACGGATGTGATGGAACCGTTCCGGGTAGAAGTGATTCGTTCCTGCATGATCCCCATCTCGGTAGCCAGTGTAGGCTGGTAACCCACGGCGGAGGGCATACGGCCCAGCAGCGCGGACACCTCGGAACCGGCCTGTGTGAAACGGAAGATATTGTCCACGAAGAAGAGGATATCCCGTCCCTTACCCTGTCCGTCACCGTCCCGGTAATATTCAGCAATGGTCAGACCGGAGAGCGCCACCCTGGCACGGGCTCCGGGAGGTTCGTTCATTTGTCCGAAAACGAAAGTGGCTTTGGATTCAGCCAATTCTTTCATATCCACTTTGCCCAGGTCCCATCCGCCTTCTTCCATACTGTGCTTGAAAGCATCGCCGTATTTCATGATACCGGCCTCGATCATTTCCCGCATCAGGTCATTTCCTTCACGGGTTCTTTCTCCCACCCCGGCGAATACAGATAAACCGGAATAGGCTTTCGCGATATTATTAATCAGTTCCTGGATCAATACGGTTTTACCCACACCGGCACCACCAAACAAACCGATCTTACCACCCTTTGCATAGGGTTCGATCAGGTCAATTACCTTAATACCGGTGAACAGTACTTCGGTAGCGGTACTCAGGTTCTCAAATGAAGGAGGCATACCGTGGATCGGGCGGCCACCCGCTTTACTAACGGCAGGTAATCCGTCGATCGGGTCCCCGGTCACATTGAACAGGCGGCCCTTGATGGCTTCACCGACCGGCATGGCAATCGCGATACCGGTATCCACTACTTCCGTACCCCGGACGATCCCTTCGGTACCGTCCATCGCGATGGTACGAACACTGTCCTCACCAAGGTGCTGCTGTACTTCGAGCACCAGGATATCCCCATTTTCTTTTTTCAGTTCCAGTGAGTTGTAGATCTCGGGAAGTTTGCCATCAAATTGCACGTCGATTACGGCGCCGATGACCTGTTTTACTTTACCTACGTTTGCCATGATTTTGTGTTTATTAGGAGTCCGGCCTGTACCGGTATTTTCAGGCCGCAAAGGTAAGGGGGCAGGCTTAATCCGCCAATTAGAAAATCAAAGATTTTAAGGCTGTGGAAAAGCCGGTTGGAAACGGAAACCGAGGGGGTTCCCGGCTAAAAAAGGCTGATTCTCAACTGGGGGTTCATTGATCGTTGAGAATTGAGCGCCTGCCTGCCGGCAGGCAGGTTGAGCATTGAAAATTCTGACTTTAATGAGCGAAATGTTCAGTTCTCAATTTTCAACAATCCCTTCCCCGCCGGGTCTCCCGAAGGGGACCCGGGGGAAATTAAACTTCTCATGCCTGCATTTGTCTGTGGCAAAATATTAGTTAGCCGGGAAGACGGGGAGACATTTCAAAGCCAATTCCCACCTTCTTTTCTTCCCGGCCGAAAAATTACGCAAACCGAAAGGGATGGCTGTTCGTTATCCCCCGCTGGCGGGGGTCCATTGACCGTTGAGAATTGAGCGCCTGCCTGCCGGCAGGCAGGTTGAGCATTGAAAATTCTGACTTTAATGAGCGAAATGATCAGTTCTCAATTTTCGATTCTCAATTTTCAATAATTGAATCCACCCAGGGTTCCGGCCGGTTTTTTCAGTATCCCTACCTTTGCCGCACTTTATGCAACTGACCGAAGTCACCTCCCCGAAACTGGCCCGGGATTTTATCCGGGTCAATGTGGAAATAAATAAGGGCCAACCGAATTATATCCGTCCGCTGGACAAGGATATCCAGGATATTTTTGACCCTGAAAAAAACAAGTCCTTCCGCTTCGGGGAAGCCACCCGCTTTATTCTCCGGAATGATGAGGGGAAACTGATCGGCCGGATCGCCGCCTTTGTCAATAAAAAATACAAGACCCGTGGGGATGAAGTCCCCGTGGGCGGGATCGGGTTCTTTGACTGTATCAATGACCAGACCGCCGCGGATATGCTGTTTGATGTGGCCAAACACTGGCTGCTGCAAAAAGGAATGGGCGCCATGGACGGCCCGATCAATTTCGGGGAAAGGGACCGCTGGTGGGGATTAATTGTAGAAGGCTTCCAGTCACCCCCCTACGGAATGAATTACAACCAGCCTTATTACCGGAATTTATTTGAAAACTATGGCTTCCGTTGTTTTTTCAACCAGTATTGCTACGGACTGGATCCCCGCCGGGAAGTAAGCCAGAAAATCATTGACCGTCACGCGATCATTGCAAAAGATCCTGCTTTTTCCGCCCGTTATATCCGGAAGAACCAGCTGGAAAAATATGCGGCGGATTTTGCCACCATCTATAATAAAGCCTGGGCGGGACATGGCGGTATGAAAGAACTGAAGAAAGAGCAGGTGCTGGCCCTGTTCAAAAAGATGAAGCCGGTCATGGACGAAAAGATTGTCTGGTTTGTCTACCACAACGAAGACCCGATCGCCCTCTTTGTCAACCTGCCGGACCTGAACCAGTGGTTCAAATACCTCAATGGAAAATTCGATCTCTGGCACAAGCTGAAATTCCTCTGGATCAAACTGACCAAAAAGAACACCCGGTTTACCGGCCTTGCCTTTGGCGTGGTTCCTGAATTCCAAGGTACGGGTGTGGATTCCTATATGATCAATGAAGCCAAGCTGGTGGTACAGCCCATGAAAAAATATGAGGATTATGAATTGCTGTGGATTGGTGACTTCAATCCGAAAATGATCAATGTGGCGGAGAATTTCGGGGATACATTCCGCACCCGTCACCTGATCACTTACCGGTATCTCTTTGACCGGACAAAAGAATTCAAACCCCACCCCATCCTGTCCTAAACTTATTCACAGGGAAGGGCTTTTTACACCTGCTACCCCCGGGTTTCTTAAATTGCAGCCGGTATGGATAAATTCATCGTTTCGGCAAGAAAGTACAGGCCCCAGACCTTTGATACGGTCGTGGGTCAGGCACATATTACCACCACCCTGAAAAACGCCATCAAAAACCAGCAGCTGGCCCATGCTTTTCTTTTCTGCGGTCCGCGGGGTGTTGGAAAAACCACCTGCGCCCGTATCCTGGCGAAAACGATCAATTGCGAAAAGCCCGATAAAGATGGGGAGGCCTGCGACAAATGCCAGAGCTGCAGTTCCTTTAATGAGGGCGCTTCGATGAATTATTTTGAACTGGATGCCGCTTCCAATAACTCGGTGGATAATATCCGGGACCTGGTGGACCAGGTTCGCTTTGTACCCCAGACCGGCAAGTACAAAGTATATGTGATCGATGAGGTGCACATGCTCAGTTCCTCCGCCTTTAATGCTTTTTTGAAAACCCTGGAGGAACCCCCTCCCTATGCTATTTTCATTCTCGCCACCACGGAAAAACACAAAATCCTCCCCACCATTCTCAGCCGCTGCCAGATCTTCGATTTCAAACGGATCACCAGCAATGATACCGTTCATCACCTCGAAGAGATCTGTGAGAAAGAAGAAATCAAAGCGGAAAAAGCGGCCCTGCAACTGATCGCTCAAAAAAGCGAAGGTTGTATGCGGGATGCCCTCAGTATCCTGGATAAGATCGTGAGTTTTACCAATGGAGTACTCAATTATACCAATACTCTCGAGCACCTCAATATCCTGGATGCTGATTATTATTTCCGGATGCTGGATTATATGCAGGGGCAGAACCTGGCTTCCGCCATGCTCCTCTATGATGATATCAACCGGAAAGGATTCGAGGGAGACCTGGTACTGAACGGGCTGGCCGAATTTATCCGGAACCTGCTGGTCTGCAAGGATGAAAAAGCAGCCGTATTGCTGGAAGCGGTGGAAAGTTTTAAAAGCCGCTATATAGAAACCGCCAAAAAAGTCCCTTCCGCCTTACTGGTCAGTGCCCTGAATATCCTGAACGAGGCAGAGATCAATTATAAATCGGCCCGGAACAAAAGGCTCCATGTGGAGTTAACCCTGATCAAACTTTGTTACCTGCAGCAGGCCCTGGAATTGACTGCGGATGGCGGCCAGTATCAGTAAAAAAAAATAGCGGAAGCACCCCTCGCCTTCCGGACAATCCCGATACGCCCATTTACCCAAAAACAGACCGCGGTTGACAAACCCGTTAAAACCGGGAAAACCCCGGAAGCCAGGCTGATCATTGAAACAAGCGGGATTAACGCTGCACCTCCTGTGACGGCTGAAAAACCTGTTTCAACCCTGGCTGCTTCGCAACCCAAAACAACATCCGGCCTGTCTGCACTGGATAAGATCCGGAAACAATACAAGGGAAATAGCCATAACGGAAACGGGGCCGAAAACAAGCCCCTCGAATTGGATACCCTCAAAAAAGCCTGGGACGAATATATCGTGCACCTGAAAGCCGCCCGTAACCCTGCCGCCCAGCCTTTCTCAATAGCCCTGTTGCGGATAAAGGATGCCAATTCCTTTGAAGCGGTTACAGCCAATAATATCGAACAGAAATTCATCGAACAGGAACGGAATGCCCTGTTTCATTTTTTGCAGCAGCACCTGCATAACAGGTTATTACAGTTCAGTGTACTGGTGGAAGAAAAAAATGAGGACCGTCCGCAGGCCGAACCCACACTGACCGCCAAAGAGCAGTTTCAGAAAATGACCGAACTCTACCCGGTGATTAAAGATCTGAAAGACCGGTTACGACTGGAACTGGATTACTGACCAGCCAGTTCCCATTGCTGCTCCAGTAATTTTTTAAACTGAAGAAACTGAAACCGGCTTACGGCTTCCCAGCTATTGGTAAGCAATGTATTCAATTCAAGTATTTCATTTTCAAAGAAGCTGTTTTCATGGAAATACGCATAGCTGGCCGCCAGGTATTGGGTAACCTGTTCCCGGAGAGTGGTTTGCCCGTCAAAAGCACCGGCACTGAGCCAACTCTCCAGCCCGGCTTTAAAAGAAGGTTCCAATGTACCAGTCAGCTGACGGATCATAGACTGAACCTGTTCCAGTGTCAATGTCCCACCGGTAAATAAGGGTTGCAGTAATTCCCCGATTTTCTGAATGGATTGCAGCAATGCATCTGCCTTTTCCTGCCTGGAAAAATAATCATCATATATATGTTTCAGTTGTTCTTCATGTCCATTCTTCCCGGCTGCCTGTATGAAATAAGCCAGTGCCTGTTTATCGGCCAGCAGTTGTGCAGCCCGCTGCTGTTCAATTTCCATTTCCAGTTCTTTGGCCAGTTCTCCCGCGTCAGCCCGTTTGTACTTCTTCCCGTCAAAATCAAATGTTTTCGTATCGATTCGTTTATCGGCAATGGCTTTTACTAATTCAATATCCTGGGCCAGGCCCTGTATCTTCCGGGTGATCCCCGCGTTGGTATCCGAAAAGATCATTTCCCTGTTCGCAGGCAAGTCTGCCATAGTATCTTTTAGTCCGGTCCAGTCCGGCTTGCTGAGCTGCCGGTCATCATAAAACCCGTTGTACACTTCCGGCAGGTATCCCAACTGCCTTTCCCTCTTTAGTTTTTCTTCAAAATAAACTTCATCCACTAATTCCATGGAATCCTGTATCCCTGATTGTCCGTATACTTTTGCCGTGCCCGCCTTTTCCAGTGTTTCCCGGTGATCGAAAAGCATCCAGGCAGATTCAACCATGGAAACAGCCGGTATATTCAGTTTGCGAAGGTGAATCACCCGGTCGGGTGTGGAAGGATGCGATGCCCACTGGTCTTTAAAATTGACCCTGGACACACTATTCTTTTCAATCGCCTCATCATTTATCACGGGCTGGTTATTCACCAGGGGCAGTTTATACTCGGCGGCCAGTTGCCGGATAACAGCTGAATGGCCCGGGAACAGGTTACTAAGGATCTTTTTGTCCCGGAGGAGTTCGTCACATTTTTGCAGTGTGATGGAATAACCCGCTTCGGCCAGTTCCAGTCCTCGCAGGGCTGAAACCAGGTGATCACTACCGCTGACAGCTGCCGCCACTGCATCCGCGTGAAATTCCATTTGACGGGAAAGCCCAAAGTAGCTCTTGTTGATGAGCCCGTACATCTGGCGGAGTATCCATTGAATCAGCCGGGCGATATTAGCGGTCAGCATGGCAAAGAGAGCAAAAATACCGTGTACTTCCGCCCAACCCTGCAAAAAAGCCGTGTAACTGCTGTTATCATAAAGCATGTTATAAATGATCCGGTTTACCTGGTAGACGTAACTGCCCAGTTTCATACTGCGTTGCGAAAAGTGGCCGAACTCATGTGCCATCACCGCCTTGAATTCACTCATGTTTACCATATTGACCAGCCCAAGCCCGATCAGCAGATTTTTTCGTACCGGGAAGAACATACTCCAAAAACCGGAATCATAAAACACCGCTGCATTGACATCGGTTGACAGGTAAATCTTTTTCGGGAAGGGAGTCCTGACATCCGCGGTAAGCTGTCGTACAAAAGCGAAGAGCTTCGGCTGCTCCTGTTCGGTTATTTCAATATAGGCGGAACGATCTGTTTTGGTATAGGAGAACAGGAATTTGATCATGAAAATAAATACCATCGCCCCCACTCCCATTAAACCCAATCCGCCTAACAAGGTCAGGAAGCTAAATCCCGCCGTCAGGATCATGATTCCTGCGTAAAAACATCCGATGACCAGTAGCACGGACAATACAAGCAGAACGATGTAAACCAGGAGGAAGATAACAATGGCCAATAGTACATTACGCACTTCTTTCCGGAACTCAGCGGACGGATGGGTAATCTCTTCATTTACCGGCTGAGGGGTAGCTGGATAAAGCATGAAACGGGGTATTAAGGTTTATGCTTTAAATATAAAAAAAAACGGCGGAGTACGGCTTTCCCCGTTAAAAAAGCCGCGGATTCCTAATCCGGTCAATTGCGCATTTTACCTTAATTTCGGCCAAAATTTAACGGCATATGGCTGAAGTGATATTAATGCCCCGCCTGAGCGACACGATGACAGAGGGAGTGATTGCTGCCTGGCACAAGAAAGTGGGTGACCCGGTAAAGAAAGGTGATTTGCTGGCCGAAGTAGAAACGGATAAGGCCACTATGGAACTCGAAAGCTATAAAGATGGCATTCTATTGCATACCGGCGCTGATAAAGGAGGCAAGATCCAGGTAAATGACCTGCTGGCCATTATTGGCAATGCGGGGGAAGATATTTCTGGATTACTGGGCGCTCCTGCCGCTGCCCCGGCACCCGCAGAAAAGAAAGAAATAAAACAAGCGGCTCTGGCTGCAACTGCTGCCCCTGCAAAAGCGGGATTAGATATCTCCAAAATGGAAGAAGTGGTGCTGATGCCCCGGCTCAGTGATACCATGGAAGCCGGTGTGATCGCTTCCTGGCATAAAAATGTGGGTGACGCTGTGAAGAAAGGTGATATACTGGCGGAGATTGAAACAGATAAAGCCACCATGGAACTGGAAAGCTACAAGAACGGAACCCTGCTCCATGTCGGCGCCCAAAAAGGGGAAAAGATCCTGGTGAACGGACTGCTTTGCGTGATCGGTGAAAAAGGGAAAGTGGATGTGGATGCTATTGTAGCGGCCAGCAAAAGCGGCGTAATATCTGCTCCGGCTGCTGTTGAAACTGCTGCGGCTCCTGCTGACACAGCACCTGTTACGGCTACTGCCGCTGCGGTTGTTGCAATTACTGAAAACGGAAGAGTGAAAGCTTCTCCCCTTGCCAAAAAGATCGCCCGGGAAAAAGGACTGGACCTGCGCCTGCTGCAGGGCACCGGTGACGGAGGAAGGATCACGAGGGCGGATATTGACAATTATAAACCTGGTACAACCATTACCCCGGCTGCTCAGAGCACAGCCCCTTCGCCGGTAGCTGTTTTTGCAGGAAGTACCGAAGAAGGATATACCGATATCCCCAATTCCCAGATGCGCAATGTGATTGCCAAAAGACTGGGTGAAAGTAAATTCGGCGCCCCGCATTTTTACCTGACCATGGAGATCTGTATGGATAATGCAATGGCAGCCCGGACCCAACTGAATGAGATCAGTCCGGCCAAGATCAGCTTCAATGACCTGGTGGTGAAGGCTGTGGCCCTGGCCCTCCGGCAGCATCCTGCGATCAATGCCTCCTGGATGGGAGATAAGATCCGCCGCTACAGTCATATCCATATCGGAATCGCGGTGGCGATTGAAGATGGACTGATCGTTCCCGTTGTCCGGTTTGCCGATCAGAAAACACTGCCACAGATTGCCGCCGAAAGCAAGGAACTGGCCGGTAAAGCCAAGAATAAAAAGTTACAGCCGAGTGAATTTACCGGCAATACTTTTACGATCTCCAACCTGGGTATGATGGATATCGATGAATTTACCGCGATCATCAATCCGCCCGACAGTTGTATCCTGGCCGTCGGCCGGATCAAAGAAACCGTGGTTCGCAAAGGAGATGGGTTTGGCGTAAGTAATTTTATGAAAGTAACCCTGAGCTGTGATCACCGCAGTGTGGACGGCGCTTCCGGCGCGGCCTTCCTGCAAACCTTCAAAAAATACCTGGAGAATCCCATTACGATGCTTTTGTAAGTGAAATTCCTTATCATAATAGTTTAAGCTGCCCCTCCCGGCAGCTTTTTTTATTACCCGGCAACAGCCCGGCAGGATAATTGCGTCAAAATGCTGACTTTTACCGGCCGCAGGGAGCAGGGTACAAAAAACAAGAGGGACTTTTACCCCCGGCCGCATTCACCGTTCAATAACCTGTAATTTCGCCTTATGCCTGAAAGGGAATCCACCACCTCCTCCTTGCTTCTTTTATTCTTCGTAACCGGGTTATCCTGTTTTGGATTCAGCCTGTTCATAAAAATACTCGACGGGGAACATTCGGACCTGCTGGTCTGGACCGGTTGTATCACCTCCGCACTGGGGTTTCTCACCCTGGCGGCTTCCTGGATAAACAGGCTGGCTGCAAAAAAGAAGAAACCGCATCTTGCCGATAAAGGCAAAAACTGACACAGCCTGTTACCGCCACCCGGGTTGTACTCTTTTGTGCGCGGATCTGCCCGTGCGGCCAGCAGCATATATTTTCAATAATTTTTGAAATTTCGGAAACAGTGTTTAATTTTGAGCCATGAAACTCACCGAAGCCAGGCAACAATTCATCAGCAGCTGGGGCGCTTTTGGCACCCATTGGGGTATAAACCGGACCATGGCCCAGATCCATGCGTTGTTACTGGTCAGTCCCGACCCCCTGACCCAGGATGATATCATGGAGGAACTCAATATCAGCCGGGGCAATACCAATATGAATATCCGGGAACTGATCAACTGGGGCCTGGTGGACCGGGTGCTGATCACTGGCGAACGCAAAGAATTTTTCTCCGCGGAAAAGGATATCTGGAAAGTGGTGAAGCAGATTGTGAAGGAAAGAAAGAAAAGGGAACTGGAGCCCATGCTGCACCTGCTGGACCGGCTGGAAGCCGTGGAAGGGGATAAAAAGGACAAACAGGTAAAAACCTTTGTGGACACGATCAGCAGTATTAAGAAGCTGGGCAGGCAGGCGGACAAAACCCTTGACACTATGATCAAAGCCGAAGAAAGCTGGTTCGTGGGAGCGCTGATGAAAGTATTTAAATAATTTTTCGTCGTCGAAAGCAGCCGGTCATTCCGGCTTTTATTTGGAACTATATTTTCATTATTTTCTGAAATTATAATAGTTTACAGATGAAACTTTTCAAACTGACCGACCTGCTTACCCAGGCCGCGCTTTTCCTGGCTGGCCTTGTCCTGTTTTTTTGGGAAAGGGAAAGGGCGGCGGCGGTTACTATTTTCTACGGGATACTGGTGGCCTGGCAACTGCTCAGTTTTCTTCTTCACCTGTTTTTTTCCAGGGAAAGCTGGTATCATAAAAAATACAGAACCCTGTATGCGGAAACGGGCCTTGTCCTCCTGGTCTTGTTAGCGGGCGGGGTCTTCCTGTTTCCCATTGCGACCCTTTATTTCATATACCTGTTCTTCGCCGCCATTCCTTTATATGTTACCTGGTACATGGTTATTGTGACCCGGGAACTGCAGCTGATCCGGCGAAAAGAACTGATTCATCTAAAGAACTGAAATGAGCAAACAAAGAATTAGGAGCAGCCCTACCGAACCGTTCAGACCACTTGGGGGAGTCATCCCTGGATGATGGAGTTGCGGTCATCCCCAATAAGGCATCCCCCCATTTCAACCGGGTATAAAATAATTTGACAAAGTTATCTAATTAGCTAACTTTGCGGGGTGGGGCAAACCTTTATCCGGCATATATTCTATTATAAACATTACTTCCTGGAGTTTTTTAACGAACAGACAGAAGATGTACAAAGGAAATTCAACTGGACTTTAGAACTCATTGCTACTATTGACCATGTGCCGAAGAAATATTTTCAACACATGGAGGGAACCTCTGGCTTGTATGAAATACGGGTTGAAGTTGGAACTAATATTTTCAGAGCTTTTGCCTTTTTTGACGAGGGGCGATTGATCGTGGTAGCCAACGGTTTTCAAAAGAAAACGCAGAAGACGCCTAAAAATGAAATTGAACTGGCTAAGAAAATAAAAAAAGAATATTTCAATGAAAAAGACAAAAAATAAAAATCTGACTTCATTTGCCGGCCACCTGGACAAACAATATGGGAAAAGGGGTACTGCAAAAAGAGAGGCGTATGAACAAGGGTTCGAGGCATTTAAACTCGGTGTCCTTATTCAGGAAATGAGAGAAAAACAAAACCTGACACAGGAGCAGTTAGCGGCGAAGTGCGGCACCACAAAGTCTTATATTTCAAGAATTGAAAATAATGCCAGTGACATTCGCCTGTCAACACTTATGCGAATTGTAAAAGACGGGCTTGGCGGGCAATTGAAATTAAGTGTGGCTTACTGACAACAGGCTCGCACCCTAACAGGAGGAATTGAATAGGAGACAGATTTACCGGATTCATAACTGTTACTCAATTCATGATCCGGAAAATGACGTGATCCATATTCAGCTAATTGCCCTGCAACAGAAGTATCGCAAAACCCGGGTGATCAGTAGCACGGTCGGTAAAGAGCAGACCAGTTTTTTTGTAAAATCCGAATACCCTTGCCCCGGACGCCCTTCGGAAGCACATTCAGCATACCTCCCGTAAAACAATACCGGCTGTTTTAAAATTCTGTGATTAGTTTTACAGTATGAATCCCAAGAAAACCCTGGTCCTCGGTGCTTCCGATAACCCTTCGCGGTACAGTTACCTGGCCGTGCAGCGACTCCGGAACCACGGGCACCCGGTCCTGGCCATTGGTCGCAAAAAAACCATCGTGGCGGATGTGGCCGTGGAAACAGAAAAGAAAAAATGGGAGGGCATTCATACCGTTACGCTCTACCTGAACCCGCAGCACCAGCGGGAATATTATGATTATATCCTCTCCCTTTCCCCCAAACGGATCATCTTCAATCCCGGTACGGAAAACGATGAATTAGCCGGCCTCGCCGCTTCAAAAAACATTGAAACAGCCGAAGCCTGCACACTCGTGCTGTTAAGTACAAACCAGTATTGAATCGTAGATAAACAGGAAACCCTTCGAAGTTTTACGAATTCCGCAGGGTACTTCCCCTCCATTTTACCGAAATGCTACCTGTGTTTTTGGAACTGATTAAAACTTTCACAAACCTTGCAGTACCGTCCCCCACTGAAAACCGCAGTTACCAATCCTGACTGCCGAACAATATCCTATTGACTTTAAAAAAAGTTCAGATGAAAAACATTCGTGCCACTATGCTGTGCGCAGGTTTTGCGCTGTTCAGTCTTGTTTCCAGCAGCCAGGAACAAAAGATCCCGCTCAATGAACCGGACTACAACAAACCCCGGCTTTTTGCCAACCTGCCGGACAGGATCCCGGTCAACCCGGACCAGGTAAATGAAATCATCAGTTCCCCCGTAGGAAAGAGCTCCCGATTCCGGCTCTCCGGCAACAGCAGTTTCCAGTTTGAAGGCGAAGTGGTTTCCACCGCCAGCAAATACAACAACAGTATCCGGAGTATTGTGATCCGCTCGGACAGTTTCAACGGTGCCCGGCTGACACTTTCCAAAATCACCCATGCGGATGGCAGTACCAGTTACAGCGGACGTATCATCAGTTTCAAACACGGTGATTTGTACGAACTGGAGAAACAGGACGGGCAACTGGTGCTGGTGAAAAAAAATTATTATGAATTAGTAAATGAATAGTTCCGGTGAAAACCTGTTATAGCTGACCCGTTTTTATTCCGTATCCCTTGTACCCTTTCGAAATCTAAATCCGCCTTGTTATGAAAAACTATTTATCATCCGTTCTGGCCCTGCTGCTGTGCGCCGGAACTGCCCGCGCCCAGGTACCGGTGCTAAGCAGTTATCCTTCCGCCACCGCTGTCATGTTCCTCGATTTTGACGGTCATACAGTCAGCGGAACCAGCTGGAATTCCACCGGGCCGATCATCTGCGCCCCTTCCGGACTGGACAATACCAAGATCACCACGATCTTTAACCGCGTGGCCGAAGACTATCGTCCTTTTAATATTAATATCACCACCGACTCCACAAAGTACCTTGCCGCACCGGTTGCTAACCGGATGCGGGTGATCCTGACCCCCACCTACGAATGGTATGGTGCTGCGGGCGGCGTGGCCTTTGTCAATTCATTTATCTGGGGAGATGACACCCCCTGTTTTGTTTTCACCGGTTTGCTGAACTATAACGTGAAAAATATTGCGGAAGCAGCCGCCCATGAAGCGGGCCATACCCTGGGACTGTTTCACCAGGCCAGTTATGATGCCAATTGTGTGAAGACCTCTGATTATAATGCCGGGCAGGGAATCGGCGAGATCGGTTGGGCTCCCATTATGGGTGTGGGCTATTACCAGAATCTCACTCTCTGGAATAACGGCCCGAATTCCTTTGGCTGCACCAATTACCAGAGCGACTTATCCGTGATCACTTCTTCCAATGGATTTACATACCGGGCGGATGACTATACCGGGAGCTTTGCTGCTGCCTCCACTATTCCTTTTACCAATAACCAGTTTACAGTAAACGGGGTGATCGGGCAAAGCACGGATCAGGATATGATCAAATTCACCCAGCCCTCGTATGGCCGCTTCCAGCTGAGCGCCATCCCTTATAATGTAGGCACCGGTAATGCCGGATCCGACCTGGATATGCAGGTAACCCTGTTCAGCAGCACACAGACCCAGTTAAATGTTTACAATCCCGGTACCCTGCTCAGTTCCGTGATCGATACCAGCCTGAATGCCGGTACGTACTACCTGCGCGTTGAAGGCAGGGGGAATATGTATGCACCCAATTATGCAAGCCTGGGATCCTATGCCCTGCAGGGCAATTTTACCGAAGGGATCCCGCTGCCGCTCCGTCAGCTGACTTTACAGGGCCAGTTAAATGGCGATCGCCACCAGTTGAACTGGATCATCGATGCCGATGAAGCCATCATCAGCCAGGTACTGGAAGTTTCCACCGACGGAAGGAGTTTTGCCCCGGTAAGCCAGTCAGCCCCGGCAGAACGCAGTTTCAGTTATAAACCCATCGCTTCCGGTAACCTTTTATACCGGCTGAGTGTAACATTTGACAATGAAAGGCAGTATTATTCCAACGTGGTAACCCTGCGCAACAGTACCGCTACCCCCAGGCCCCGGATCATCAGTAACCTGACTGAATCAAATACGCTTTCAGTGATCAGCCCGGGTAACTATGATTTCCTGGTATGTGATTTCAATGGCCGAACCCTGGCCCGGGGGATACTCGTAGCCGGGATCAATACCATTACAGCCAACGGGATGACCAGCGGCATGTACCTGGTTCGTTTCAGTAAAGACGGCCAGCAATGGACCGAAAAAATCATCCGTCAATAAACGCTTTTTGGTTCTGGTAACAGAACGATAATCCGTGCCCCTTTTGTAATTCAGAGGTTTTCCTGTAACTTAGGAAAACCTCTTTTTATATGCGCTGGAGAAAATTTAATGGTGACCCTATTGAACAACCGATTATTGATGCGGTTGAAACAGCCATCAAAAGGGAAACAGGAAATGGCCACCGGCTGAAAGTCTGCATCGGCACCGATTCACAGGTAAAAGGAAAGGAAACTGAATTTGCCACCGTCATTGTCTTCCTCCGGGAAGGCCAGGGCGGGTTCATGTTCATTCACAATGAGAAGACAAAACAACCTTTTACCATCAAGGAACGGATGCTGACAGAAGTAGCCCGGAGCATTGAAATTGCCTATGAACTCTGCCACCTGTTTACGCTGTATGATGTGGACATGGAAGTGCATGCAGACATCAACACCAACCCGCACTTTAAGAGCAACGATGCCCTGAAAGAAGCCATGGGATATATCCTGGGTATGGGGTTTGCATTCAAGGCAAAACCCGAAGCTTTTGCCAGCAGCAGTTGTGCCAATAAAGTCGTCAACTGATCCGGCCGGTTCCTTGTTGCTGCAGCGGACTTACCTCCGCTGGTGACATTTTTTTCCCCTTTATTTTCCTGGTAATTTCCTGTTAAATACCTGCCGGGTACTGACCGTATCTTACCCTGCATTTTGGATTGTTTTCCGCTTATTGAAGATTCCTGGCAACAGGACCGGCGACCTGAACCGTGGTCCTGCCGGTAACGGAAACCGCCTCTCCCTGCTGGCGGGAACCGGAATACATATTTTCCATTTCCCGGGTTTGTTCCTGAGCCACGGTAAAAGTAAGCAGCACCAGTACAAAAAGGATCACGACTATATTTCGCTCGGATAAGATCACTTTCATAAAAAGAAGGTATGCGGCGCAAAATACTATATTATTTTGAATCCGCTAAAGGGTCAGAGCCGGGTAAAGGTCTGGTTCAACTGCCCGATATAAGCCAGGATCTCCTTCCGGCCGGCCCTTGTGGTGGCAGAAGTTAAATAGTGAGGCGGGGGTACTTCCCAATGATCCGAGAGGGCATCCAGGAATTCCTTGCAATGCCGGAGGGTGGCGCCCGGCTTATTCTTATCGGTTTTGGTAAACACAAGGACAAACGGGATCTTCCACTCGCCCAGTTGGTTAACAAATTCAAGATCGATCGGCTGCGGCTCATGACGACTGTCGATCAGTACAAAAAGACAAACCAGGTTTTCCCGTTTCCGGATATAGGACTCGATCATATTGCCCCAGTTGTTCCGCGCCTTCTGCGACACTTTTGCGTAGCCATAACCGGGAAGGTCCACAATATTCCATTTTTTTTTATCCGAGGAAAGCACTTCAAAATGGTTGATCAGTTGTGTCTTCCCGGGAGTAGCGGAAGTCTTGGCCAGCCGGATCTGCCCGGTCAGCATATTGATCAGGGACGACTTGCCAACATTGCTGCGGCCGATAAATGCATATTCAGGCCGGTCTGCTGGGGGGCATTGTTTATAAGTAGCACTGCTGATCACGTATTTAGCGGAGACGATTTCCATGCGGGCAAAGGTAACTATATGGATTGAGGGTTTGGGGTTGAGGGTTTCGGGTTGAGGGTTGAGGGTTCGGAGTTTAGTGTCAGGCCCCAACTCCGAACTTTAAACTCCGAACTCTAAACTCCCAAACCCTAAACTTTCTCATAACTTTGCCCCCCATGTCAACCCCCTTACCGCACGATAAGATCATCCCATTTAAAGATTCCGGGAAGACCAAGAAAGAACAGGTAGCCGATATGTTTGACCGGATTGCCTGCCGCTATGACCTGATGAACCGTTTTCTCTCTGCACGAATCGATGTCCGCTGGCGGAAAAAAGCGATCAAAATGCTGAAAAAGGACAATCCGCAGCATATCCTTGATGTAGCCACGGGAACAGCCGATATGGCCCTGATGGCATATGCCCTTCTCAAACCCGCACAGATCACCGGTATTGATATTTCTGAAGGAATGCTTGAACTCGGGAGAAAAAAGATTGAAAAAGAGGGTCTTACCGAATATATCCGGTTACAGTCGGGAGATGCTGAAACAATAAAATTTGCTGATAATACGTTTGATGCCGTGATGGTGGCATTTGGAGTACGGAACTTTGAAAACCTCGAAAAAGGCCTGTCTGAGATAAAAAGGGTATTAAGACCCGGAGGCCGTCTGATCGTGCTGGAATTTTCAAAACCCCGCCGCAGAGCGGTGAAAAGTTTGTACAACCTGTACATGGGGATCGTAACCCCGCAGGTAGCCCGCTGGTTCAGGCAAAATAAAGAGGCATATGAGTACCTCAATGAATCAGCCAACGCTTTTCCGGATCGCCAATTATTTACTGACATTTTAAAAAAAGTGGGATACTCTGACACGGAGTTCCAGCCACTGACCTTAGGTATATGTTGTATCTATTCCGGAAAAAAAGCATACTGAAACTCTTTCTTTTACCTGTTTTTCTGAACAGTTTACTGCTCCTTTCCGAACCGGCTGCCGCGCAAATGGGCAAGGTGGAACTGAACCTGTTTGATCATGACAGCAAACCTTATTATTTCGGCATCACCGTGGGGATCAACCTGGCCCGTTTCCAGACCGAACTGCATCCCCGTTTCCTGCAATATGACAGTGTGTATGTGGGTGAGCCCATCAACTCAGGCGGGTTGACCCTGGGACTATCCGCCACAGGACGTATCTCCAACCGTTTCCAGGTCCGGTTTAACCCGCAGCTCATGTTCATCGAAAGGAATATTTATTATAAGCTGAAGTACCCTGATTTTGACGGGCAGACCGACGTGACCAAAAAAGTGGAGTCGGTGATCATGTCCTTTCCGCTCCAGGTAAAGTTTCAAAGCGACCGGATCGGCAATTTCAGGGTCTACACCCTGGCCGGTTTTAAAGCCGATATCGATATGGCGAGTAATGCCCGGGCCAAGAAGGCCGAAGAGCTTATCAAGATCGAAAAATATGATTTCGGTCCCGAGTTTGGCATTGGCTTCAATTTCTTTTTTCCCAGCTTTATTTTTTCTCCCGAGATCAAGATCAGCAATGGCCTCCGCAATATCCATGCAAGGGACGAGAACCTGCGTTTCTCCAGTGTGTTTGATAAAATACAATCGAGGATGATTGTGTTTACGATTCACCTCGAAGGATGATGAGAAAAGAAGAACCAAAGATGCCAAGACGCCAAAAAAGCATCAAAGTCAAGCACCAAATAATATTCAATAAAAAAGAACCAACCGGACGGGTCCCGGAAGGTGGAAACAACTAAAAATCAAAATCCCGTCTGTGCATATTCCAGCGCAGACCAAAACTGATTACGGATGTATTGGCGGAAACCAGGGGCGCTGTTTTCGTTTTCTGTTTACGCGCCACCGCGCTCAGCTCCAGGAAGAAATTCTCCCTCCATTCATAGGAAAGCAGGAAACTGGCCAGGAATACGGATGTTTTCCAGCCACTGCCATTCTCATACCCATAATCCCCCTGCCGGTACGGCGGTGTATTGGGCAGGAAGATATTACTCCCGAAACTACGGCTGCTGCTGTCACGACCCTGGGTATAGGCAATCAGTTTACCGGTGAGTAACCATTTGGGAGCCGGCTGATAGCGGGCAACCGCGATCCATTCACTGAAATTCGCGCCCAATGGGTGGGCCAGCGGTTGGTTATAATGAGTATAATTCGCTACCGAATCACCGTGCGAGTAGGTAAAGGGACGCACGCGGTTATGTTCCCCCTGCAGGTCCAGGTTGGGAATACCAAAGGCATCGATATATTTTGCACCCAGCTGGATCCCCCATTTATTGGCCCACCAGCCCCGGTTCTTTTTTATTTCAGATAAAAGAAACTCATCCAGCATCAGTTGGCCGTATAACTGTACCCGGTGCGGCAGGTTGGCTTTCACATCCAGACCGGCCACGGAGTTATCAAAACTTCCGTTTTGTTGTTCGATAGAACGATAGAATATGATCGGATTCAGGTAACCAAAATCAAAGCGGTTTGGCCGGCCAAAGATGACGCCTTCAAATAAGCCGATATTCAGCCATTTGGTCACGCCCACATCCAGGTGGTGCATGGCTGCGTATTTTTTCCCGATCAGCCGGTCGCCCACCCGGTCATCCGCATTGTGCAGCTCCATAAAGAGATTCTGGTAGTTGAATTTCCAGATCCGGGTATTCAGTTTCAGGAAAAGATTGCTGTTCCCGAAATCACTCAGGAACAAACTGCGAAAGCCATTCCCGATAAAATGACGGTCATACCCAAATGCGACATCGATGTACTTTGTCACATTAAAGGTGAAATAACCCCGGGCATCAAAATAATCGTAGCCCGTTCCTTTAAACCCTTTATAAAAACCGGCACCGGGAACCGCTTTGCGGGCAGTTACAAAATCCCGGGCATAAAACGGGGCCCTTTCCTGGTTATCGGTAAGGTAAGTGGCAAAACCGATTTTATCCGCGATCCGTCCGCGGAGGGCCAGCCCCCTTGTGTTCTGGAACAGGGTTTCATCATTGTCCTTTTCCTTTGAAAAGGTCAGCTGGATCACGGGGTTGATTACGAGGTCGAAATCCTTCACATGTACTTCGTAAAGATTGGCCGGGGAGGTATAAAAGTTTTTAAGGAAGGGTTTTTTTGAATTGAATTTTACCCGGTCCTGCGCCGGCAGGTATTCCAGGTTATTCTTCAGGATCCCCAGCCCGTTGTACTGATCTGCCGGGGAAATTGTTTTTCCCGGAACCTGCACATAATGGCCGAACGCCGCTACCGCCTGTTTCCGGCTGAAGGGTTTCGTTTTTGAGTAATTGAAAAAAGAATCGGTCCGGCTTTTTATTTCCAGCCGCTCCAGTAACACCGCGGCTTTATCGCCCTGGGGCAGGTAAGTGTTTTGTGAAAATGCGGAAAATGGAAGCAGGATCAGTGCCAGTCTTAACAGGCTTTGTTTAAATTGCATGGGTATTGGCTTTGACTAGTAATTTCAACTGACAAGATATGCAAAATTACCTGATCCGGAATATACAGATCGTCAATGAAGGGAGCATCCGTACCGGGGATGTACTGCTGGCGAATGGCCGGATTGAACGGATCGCAACGGCGATCGGAAGTATAAAAGGAAATTATACAGAGATCAGCGGGGAGGGTAAATTTCTCTTGCCGGGTTGTATCGACGACCAGGTGCATTTCCGGGAACCGGGACTGACCCATAAAGCCACGATCGGGTCTGAAGCCAGAGCGGCCGTCGCCGGCGGGGTCACCAGTTTTATGGAAATGCCCAACACCATCCCCAATGCACTGACCCAGGAACTGCTGGAAGAAAAATACCAGATCGCGGCCCGCAGTTCACTGGCCAACTATTCTTTTTACATGGGTACTTCCAACAACAACACGGAGGAAGTCCTGCGAACCAATGAAAAGAAGAAAGATATCTGTGGCGTCAAGATCTTTATGGGCGCCAGTACCGGCAATATGCTGGTCGATAATCCCAATACCCTGGACCGGGTCTTTGCCGGAAGCGAAGTACTGATCGCCACGCACTGTGAGGATGAAACGATCATCAAAAGGAACAAGGAACGGCTTAAAGAATCCGGCCGCGAACTGGTTCCGGCTGATCACCCCCTGGTCCGCGATGAGGAAGCCTGCTACGAATCATCCCTGTATGCCATCCAGATCGCCAAAAAATACGGAACCCGCCTGCATATCCTGCACATCAGTACCGAAAAGGAGCTGCAACTTTTTACCAACCTGTTTCCGCTGAAAGACAAGCGCATTACCTCCGAAGTCTGTGTACACCACCTTCATTTTACCAGTGAGGATTATGCGGTCCTGGGTAACCGGATCAAATGCAACCCCGCTATCAAGGCGCCGCATCATAAAGAGGCCCTCTGGAAAGCCCTGCTGGATGACCGGCTGGATATCATCGCAACAGATCATGCCCCGCATACATGGGAAGAAAAAGAGGTGGCGTATGAAAAAGCGCATGCCGGCCTGCCCCTGGTGCAGCACCCGCTTTTATTAATGCTGCATTATCACCGGCAGGGAAGGATTTCCCTTGAAAAGATCGTGGAAAAAATGAGCCATGCGGTGGCCGAATGTTTCCAGGTAGCAGAGCGGGGCTATATCCGCGAAGGCTATTATGCCGACCTGGTGATCGCGGACCTGCAGCAACCTTATACGGTTACCAAAGAAAACCTGTTGTACAAATGTGGCTGGAGCCCGCTCGAAGGATTTCAATTTCCGGCGGCCATTACCCATACGTTTATAAATGGCCGTTTAGTATATGGAAACGGGCTATGGGATGAATCTCATTGGGGAGAACGGTTGAGGTTTGACAGACCTTGATGATAAACCAAGAACCGAAGATACCAAGATGCCAAAGAAAGGCCAAAATAGAAGAACCAAAGAAATTTCAAAAGGTAAATTCAAAAAAAAGCTTTTCGATAGAGAAAAAGACTGGAGTAAATCAGAAAAAAAGCGGGCTATAGTGAGAAATTGATCTTTGATAGAAATTTTACTGCCGGTAGGCTTGACCTAAAAAAAATATGGCAGAGAGTAACAGGAAATTTGACCTGGAAGACAGAACGAGCCTGTTTGCGGAAAGAGTCAGGGATTTTTGTATGAAGCTGCCGAAAAATCCGGCAAACAGTGAATATGTACCACAGTTGTTACGATCCGGCAGTTCCCCGGGGGCAAATTATATCGAAGCAAATGAAGGGATCGGTGGCAAGGATTTTATAATGAAAATAAAAACCTGCCGCCGCGAAGCAAAAGAATCTGCTTATTGGCTGAGGCTGATCATTACAGATGGCAGCATTACTTCCGGGGAAGAAAGAACGGCACTGAGACAGGAGGCAAAAGAACTGGTGCTGATCTTTACAGCCATCCTGAAAAAAAGAGGAGACACATAAACCGAAGCAGGCCATTTGATTTTTATAACCGGGAAAAAATAGCAAAAAATAAGAAACTCCAAATAACACTTTGAACATTATTTGTGCTTGTTTTTGCTATTTATTTGGCATCTTGGCATCTTCGGTTCCTGGAATTTTATAAAGAGTTATGCAAATCGACAGTATATCCTTCAACGACATCTCCATCTTCCACCCCGAGGAAGAATTTTCTATTTTCCATAAACTGAATTTTACAAAAACCGTTGGCGGCCGGGAATGGCTGTACAAATTCTTCAGTGAACCTTATAGTGATCTCAATAAGATCCGCGGTACCCAGAAAGTGATCCGGACCTTCATGGAACATATCCGGCACTGGCCCTCCGAGATCAGCAACGGCACGGTACTGGTCATGGATAAGTTCCTGGACTACCCGCTCGACCCGATCAGCGAGGCCCCGGCTTCCTTCAATAACCTGTTGTATAAATGGCTGCACTATGCGGATTATTCCATGGTCAACTATTCGATCCCGCATTTTGCCGATTTCTACCGGGGAATCCGCAAAGTGGCCGAATTGCTGGAGGGCCTGGAGCTTCCCGCGCATATTAAACTTTATATTGACCGGATCAGCGGCCTCCTGCGGGAACCCCCGCTGCGGAAACTGTCGGAAACGGAACAGGGGCAACGGTTCTCTATCCGGCAAAACCTGTATTTCGGGTATCATCTCCGCGGCCGGTATAAAACCAATACCCTTGAACTGATCGACACCTTTAGCCGGCTCGACGCCTGGTATTCCATGGCCGTGGCCGTTAAAACCTATGACCTGAGTTTTCCTGAATTCCTGGAACAGGATACCCCGCTGATGGATGCCCGTGGCCTGTACCATATCCTGCTGCCGAAGCCGGTGGCCTATGACCTGCAGATGAGCCCCGAGCAGAATTTTCTATTCCTGACCGGCGCCAATATGGCCGGCAAGAGCACCCTGATCAAATCCGTGGGAGCGGCCGTTTTCCTGGCCCATATCGGGATGGGCGTACCGGCACAGCAGATGAAACTTACCTTATTCGACGGACTGCTCAGTAATATCAATGTCATGGATAATATTGCGAAAGGAGAAAGTTTCTTCTACAATGAAGTCCAGCGGATCAAGAATACGATTGAAAAGATCAATGACGGGAAAAAATGGCTGGTGCTGATCGATGAACTCTTCAAAGGCACCAATGTGCAGGATGCCATGAAATGTTCGCTGGCCGTGATCAAAGGTCTGATCAGGATCAAAAACTCCCTTTTCATTCTTTCCACGCATCTTTACGAGATCGGGGAAGAACTGAAGGCCTATCCCAATATCTCCTTCCGGTATTTTGAAACCACTGTTACGGATGAACAACTCAGCTTCAGCTACCAGCTGAAAGAAGGGATCAGCAATGACCGGATCGGTTACGTGATCCTGAAAAGGGAAAAAGTGGTGGAAATGCTGGAGAAATTATAGCAATTCCTGCCCGGACGGGCGGCGGAAATCATTACTTTTATCGGAATTCTCGGCATATGAAAAAAACGATCCTGCTTGCCCTGTTATGCGGCTGCCTGGCTTCCGCCATGGGCCAGCGGAATATAGATGTACTGCACTACCGCTATGAACTGGAACTCTCCGATAAAACGGACTCTGTATACGGGAAAGCCACGATCCGGGTCCGGTTCCTGGCAGAAAGCACAAAAATCCGTTTTGATTTAACCAGTCCCCGCAAAGATGGGAGGGGCATGTTTGCTTATAATATAAGTGAAGGCAGTGCTGCCCCGGTGGAATCGGTTCAATACAACAATGAAATAAACCTGAATCTTTCAGGAAAAAAATCCGTCAACGATACCGCATCGTACACGATTTATTTCAGGGGCATCCCGGCTGACGGCCTGATCATTTCCCGGAACATGTACGGGAACCGCACTTTTTTTGCCGACAACTGGCCCAACCGGGCCCATTGCTGGATACCCTGTGTGGATGATCCCGCAGATAAAGCAACAGTGGAATTCCTGGTCACTGCACCTTCCCACTACCAGGTGGTCTCCAACGGCATCCAGATCGAAGAGATCAGTTTAACCGGGGATAAGAAATTCACCCATTGGAAGGAAGAAGTGCCGCTGCCCACCAAGGTGATGGTGATCGGGGTGGCCGATTTCGCGGTGCAGCATGCCGGCTTTATCAACAACTGTATCCCCGTCAGCAGCTGGGTATTCCCGGAAACGACGGACAAGGGTTTCTATGATTATGCCATCGGAAGAGATATTGCTGCGTTCTTTGATCAGTACATTGGCCCCTACCCTTATAAAAAATTAGCCAATGTACAATCCAAGACCATTTATGGCGGAATGGAAAATGCCGGCGCCATCTTTTATTATGAAAGCTCGGTTACCGGGCGGCGCAGCGAAGAAAGCTTATTCTCCCACGAGATCGCTCACCAATGGTTCGGGGATATGGCCACGGAAAAAAGTTTCGCCCATCTCTGGCTCAGCGAGGGCTTTGCCACTTATCTCACCCATATTTATATGGAATCAAAATACGGGACCGACAGCCTGAAGGCCCGTATGCAGGAAGACCGGGATGCCGTACTGGCTTTTGTCAGCCAAAGTAAACGCCCCGTGGTGGACAGCACCCCGAATTATAAAAGCCTGCTGAACGCGAACAGTTACCAGAAAGGCGGCTGGGTATTACATATGCTCCGCCGGGAACTCGGGGATTCCGTTTTCCATGAATGCATCCGGCATTACTATGCGCAGTACGCCGGGGGTAATGCCGAAACAACAGATTTCCGGAAAATCGTGGAAGGCATTTCAGGAAAGGAGTTCGGCCAGTTCTTCCGGCAATGGCTGTTTACACCGGTCAATCCCCGTATAGCCGTAAACTGGAAATATCAACCGGGGGGAAAAAATTTGCAGGTAACCATAACCCAGTTGCAGGCATCCGCTCCATTTGACTTACCGCTCGAACTGTTACTGAATATGGAAGGAAATAAATCACTCGTTAAGGAACTCCATATCAGCAAACAGGCTGAAACCTTTACCATCCCGTTAACCGGTATCGTACAATCTGTTGTCCCCGATCCGGAAATTTCACTCCTCGCTGAAATCACCGCAAACCAGGAGAAATAAAACATTTTTTACCGTTTTAATCCCCTCCTGCCGAAGGGCGGGGGGGCGACAAATTGTGTTATCTTCCGCCCATGCTGATAACGACTTTTGGCAGTGCGGTATACGGTGTGGAAGCCATCACCATCACCATTGAAGTAAACTGGATCGCCACCCAGGGCAAGGACCCGATGATCGTGGGTCTCCCGGATAATGCAGTGAAAGAAAGTCTGCAACGGATCGAAAGCACGTTTAAAACTAATGACTATACTTTCCCGCGCACCAAGGTGGTGGTGAATATGGCTCCGGCTGATATCCGGAAAAGCGGTACCGCATTTGACCTGCCCATCGCGCTTGGTATTCTCGGGGCATCGGAGCA
The DNA here is from genome assembly GCA_037447355.1 of Bacteroidia bacterium. GTDB lineage: Bacteria > Bacteroidota > Bacteroidia > Chitinophagales > Chitinophagaceae > JJ008. The sequence goes on along the minus strand of JBBIGW010000011.1, from coordinate 17,343 downwards.
GATAGAAAATGCCGAAGCTCTTTCCCGCTATGTGATCATGGGCGAATTATCCCTCAATGGAGAAATACGGCCGATCAAGGGCGCCCTGCCCATTTCCATCCAGGCCCGGAAAGAAGGATACAAGGGCCTGATCGTACCAAAAGTGAACGCTAAGGAAGCCGGTATGGTGAACCAACTGCAGGTATTAGGGGTCAGTCATATCCGGGAAGTGATTGATTTTTTCAGCAAGGGTGAAAAAGGGCTGGAACCGGTGATCATCAATACCCGCGAAGAGTTTTTCAATTCCCAGTATGATTTCGAAATAGATTTTTCCGAAGTAAAGGGACAGGAAAATATCAAACGGGCGCTCGAGATTGCGGCAGCCGGCGGTCACAATGCGATCCTGATCGGTCCGCCCGGCGCGGGAAAAACCATGCTGGCAAAAAGATTACCGACGATTCTTCCTCCGCTCAGTTTGCAGGAAGCACTGGAAACAACCAAGATTCATTCGGTGGCCGGTAAATTACCGGAGAATTCCACCCTGATTTCCAAACGGCCATTCCGTTCGCCGCATCATACGATCAGTGATGTCGCCCTCGTCGGCGGAGGCGGTATCCCGCAACCGGGGGAAATTTCACTGGCACATAACGGGGTATTGTTTCTGGATGAATTACCCGAATTCAAACGAACGGTACTTGAAGTCATGCGGCAGCCGATGGAAGAAAGAAGAGTGACCATATCCAGGGCAAAAGTGGCTGTGGACTTTCCCGCTTCATTTATGCTGATGGCCTCCATGAATCCCTGTCCCTGCGGGTACTATAACCACCCCGAAAGGGAATGCACCTGCCCGCCCGGTGCCGTGCAGAAATACCTGAATAAAATTTCCGGTCCCCTGCTCGACCGCATTGATCTGCATGTGGAAGTGACCCCGGTGGCATTCAGTGAACTGTCGGCTATCCGGCCCGCCGAGCAGTCCGCTGCTATCCGGGACCGGGTGATCAGGGCCCGCGACCGGCAGGCGGAACGTTACAAAGATCATCCGGGTATTTATTGCAATGCGCAGATGAGCAGTAAAATGCTTAAAGAGATCTGTGTGATCAATACGGTGGGTGCCAATTTGCTGAAAGTAGCCATGGAAAAGCTCAACCTGTCGGCCCGTGCCTATGACCGGATACTAAAAGTAAGCCGGACCATTGCTGATCTTTCGCAAAGTGAAGAGATCAAACCGGAACACCTGGCCGAAGCCATTCAATACCGGAGTCTCGACCGGGAAGGATGGGCAGGGTAAATGATTTCATACTTACTAAAACTATTTCCCTGTTTTCTCCTTTACCAGCCCAATCATGTTCAACAGGTATTCAGGCGGTTCTGCCCCCTCCCCGTTTTGTTTATAATAATAACGGGCTGCCTCCTGGTAATTGTGCAAGGCCTTTTCATAATCCGCGAGCATAAATTGTGCATCACCCGACAAGGAAAATCCACTCACTGATACCGGGTTTTTCTTCAAAATCATCCCGGCATATTCCAGTATTTTTTCTGCATTCCCGGTATGCCAGTAATACCGGGCAAATTTTATCAACTGGCTTTCCGTCAGGGCGGCTGGCATCAGCTTATCCGGCCGTATCGTCACTTCGACTTTATCCGTATGCTCATTGATCCATACGCCCACTTCATACTTACCCGCAGGTATAGCCGCCATATCTGCCGGGGAGATAGCAAAACAAGCGGTCAGCACTCCGCTTCCTTCCAGGATGGCTTTTTGTTCAACAGGCGGATTAGCCATTAATTTCACCGGTAAACTAATGGATTGATCCCCTTTTTTCCTGGCCACCCATTTTAACTGCGAAGTCCAGGATACGGTTTCACTGCCAAGACTGATAGATGCCGGCTTTCTTTTCCCTTTTTCCAGTTCAGCCCGTTCCCGGTCAGCATCTTCCTTTTTTATTTTTCCCTGTTTTTCCATTTCATCCAGTTGCCGGATTCTCCGGTCAGCAGCAGCATTCCAGAGCTGATCAGATTGTGCCGCCTTGTTGGCAATGGTTACAGAAAAAATCACCGGTTCATTTTGCAGTACCACTGCACCCAGGCTATCATCGGCGCGAAGCATAACCTGCATCCCTTCCTGTGCCTGCAGGGGACCGCTACCGGTGAATAATAGCAGCAGGAACACTATATGATAATAAGACTGTTTCATCATTACTGGTTTAAAGGGTTTAACGGTTGCCACAAGGTTTAGGCCGGCCGGCTTTACCGGAAACCCGGATCTGCTGTTTGCAATTACCGCGGCCTCCGCTGGCATTTCCAAAATGCTGGTCACCGGCATTATACCCCGTGCCGGCAGCGCTGTCACACAGTGCCGTACCCACCGCTTCCGGATCATATCCCCGGATAACCGTACCCACATTATCATACCGCATCACACAACGGGTATCACCACTCCGCAATCCATGCACCCGGTCAAATGAATTTTCTGCGGATTCATCTCCTTCCCCGTGATGGCATACATTATTTCCGTGCAGCAATTCATGCGATACAACCGCCCGTATCTTTGCGGCTGCATCCGGTATTTTCCGGTCCTTTATCGCTTTCTGTATGCGGGTAAGATAGACCCTGATCTCGGCTTCAAAATTGGGTACAGTAGGCGTTAATGCTCCTTCAGAAATGGCCACCCCGAGTAGTGCAGGGTGTGTTCCTGCATTGATCAGTTTTAATCCCCGCTGATCGCTAACATGGGTGGCCCGGTTATTATTGGCATTCACGATCCGGTACCGGTCATCCACATACTGCCTCTCTTCAATTTCATGTATATCCAGTTCACTCACGCTGGCATAAAGAGAAAGATCCAGGTTGTCCCGGTTCCGGATAAATATGTCTTTAACGGTATGGTGGGTCCGGGTATGCACTTCCTGCCCATTCTCCATCACTTTAAAACCCCGGTATTCCTCGTAGTTGGATAGCCCGTCCCCGTTGAAACCATCACCGGCCGGAAGGTTATCATCATCCGCCCCTTTATCCAGGGGATCCGTCACATGTACTCCTCCCTGTACCTGCCAGCCTCCGTCCGGCAGCTGGTTTTCATCTATATCATGTGGCAGAGTGACCCGGTTATCCCTGTATAGTGTTTTTTTACTGCGCCCCTGCGGATGCACCAGGTTATGCGACACATGGGCGGGCACCGGTTCATATACCGGTTTTTCTCCCTTAATGCTGTCCCTGCCGCCTTTATTGATATTGGCAAAACTTCGCAGGAACCCATAAGACCCAAAATCCCTGGAATAGACTGTTACACTGTATTGTTGAGCAGCAACCGGGCTCCTCGCCTGCTGAAATAAATTATTTATGCTGCAGTTACTGATCCTCCTGTCGTCAAACACTTCCAGTGTCGCCTCATTCTTAAAGTACAGGTCATGGCAGGGATCCGCTTCTTTGGGTACAGGACCGTTCATGCAAACGCCTTTTTCCCTGGAGACATTCAGCAATTCAAAATAATGGATCCTGCACATATGTGCCAGCGCCGGTTTCCAGTCCCCATCCTTGTACATAAGTTCCGATACCAGCTCAATGGAATTATCTTCTTCCGGCAACCAGGTAAGTGGCGGGTGGGACAACTTTACCCCTGCCCGGAAAATGCGGATCTTTTTCTTCCCCTCCCTTGTATTCTTATCATTGATCTTTCCCCCTGTGTTTTTAACGATCACATTGAATTCCACATCCACAAAATCCTGGCCGGCCGGAATTTCCAGCGGGGCTTCGTAGATAATAAATTGCCGGTTCAGTTCCGTAATAAAGCGACCGCCCCCGGTCTTAGTCCATTCCCATTCCGGGACATCTTCATATTCTTTTATCCAGGGCTGTGTCGGGCAATTGCCCCGGGATACACAGCGAATAGTCAGTTTATCCATATCCCGTACATCCCCGGTCTGCAATACGATCCATTGCCCCGTTACCATCTTATCATTATCGGCCACTCCGGGCAACAGTATTTCAGGTGGATCCGGCGAAATGGGTGTCAGCTTTTCCCAATCAGGGCCCTCTGCACTGCAGGAACCCGGAACCGGGGCGGGAATCCGTTTATCCAGTGTTCTCATCGCATCCCCTGTTACATTTATTTTATAATGATCGGGATATCCCTTTCCTCTCTTTGTAATGATGGTAACGAGCTTCTCCACGGTCATATCTTCCGGCTGCGAGGCATTGTCATCTATGATCAATAATTTGATCACGGTAGTGGTGATCGTATCCGCCGCTTTCACCGGCAATGCGAGGGCCGGTGGCCGGAAGATGATCACATCGCCCCTGTCATTCTTTTGCCCATCGGGCAAACAACCCAGTTTTACCAGGCCCCCCTCTCCCGAAAGGATCTCCCATTCAAATCGTACCCGGCTGTTAAGCAGGATGGTTTTCTCACTTTCCGTATCCGGACAATCGGGCTTTACCGGTTTGCATTTCCAGGTCAGCATATCCCAATCCTGTCCCTCCGCACCCAGCACGATAAAATCATCCCGGCGGATCAGCTTTTCCGTCAGCTTGTATTTTTGATTAAATCCCCCATCCATCAGGGGCTCCTTTTTTTCCTGCGGTTCCAGGTTGCAGAATTTCCCGGTTGTGGTTGGTTCTTCGGGAATCTCCATATTGCAGGCATATTCACAAACAGTACCATCACTGCAGGTGACGGTACCCGACAGGTAAAGATTATAAGGCCCCCTCTTTTTTAATTTAACCGTTACGGCCGGCCCGTCCGCTTTTCCGGAAATTTCAGCCACCTCTTTACCGCTTTCGCCAATACTCCAATGATAGGTAACCGGGCCAACCGAACAGGCTACCCTTGTACTCCCTGTACCCGAAACACCCTTGCATTCCGCCTTCACCGTACCGGTATATGTCGCCTGGTCATGGTCACGGGCCGATGCCGCAATACTGCAACTGGCCGAACAGGCGCAGCGGCTTCCGGTCACAACGGTCTCACCGGGTTGCTCCGCACAGTCAGTGGCCGTACAAATGCTGCCATCCATACAGGTAACCGTTACCGTTACACATAAGACAAATCCATTCCTGTTTTTAGTCCTCACGGTTACCGTATTGCCATCGGTTTTCCCGGCCAGTTCTGCATTCTCAGTCCCCGATTTAAAACTCCATGCATAAGCAACAGATCTTACCGAACAGGCCGAAAAGGTATTAATTCCCACTCCATAGGCCCCGGTACAGGCGGAACTGACTACAGCCGTATAGCGATTGTCACTCTTATTAATACTGACGGCGGCACTGCATTTACAGGATTTGCGGGTATATCCCGGGGGCAGTTCACCTGACGATGTCCCGGCAGCACCCGGCTCCGGCAGGTCGAGATTAATGCTGACCTCGAAATCACCGGTCGTGATACTTACCGCCGGACAATGTACATTGAATACACCGGCTGCACTATCGGAAGGAGGCCAAACCGGTATCACCTGGTTATTCCCGTTTGTCATTTGTACAATACCGGGTGTATTGTTGTTGATCGTCAGCACCGCTTTATCCGGAAGGTTTTGAAGCCCGGTCAGTTTAATATCAATATAGGTACCCTCTCCTTTCTTCAGTTTCAGCTTTCCCGTGGTCACTTCCATATCCACTCCTGAAATTTTCTGTGTGCATTTGGGCTGGCCGTTTTCTGAAACCTGCAGGGTATGAGGGCCCCTTCCCTCAGCAGGAAACTGTACCAGGCATTCCCGCGGTGATTCGGCAAGCAGTTCAAGAGGCTGTTCCTGTAAGCTGACCCGGGTGGTGGAAAGATCCCCGTCAAAATTGCCGGAAATCCGCAACGGAGCAGCCGTCAATGCATGGGAGGGAATCACACAAGCTCCCGGGTAAACGGGATTCGCTCCGCTGTTATTTATGTTGATTGAAAGTGATCCTGCCTTGTTTCCATTTTCCTGTAAAAGTTCCAACGGTACAGTAACAGGCCCGTCCTGGGAAATCACCCAGCTAAAAACAGACCGGGTTCCGGGTACGGGGAATTTGTTCCCTCCAATAAGGAGTTGCTGTTTCAATAATCCGGTGCGGTTTTTTTCCCGCTGATTTGTATTGTTTCCCGATGGCTCAGCTATAATTGTTCCGGTGACCAGGTCCCCCGGTCGCATATCGTCCGGCAGATAGATTTTTACCTGCCCGGAACCCGTGCTGAAAACAGCCGTGGTGAGCCCCTTTTGGGAACTGATGGTTTGCGCCCATATTATTGATGCGGGTACAAGCAGGAATAAAGAGAGCACAACTGTGGAAAGGATTGACTTTCTCATAGCAGTGCTTTTTATAAATATACAAAAAATAAATACCTGGTAATTCCGCCAGCCTTTCACAAAATAGCGGCCATGCAAACCCGATTCCCGGAAGCCGGCCGGGCGGTTGTCAGCCTGATCCGGGGCAAAACTCCCGGATTCCTGTTAAGTTGTCATTTTTTCCGAACTTGTACGATGTTTGTACATTGAATCCCATTGTTTTCGCCTCAACTCCTTTTATGAAAATATTATTGCAGTACCTGAAGCCCTATAAATGGCTAGTCGGCCTGGTGTTATTACTGGCCGCTATCAATATCGGTTTTTCCCTGGTCGACCCGATCATTTTCGGGAGACTGATCAACCTGGCTACCTATCACCAGAATAAGGAAGCGTTCAGCTGGCATCAATTTCTTTTCTTCAACCATGCGATCACTGAAGAAGTCGTAAAAGTGAAGGCGGGAGGAATAGTGGAAAAATCGATGGAGACCCGGCATTATTATGGAGTCATCTGGCTCCTGCTGGCTTCTGTTACGGTGGCTATGATCAGCCGGATCGCCAAAGCGTTCCAGGATTATTTCCTGAACCTGATCACGCAGAAATTCGGGGCCACTGTATTTACGCAGGGATTACAACATGCCATGAAACTTCCTTACCAGGAATTTGAAGATGCCCGCAGCGGGGAGACACTCAGCGTATTGCAAAAAGTGAGACTGGATACGGAAAAATTTGTCGCCTCCTTTATCAATGTACTCTTTCCCGTAATTGTCGGGATATTCTTTGTGGCGGTTTATGCAACGACGATCCACTGGAGCCTCCCGCTGGTTTATTTCGGCGGCATCTTCCTGCTCACTGTCATTTCCAACCTGCTGAGCAAGAAAGTGAAGACCATTCAGAAAAAGATCGTGGGACAAACCACGGCCCTGGCCGGTGCCACTACTGAATCCCTGCGGAATATTGAACTGGTAAAAAGTCTTGGCCTGACCCAGCAGGAAGTATCACGTCTCAACAAAAACACGTTTAAGATACTCGGACTGGAACTCACTAAAGTGAAGAGGATCCGCAGTATCAGTTTTGTACAGGGAACATTTGTAAACACTCTCCGCCAGGTGATCCTCTTCCTGCTGATGTTATTTATTTACCGGGGCAGTATGGATGCGGGACAGATCGTAACCATGCAGATCTTTTCCTTCTTTGTATTTGGACCGCTCCAGGAGATCGGCAATATCATCCTCACCTACCGCGAAGCCCAGGCTTCACTGGAAAATTTTGGCAACCTGATGAAGAAAGCACCGGAACCCCGTGCCGCCAATCCCAGTCACCTCGGCAAGATCGAGACCCTTGAATTCGACCATGTGGCATTCAAACACCAGACCGCCGCGCAGAATGCCATCAATGATATCAGTTTTAAAGTAAAAACCGGGGAAACCATTGCCTTTGTCGGCCCCTCCGGTTCGGGCAAGACCACCCTGATGAAACTGCTGGTGGGACTGTACCGGCCGCAACAGGGAAAGATCTTATACAACGGCATGGATGAGAATCGCATTGACTTTGAAGACCTGCGCAACCAGATCGGCTTCGTTACCCAGGATACCCAGTTGTTCTCCGGCAGTATCCGGGAAAACCTATTATTTGTAAATCCTTCCGCCACCGAGGATGACCTGAAAGATGTACTGAATAAAGCCTCCTGCCAGAATTTACTGGTCCGGGCGGAGAAAGGACTGGATACGATGATCGGCGAAGGAGGATTAAAACTATCCGGCGGGGAAAAACAGCGGTTATCTATTGCGAGGGCCCTGTTGCGCAACCCCAAATTATTATTGTTTGATGAAGCCACTTCGGCGCTGGACTCCCTCACCGAAGAAGAGATCACCGATACCATCCGTGATATTTCAAGAGAAGGGAGCCAGGTTACCATCCTGATCGCCCACCGGCTGTCAACCATCCTGCATGCCGACCGGATCTATGTGCTGGAAAAAGGAGATGTGGTGGAAACAGGTAATCACGAGAAACTGCTGGAGGAAAAAGGACTGTATTATGCCATGTGGAGACAGCAGATCGGGGAACGGAAAAACAGGATTGCAGTCGCTTAAATAACCGGTATGGGATTTTTTTCATTTTTAGGAACGGGCACCGTCAAAAAAGCATTGCAGCAGGGCGCCGTCATTATTGATGTTCGGACAGCCAATGAATATGACCGGGGAAGAATTCCCGGTTCTTTGAATATCCCGGTGGACCGGATCGCCATCAGTGCGGAACGGATCCGGCACCTGAATAAACCGGTGGTACTCTGCTGTACTTCCGGTCACCGGAGCCGGGCCGCCATGAATACGCTAAAACAAAAAGGACTGAAAGAAGTCTACGATGGCGGAAATTGGGAAAAGGTCCTGCGGATACTGGAATCCCTCTGAAATCAGGGATTCACTTTTACTTTCAGCGAACGGCTGACATTGTTCAGTCCATGGTCCTCAAAAAAAACCGAAACGGTAAATTCGGATACCACACTGGCAGTTGCCATATAAGCGACATTGAAATTATAGAGCAGCACCCCATGAATTTCATATAATTGTTCCTTCAAAACTTCCCCGGTCGCATCATTCGTGATGCGGATACTGCCCCGGTACAGACCCCGATCATCTGATATTTTTCCGCTCACGCTGATTGTACTGCCGCCGGCATAAACCTGGTTGCTGACCGGGCTGGTGATCTCGAGTACCGGCGGGATTGTATCGTTTTCGGTTACGACATGCGGCCCCCCCGAACCGGTATTCCCCGGGCCGCCTCCTTTTGAACACGCGAATGATATCCCCGCCAGGAGGATAACAACCAGTATCAGGTAATGTATTTTTCGCGTGGGGATCATTTTTTTTATTTGCTTTTATTCCCGGCTATAATATCCGTAAAAATATTTCCATTTTCCAGTTCCTCGATATCACTCAGCTCCAGTTCAATGGCCCGGGTACTCTGGATGATCTCCGCGAGGGAGATAAACAGGGAGGCCAGCAGGCTCAGCAGGCTGATGGCAAAAATAAACTCAGCAATGGCAGCAGCGCCCCGGTACAAACTGTACATACAGGCCACACAACCCAGGAAACTGAATACACCCAAACCCTGCATATACCGGATCAGGTTGATCCGGCGGCGCAGGTTTTTGATCTGCCAGAGAATGATCTTGCTTTTATGCGCTTCCTTGAATTCGTCGTTTTTCACATGCGTCTCTATATACTCATCGTGTAATTTGCGCACCAGGTTGGCTAAGGCCAGGAAACGGTTGGTATAGGCCAGGAGTAAAAGAGAGATGGCCGGGAAGAGTAAGGCGGGGGTATTGAGGGATATTTCCATGGGGCAAATGTCCGAAGAAAAATTCTAATGGCAGTTGGCAGATGTTATTTCAATCGCTACTGTTTCTTGGTCATCGTTGCAGGGGGTAAACCACCCGGATTACTTCATCTTAAATTCAATCGGGATATTTAGTTTTACGGAAAAATTTCTCCCGGCATTGTACACTCCCTTTCTCCCTGTCACCAGGTTTTCCGCTGTATATTTCAACCGGCTCAGGTGGTTTTGCCAGGCTGCATTGCCGATATTCATTATCCCAAGGTGCAGGCTGAAAATTGTTTTCTTCTTCTGATTCAAAATATCCGATCCCAGGCCCGCATTCAGCAGGAAATAACCCTTTGTCGCTGTCTCGGTATCATACCCGCTGAAGTAATGATCCTGTTCAAAGGTTTTTTCCCCTTCAAAACTGGCATAAAAATTCCGGAAGGTTTTCCCGAATTTCTTTATATCCGCCCGGATCTCAGTGCCCCATTTGGCAGCCGGAATTAAGGGGAGATTATCACTGCCGGGCTTAGCCCTGTCCAGTAGCTGATCAAAACGGCCCCTGACAAAAGAAAAATTATTTTCAAAATGCAGCCAGTGGATGGGATGCGGGTGAATATCCAGGCTGAACTCAAGCCCGGACAGTGTTGCATGGTGCTGGTTGAACACGAAAGCCGGGATATAATCGCCTCCCGTATTTACCAGGGAATCCCCGCCCAGTACTGATTCCAGTTTGCGGTAAAAGACAAAATCATTAATCCGGTTATAAAATGCAGAAACTGCCATACTGAAGTGCTCGTAATCCAGGTCAATCCCCCCATCCAGTTGCAGGCTGGTCTCTGATTTCAGATCGCGGGTGCCATATTCATACCGGTTGGTGCCTTCATGGGTTCCGTTACTGGCAAGCTCTGCTAATGTGGGTGCCCGGAAACCACGGGCTATATTGGCTTTCACCGTGACCTTTTCGGAGGGCTCATAACTCAGACCCAGGCTGCCGGACAGATTGGAGAAATTCCGGGTAAAGGCTTTGAATTTTTCAACACTGCCTTCAAAAAAGGCTTTGGAATCCACTGACCGGTTATCAAAACGAAGGCCGCCGCTCAGGGTGGCTTTTTTATAGAAGCGCTGGAAATAAACAAATCCGCCGATATCAAATAATCCATATTCCGGGATCAGGACTTCCACCCCTTTGTTCCGGTTGCTTTGCTGCATGCCGTTTAACCCGATCGTTGTATGCCACTCCTTTAATTCCGGCAATTGCCACTGAAGATTATAATTGAAAGTTTTCAGGTCAAAAAAGAGACTTTTTTCAGAAGGGTTCTCCGTGTTGCCAAACTCGTAGCGCTGATTATCCTGGAAACCCAGGTTCAGTTTAAGCCGGGTGTTGCGGATGGCGAAATTATTCTCGCTGACCAGTTTGTAATGCTGTACCCGCTGGTTGGGTATAAATAATTTACGGGAAGAAAGGTCCGCGGGGCTGGCGATCCGTTCACGCGGTGTACCGGCAAAAACCAAAAATTTACCGGTCGCATCATCGCGGTCTCCCTCAACCAGTCCGACCCGCTGATCAAAATGGCTGAAGATAAGATGACTGTAGCCCCATCCCTTATTCAATCCAAGATAACCACCGGCGTTTTTTTCATTAAACCGGGAATTTAAAACCCGGCCATCGTATTTATTTTTATAATCCCCCGCTGATTTCAGCGAGCCATATACATTCCAGTTGAATCCGCTTTTATTACCGGCTATGTTTATATTGTTTCCGGTCAGCCGGCTATTGGACTGGTAGTTGCTGAGGATATTGCCACGGAGCGTTCCTTCCGGGGCAGGAATATTGGTAATAAAATTCACCACCCCCGCCAGTGCATCACTGCCATACATTAACGACGCAGGGCCTTTGAGTATCTCCACTTTGTTCACACTCATTTCATCGATCTCGATCCCGTGTTCATCACCCCATTGCTGTCCTTCCTGCCGGATCCCGTCATTCACCGTGACTACCCGGTTATACCCCAGCCCGCGGATGATGGGCTTGGAAATCGCGGGCCCGGTGGAGAGCTGGGACACACCCGGCACATGACTCAGCGCGTCAATAATATTGGCAGAGGGGGTCTGTAATAAAGTAGTCTTTTTAACAGCCGTAATCGGCACCGGTGTTTTACGAATAGAAGTAGCGCCGGATACCCCGGTAATGATCACTCCCTTGTTCTCCACGATCACCGGCGAAAGGGCAAAATCCTTTTGCATATCCGCATGGATCCCGATATGTTCTACCAGCGTACTGTACCCGGTAAAGGAGATTTCCACCACATGGTGACCCGGCGGAATATTGGTCAGTATGTACTGGCCGGCGGCATCGGCGCTGGTGCCGATCTTATCATCCGTGAAATAAACATAGGCCCCGGGCAGCGGCTCCCCCGTTCTGGCATCTGTGATCTTCCCGCTCAGCTTCACCTTTTGCAGAGCTTTTACGCGCTTCTCCCCCTTAACCGGCACCAGGTTTTCCTGCGCCGGCAAGGATTGTACGATCAAAAAGACAGACAGGAACAGGGCCAGTTTTTGTTTCATATTTTGTAACTATGTTGCAAATATAAATTGCAACCTCGTTTCATACAAATTTATTTTCGGAAGAGTCCAGGCCATAACGATGGAATAACGGGGCAAGCAGGGCTATGTTTAAAATAGCAGTTCAAAACTTACTGCGAACTTGATACCCTGATTTAGGCATTGAATTACCGGTCTCGTTGCCAAGGCGAGCTTTGGAATGTGGTTGATGTATCGTAGGTTTTGGATTGATGGCTTCAATATTCGTTAAACAAAAACCTACTACATTTGAACCATGAGCAACATTAAGCTTTTTGAAAGCAGGCGAATAAGAACAGTTTGGAATGAGGCTGAACAGAAATGGTATTTTGCTGTTGCAGATGTTGTTCAGGTATTGACCGACACTCCCAACCCGACAGATTACATTAAAAAAATGCGTAAGCGGGATGAACTGCTTTCGCAAGGGTGGGGACAACTTGTCACCCCCCTTTTGGTTGACACTCCCGGGGGTAAACAAAGACTTAATTGTGCCAATGCGCAGGGACTTTTAAGAATTATTCAATCTATTCCATCGCCAAATGCAGAACCCTTCAAATTGTGGTTAGCACAGGTTGGCTCTGACAGATTAGATGAAATTGAAAACCCTGAACTGGCGACACAACGCACCAGAGAACTATACAAACTTAAAGGTTATCCTGACGACTGGATTGAAAAACGAATGCGTAGCATTGCCATTCGTGAAGAACTGACTGAGGAATGGAAAAACAGAGGAGTGAAAGAACAAAAAGATTATGCTATCCTGACCGCAGAAATTTCAAAAGCTACTTTTGGTTTGACCCCTTCTCAATATAAAAAAGTAAAAGGTTTGAAAAGTCAAAACCTTCGTGACCACATGAACGACCTTGAACTTATTTTTTCAATGTTAGGTGAAGCTTCAACTACTGCAATTGTGAAAACTCAAAACCCAAAAGGGTTTATTCAAAATCAAAAAGCAGCAAGACAAGGCGGAGCAGTTGCAGGTAAAGCAAGACGAGACCTTGAAACAAAGACAGGACAGAAAGTTGTTTCATCTGAAAATTATTTACCAGACACACAGAAGCGTAAACAGATTACAAAAGGAAAAAAGAAATAGCCCTGGCAAAGCAAGCACATTCGCAAAAATCGGCTAATCTGAAGTTTGCTAAAAAGAAAAAAAGTTCCGCAGTCAATACAGAGAAGTACCGGGCGCTCCCGGCAAGGCGTCAAAACTTTACACCCAATGAAAACCCCGCCCGTACACCGGCCCAGGGGCCATCCAGTTCCATCCGGGCGCTGTTCGCATCCACGAATACTTTTTTCCGGGTAAAGGGGATATCGAGATTTTCCAGTTCGTTGCGCAGGTCATTCTGTTCAATCGGGTTCATCGGCTGACTGGAAAGCCCGGTAAATTTTCCGCTTCCCGCACCATAATGCGGGCCCAGTATCCACCAGTCAAGAACCAGCATCTTACCGAGTGGCCATTGTGCCCCCAGTAACAATCCGGCCGTATTGGAATTAAGTTTGCCCGAAAGAGTAATGCTTTGCTGGCCACCCAGTCCATCGGTGTAATTAAAGATCAACCGGCTTGATTTGAAAGACGCATAGCGGTAGAACGGAGCAAGGTAAAACCCGCGGCCATAGCCTTTTTTCCCGGGATAAAAACGGAATTCAGGCGTAATGGCGATATTACTCATCCTGAAATTTTCCACTACTTCCCGGGTATCGGGATCATTGCCCACCGCATCCAGGATCTGCTTTTTAAAAGGGAGGGTGGAGGCCGGCATCACCCGGAAAGCGAGGGCAGCCGAAAACTTTTTATTCAATACTCTTTCGTATTGCAGGGAAAAATTTTTCAGCACGATGGCACTCAGGTTAACTTTTACCAGGTTCAGCGCGGGATCGCTGTTTTCAGTTTCCCGGTAGGCGGGATATGAATCCTGTAATCCGGTCAGAACGGAGTTTTGCTGGGCATTTACCCGGGTACTTATTGAAATAAGTACAGCAAGTAACAAAGGGTATGTTGATTTCATCTTCCTGTGTTTTTAATTTATTCAAGGAGCAAATCCACAACCGTAACAGGCAGGTCCGGTTCATTATCTACCAACGGTTCGGACCGGGAAAAGATTGTCTTCCTGAACAATAATCATAAACAGGACCCGCTTATTATCAGGCAATGTTTTCAATAATTCCCGCAATCCCCTGTCCTCCGCCCACGCAGGCCGATACCATCCCGTATTTTTTATTCAGGCGTTTCATATCCTGCAGGGTCTGAATCGTGAGTTTGCAACCGGTGCAGCCCAGCGGGTGACCCAGAGCGATCGCTCCCCCGTTGATATTGACTTTCGCCGGATCCAGGCCCGCTTCACGGATCACCGCCAGCGACTGGGAAGCAAAGGCTTCATTCAGTTCGACCAGGTCGATATCAGAAAGTTTCATCCCGGCCTGTTTCAGCACTTTGGGAATGGCCGCCACCGGGCCAATACCCATCAGGCGGGGATGTACCCCCGCTACAGCAGAGCCTACCAGCCTCCCGATCGGTTTTAATCCCAGCTCCTTCATCATCTTCTCACCCATCACGATCACAAAAGCAGCCCCGTCGGAGGTTTGAGAAGAATTACCGGCTGTAACACAGCCCCCCGCGGCAAATGCCGGTTTCAGTTTGGCCAGCGCTTCAACGGAAGTGTCAGCCCGGGGCCCCTCATCCGTATCCATTATATAATTCCTTTTTTGCTTTTTGCCTTTTGCATCGAGGTATATCTCTTCTACCGTTACCGGCAGGATCCCCGATTTAAAATGCCCGGCCTGAATGGCAGCTATCGCTTTTTGGTGTGATTGATACGAGAATTCATCCATCGCTTCCCGGCTGATCTTGTATTCCTTCGCCACGGCTTCAGCGGTCAGTCCCATGCTCAGGTAATAATCCGGCTCTTCCTGTGCAATGGAATAGGCGGGTACTGTTTTCCAGCCCGTGGTGGGTACCAGGCTCATGCTTTCCACTCCCCCGGCCACAATACAATCGGCCATTCCCATCCGGATCTTGGCCGTGGCCATCGCAATACTCTCCAGCCCCGAGGCACAATAGCGGTTGATGGTCAGTCCCGGCACTTCCACACCCAATGCCCTGGCTGCAATGAGCCGACCCACCTGTAATCCCTGCTCGGCTTCGGGTACGGCATTTCCCACAATCACATCATCCACCATTTTGGTATCCAGTTGAGGTACTGATGCCAGCAATCCTTTAATAACGGTCACTGCGAGGTCATCCGGGCGGGTAAAACGGAACCCGCCTCTTTTGGCCTTTCCAACTGCTGACCGGTATCCGGCAATGATATACGCTTCCTGCATAGAGAAGTTTTAAGTTTTAAGTTATTAGTTATAGGTGATAAGATGGGCGTCATTAAACCAGTAAATGCTTTTACGGCCGAAAACCCTGCTATCAGTCCACATAGTTGTTTATGCAACTTTCTAAACCAAAATTACTGTTTATGAAATTGATGAAAAAAACTTTTTGCCGGGCCCTATCTATGGGATTTCTTTGGGAAATTTGCCCATGCGCCGTCTCCCCCTGCTTTTCTTGTTTTGTCTTTTCTTCAGTACCGGCAATGCACAAGCCGGCACGGCCCTGCAGCCAAGGCTGGACAGTTTCTTAAAGCTGACTACCCTGCTGGATATAGAACGGATACTCGACTTCACCTATCCGAAACTCTTTACGATCGTCCCCCGGGAACAGATGGCCGAACTGATGAAAAACACCTTTGATAACGGGGAATTAAAAGTGGTATTGGATTCCCTTAAACAGGGAAAAATATACCCGCCGCTTACGACGGAGGAAGGATCATTTGTGAAAGTGGATTATTCCATGATCATGCGGATGCATTTCACGGATATGGACGATGACAGCACAGACTACAGTGAGAAAGCGGGATTCATCGTGGGTGTCCTGGAAAACAAATACGGGACCGGGAATGCCCTCCTCGATCCCCTGGAAAACAGAATTGACATCCGGGTGCATACAGCCCTGCTGGCTGTCCGGGACAGCTACTCCCCACAATGGACCTTTCTTAATTTCGATAAAAATGAACCCATGACCAGCCTGCTGCTGAGCCAGGAACTCATCGATAAACTCAGCAGCCAGTAATAAATACTGTTATGTACCAACTACTCCGCAGCATCCTCTTTAATTTTTCGCCAGAGTCTGTCCATCATTTTTCCATGAAAATGCTGAAGCTGGTTTGCTGTACCACCGTAGGACGAAAATTACTAACGGCCCTGTTTACCAATAAAGACCCGCGACTGACCACTGAATTCCTGGGGCTGCCTTTCCGGAACCCGGTGGGTCTTGCCGCTGGTTTTGATAAAAACGCGGAATATTTACGGGAACTGGAATGCCTGGGCTTTGGATTTGTGGAGATCGGTACCGTTACGCCGCTCGGGCAACCGGGCAATGATAAACCCAGAGTGTTTCGTTTGCCAAAAGACCAGGCCCTGATCAACCGGATGGGGTTTAATAATGAAGGCGTGAAAGCGGTGGCGGCCCGTTTGAAAAAATGGAAGGAGCGCCGGGAGACCGGAAACCCGGGGGATCGCTCCCGGATGATCATTGGCGGGAATATCGGGAAGAATAAAGTGACGCCGAACGAAGATGCCTGGAGGGATTACGAGACCTGTTTTAATGAACTGCATCCTTATGTGGATTATTTTGTAGTGAACGTGAGCTCCCCGAATACACCCGGTCTCCGGGCATTGCAGGAAAAAGAATCCCTGAGAAAGATCCTCGTACACTTACAGGAATTGAATAACACAAAGAAAACTGCCCGGCCGGTTTTATTAAAAATTGCACCCGACCTGACCCATGAACAACTGGATGATGTGGCAGCACTGGCACTCGAGATTAAACTGGATGGCCTGGTGGTGACCAATACTACGATCAGCCGGGAGGGGCTTAGCCGGGCATCGGAACAAGTAAGCCGGGAGGCTGGTGGACTTAGCGGTAAACCGTTGCAGCAAAAGAGTACAACTGTATTAAAATACCTCGTGAGTAAAACTAACGGGCAGGTACCGGTCATCGCTTCGGGCGGCATTTTCACCGGTGCAGATGCAACCGAAAAACTGAATGCAGGAGCCCGGCTGGTACAAGTATGGACTGGTTTTATTTATGTGGGGCCGGCCATTGTAAAAAAGATCACCCGTGCCTTGCGTACCTGACTGATCCGCCGTGTATACACCGCGTCAG
>JBBIGW010000010.1:0-41820 GCA_037447355.1 Bacteroidia bacterium | reverse complement strand
ACCCGGCTTATTCCCAACATAAAATAAAGGGGGGCTTAGTTTTGAAAATGTGATAGAAAATTGAAGTTCGGAACAAAAAAATCCGTGGCTTAACCCGCTTTTTGACTTTTACCGGACAACAGTGAGTAGGCAGTAGGAAGTAGGTAGTAGGTAGTAGGTGTCATGTCCTGATATAGGTTGACAGATTAAGTCACCTAAAATTGGGAAAATATATGCAAAACAGTCAGCAAGAGCTAATTCGGTACAGTAGTAGCTTTAAGCAACAAGTAGTCAGGGAATTAGAATCAGGGGCAGGAATTGAAGAACTTCGCCGGCGATATAAGATTGGCGGGGGATCCACAATCCAGGGCTGGCTACTTAAATTTGGGAAGAATCATTTATTAAACAAAGTGGTTCGGATAGAAACTATGGAAGAAAGAGATCGTTTAAAACAGTTGGAAGCTGAGAATAAGAAGCTCAAGATGGCATTAGCGGACTCACTGATGGCACAGCGATGTCTGGAGGTACTGATAGAGGAGGCGAATAAAGAGTATAAGACAGATATAAAAAAAAACTTTGGCGAACCGGGATCGACCGGCTCCGTGAAGAGTACAGGGTAAGTAGTCTTTGTGTGTTTTTTGAAGTAACCCGTCAGGCCTACTATAAGGGATTAAAGCAGCGATTAGAGTTGAGCCAGCAGGAAGAGGAGATCACCAATCTTGTGCTGGGTATCAGGTGTAATCACAAGCGAATGGGAGGCAAAAAGCTGTATGGTTTACTGGGGGAAAATATCCATCGCTGTAAGGCTGTAATGGGCAGAGACAAGTTCTTTGATTTACTACGTCGCAAAGGCCTGTTGGTGAAGCGTCGCCGCAAATATGCGGTAACGACGCAGTCGCATCACCGGTTCCGGGTGCACCAGAACCTGGTAAAGGATTATACTCCGCAAGGACCTCATCGGGTCTGGGTTAGTGACATAACGTACATCCGAACCGGGTCTGGGTTTAAGTATCTTTTTTTAATAACTGATGCTTATAGCCGGAAGATTGTTGGCTGGGAATTAAGTGATAGCCTTGGCTTGGAGGGGGCTATAAAATCACTTAAAATGGCTTTAAATCAATGCGCAGATCCAAGAGGCATAATCCATCATTCGGACCGTGGTTTTCAATACTGTTCGCATGAATATGTGAAAAAAATAGAGTCAAAGGGAGGGCGGATGAGTATGGGAGAAGCCGGCAACTGCTATGACAATGCAAAGGCAGAGCGGGTAAACGGAATACTGAAAGGTGAATATGGTTTAGACGAGCATTTTAAGGAAGATCAACACGCTATCCAGACAGTCAGGGAAGCCATTTATCTGTATAATGAACAGCGTCCCCATTGGTCTCTAGGGTTAAAAATACCGTCCGAGGTTCATAAATCGGGTAGCTGAAAACGTAGTAAATAGTGACAACTTATTTTAGGACATGACAAGGGACACATCGCTCCTGTCTTATTTTTTAAACAAAGGCTTATTCTAACCGTTGGGCGGGTCAAAAAAAAGCCCGGCGAACCGGGCCTTTGTTATGCGTTTCTGTTGATACAATTGAGGTCTTCAAAAGCGGTTTCGAGCCGTTTGATAAAGGACTCTTCGCCTTTTCGCAGCCAGACCCGCGGATCGTAGTATTTTTTATTGGGTTTGTCGTCTCCTTCGGGATTACCCAGTTGGGCCTGCAGGTATCCCTCATTCTTTTTGTAATTGTTCAGGACGCCTTCCCAGAAGGCCCATTGCAGGTCGGTATCTAAGTTCATTTTAATTGCACCGTACCCAATGGCTTCCCGGATCTGGTGTTGCGGGGAACCGCTGCCGCCGTGGAATACAAAATAGACCGGTTTGGCTGCTGTTCCGAATTCTTTCTGAATATATTCCTGGCTGTTGTTCAGGATCGCGGGACGCAGTTCCACATTACCGGGTTTGTACACACCGTGTACATTTCCAAATGCCGCGGCGATGGTAAAGAGTTTGCCGACCTTGCCCAGCTCCTTATAAGCGAAAGCCACATCTTCGGGCTGTGTGTACAGTTTGGAATTTTCCACATCACTGTTATCCACCCCGTCTTCCTCACCACCGGTCACTCCGAGCTCGATTTCGATGCTCATGCCGAGGGGATTCATCCGCTTGAAGAATTCAACAGAGGTATGGATATTTTCCGTGATAGGTTCCTCGCTCAGGTCAAGCATATGGGAACTGAACAGGGGTTGTCCTTTTTCTTTATGGAATTGTTCGCCGGCATCCAGTAAACCACTGATCCAGGGCAGCCATTTTTTGGCCGCGTGGTCCGTATGCAGCACCACGGGTACACCATAATATTTTGCCACGTTGTGTATATGCAGGGCGCCGGAGACCCCGCCGGCAATATTTCCCTGCAGGTTATCATTGGGCATTCCTTTTCCTGCGATAAACTGGGCGCCGCCATTGGAAAACTGGATGATCACGGGGGAATTGACTTTGGCAGCTGTTTCCAGCACGGCATTGATGGTATTGGTACCAATGGTATTCACCGCCGGTAAAGCAAACTGGTTGTCTCTTGCATCATTGTAGAGTGCTTCCAGTTCGTCGCCGAACAGCACCCCTGCTCTGTACTTTTTCATTGATTTTTTAATTTTAAATAAGTGGCAAATGCTTTTCAGCAGGCAGGTAATCGTTAAAGGCCCGCTAATATAGAGCTTTTCCTGAATTCAAAACGCTAACATCCGTTCATTTCAACGTGATTTTCGTTTGCTCTTACCCAGGTTTTTCTGAACCAGGAGAAGGTTCTTGCGGAGGGTTTGCTTAAGATGCACCTTAACGACCTGTCCCATGGACTGGCATTTTTCATAGGCATTGCTGTGCATGTATTCTCCCAGTTCTTTTTTCAGCTGGTTCATTTTTTCCGGGGTGGAGATCTTGTCGTGGGTCATGATATCCAGCAGGTCCTTGATCCGGTAGCGGGAACTGGCCAGCCGGAACGTGATCATGGTGCGTTCTTCCGCCTGGTATTGTTCAATGGATTCTTTATTTAAATGGGTGAGTGCCAGTTGTACAAAGGCATAGTTTTCCTTGAAGAACTGCGGCAGGTACAGGTTTTTACGGCCTTCATAGGATTGCTGATCGAAATCAATACTGCGGATCCTGTACTGGTAGTCTTCAATATCGGGAGTAATGCCGACCACAAAATTATAACTGCGCATATCTCCGAGCAGCCGTACAAAACAACGTTCATTGAACTTGACAAACTCTTTGGCCAGGCGGATCTTGTTGGTCTCCGGGGCTTCCATCATCTGCCGGATGAATACGTCTCCGGGTATCCCGGGAATATGCTCCTCCACCAGGGTATTGTCACAGGTAAAAAAAGTGATCCGGTTGGGGGAGAGGATATGTTCAAGCTCGAGGCCATAGATGCGCGATGCATCGGCGATCTTGATATAATAATGATCGTAGTTGTCATTGAATTTATTCACGATCCGGATCCGGAAGGGATTGGAATTTCCAAAGGAACAATAGTCGATCCGGGCCACATCGAGGTGGGTGATAAAACTGAAATCACCTTCCGTTTTCAGGATCGCATAAATTTTTACCAGGCCCTCGCGGATATAATTCCATTCACGGCTGTCATACGATGTTTTTTCCCAGTGTGTATGGTTTCCGTGTTTGTCCAGTATCGGGGTAGACCAGGTGAATTTGAGCAACTCATGGTAGCTGACCGGCAACTTTACTTCCCGGCCCCGTTCTTTTAAATAATTCCTCAGCTTGGTGTTCACCGGGTACATCGGTTTTTTCCGGGAAGGCTTATCACCTTCCTTTGTTTCCCGGCCGTTCTGGTTATCGATAAAGCGCATAAGGGTTAGTTGTCAGGTGTCAGGTGTCAGGTGTCGGTTGTCAGCGTGCTGCAATTTCGGACTATTTAAGTTGTTCGCGAAGTTTTTGGAAATAAGCGGGTGCTTTCAGCAACCGGCTGCCGTACCAGCTGAACATTTCCCCGTCCACCAGGATAATTTTAGTACCGGGCAACAGGGCCTCCAGTTCCGTCCTGTGTTTTTCTCTGAAGGGGTAGGGCTCTGAAGAAAGTAATAGAACCTCACAGTGTAAAGCCCGGAGTTCAGGAACCTGGAACACCGGGTAACGGGCTGCCGGTTTAAAAATATTTTCAAACCCCGCGGCTTCCAGCATGGAATGGATAAACGTATCAGCACCTGCCGCCATATACGGGTCTTTCCAGATCAGGCAGGCCGCCCGTGGCCGCGTACCTTTAACCTCAAGAGTTGAAAAGGCTGCCCGGATACTGTCAGCCAGTTCGGCCGCTTTTCCCGTTTTCCCGGTAAGCCAACCGACCTGCAATATCATTTCCAAAGCGCCGGACAGGTTGTTTATATCACTTACCCAGACAGGAAATTCATCTTCCAGTGCCTGCACCTGTTCTTTACTGTTTTCTTCCCTGTTGGCAATGATCAGGTCAGGCTGCAACTGCCGGATGATCTCTGTATTTACCTGTTTGGTGCCGCCTGCTTTTGTCTTTGAACGATACCACGCCTCCGGGTGTATGCAGAATTTCGTGATGCCGCAAACTTCTTCCCGCAGGCCCAGGTCATACAGCAGTTCTGTTTGTGAGGGAACAAGCGAAATGATTCGTTTGGGAAGATCCGGAACCTTTATGCTCCGGCCACATTGATCAATGATAGACCGCATGCAGGCAAGTTAAGCAAAGAGTGGGGGAAGCTGAAATGGGAGGAGCGGGTGGTAAGTAGCAGCCGGGGTCTATGGCCCGTGCTATACAAAATTGTCAGTTGTATAGAATTTACCGTTTGAAACGAATAACTGGGGAAATTGCCAATTGGTATTTAATGGGCTTTCGGGTTCTCTGTAAGCTCCGTTCACCGCGCCTCCTGCTAAATGGTTAATTTAGCAGGAGGGGTTCCGGATGTAGAGTTTCTTTCATGGATTTGGACACGGTGACGCTTGGTCGGTTTTCAGGATTGGATGGATTTGGACGGTTTTTTCTGGATTTGGATTTCGCTGATTGGGGTCGGTTTTCTTTGGATCTGGATTTTTTCGGTTTTTAAACCGGATTGGATTTGGACGGTTTCTGTCGGATTTGGATTTCAGTTTTCAGCCGGGATTGGATCTCAAACGGTATTTTCAAAAAGTTCTTAATAGAAAAAAGAAGAAGTTGACCGATACTGGATTTTTAATTGTCTGGTTTTTCTAAGGATTGGGTTGACGGTTTTACAGATATGGATATTGGATTTCGACAAACGATTGAAACGATATCAATCAACTTCTGCAACAAAAGTAATTGGCTTTTCATTATGAAAACAGAGCAAAATAACTTCTCTTTTTTACGACGGTTTTCACGGTTTTTTATCGTAAAGCTTTCAGGGATACTTACGGAATACTACCCCGGATGATACGTATAATTACGAAAAAGGCCCTGGCGCGGGTGCCGGGGCCGGGTATTTCAAGCCGTTTTGATTTTATTGTGTCAGTTTCCCAGTGCCTGGATCACATCGTACTTGGTAACGATGTGGAAATTGCCTGCTTCATCTTTTGCGAGTACGGCCCCATTTTCTTTATTGATCAGGTGACTCAGCCGTTCCACCGGCGTATCAAAGGATACCAGGGGAAATGCCGGTTCCAGTACCTGTTCTACGGAAGCATTCTTGATTTCTGCGTTGTCAAATATTTTCTGAAACAATCCTCCTTCGCTGATAGCGCCCAGGGGTCCATCCGCATTCATGACCGGGATCTGTTCTATATCATATTTCTTCATCAGTTCCACGGCTTCCGCTACAGTTTGCGAAGGTTCCACACTGATCAGCCGTTTGGTACCCCTTGCACTCACCACATCGCGGAATGTTTTTACATCGAGGAATCCCCGTTCGATCATCCATTGGTCATTGTAGATTTTGCCCACATAACGGCTGCCATGATCATGAAATATACAGACCACCAGGTCGTCTTTCTTCAATTTGTTTTTTAATTGCATCAGGCCCTGGATACAACTGCCGGCACTGTAGCCACAGAACAGACCTTCTTCCTTGGCCAGGCGGCGCGCCATGACCGCACCGTCTTTATCCGTTACCTGTTCGAAATAATCGATAACGCTCATATCATAGTTCTTCGGTACAAAGTCTTCCCCGAAACCTTCGCTGATATAAGGATGCACTTCATTCATGTCAGTCTCCCCCGTGCGGAAATATTTGGTGAGCAGGGACCCGTACACATCGATCGCCCATACCTGTATGTTGGGATTTTTTTCTTTCAGGTATTGGGCAGTCCCGGTAATGGTGCCGCCGGTTCCGGCTGTACATACCAGGTGCGTGATCTTTCCGTCGGTCTGTTTCCATATTTCAGGGCCGGTGGATTCATAATGCGCCAGCCGGTTGGCCAGGTTATCATACTGGTTCATATGATAGGAGTTGGGCACTTCCCGGGCCAGGCGGGCCGCCACGCTGTAATAACTCCTGGGATCCTCGGGTAATACATTCGTTGGGCACACGATCACTTCGGCGCCAACCGCTTTCAGGATATCCGCTTTTTCCTTGGATTGTTTATCGGTGGTAACAAAAATGCATTTGTACCCCTTCACCACGGCCGCCAGTGCCAGGCCCATACCGGTATTGCCGCTGGTGCCTTCAATGATGGTACCGCCGGGTTTCAGTTTACCTTCCTGTTCGGCCACTTCCACCATCTTCAGGGCCATCCGGTCCTTGATCGAATTGCCGGGATTGAAATAATCCACCTTCGCCAGCACGGTGCAGGGGAGTTCGCGGGTGATTTTATTCAGCCGTATCAGGGGAGTATTGCCAATTGTTTCCAGTATGTTGTTTTTGATATCCATCAGGATTTTTTTTCTGGCGCAAAGGTAGGTTTTTAGCCCCTTATGGTTCTTTGCCCTGCGTTAAAAGAAAGAAAAAGGGGACTGTACCAATTGGATACAGTCCCCGGCCGGACTCAATGACAACAGGGTCATCAAGCTTCTTTTCTGAATTGCTTCCGTTTATTGTTCAGGTAATTGTCAACCAGTACCAGCCCTAACAGCACATTAACCATCATAAATACATTGACCAGGCTGTTGTTGAAAAATTTACTGAAGTCAATCTTGCTGAGTTTATCGGAAATGGAATTGCTTTCCGCACTGCTCCAGTCCATCTGGCTGAACCCGTACACCAGGATCGCCACCAGTAAACTGATAAAGAAGATCCCGATACCCAGGATGATCCTGTTGTTGATATAGGTTTTGGTGGCGGGGGCAATATGCAGTTTGGCAATCTCTTCCATGACATTCTTGCTGAACCGCAGGGAAGGTTCCTCCAGTTCGGAGGATTTCAGGGCCTCGCTGAGTTCCAGCAATTCCCGGTATTTCTCCCTCCATTCCGCATGGCGCTGCAACAGGTCTTCGATCAGTTGTTTCTCCCCGGCGGCACTGGTTCCGTCAATATACTCCCACAAACGTTCTTCCATACTGAGTTGCGTATTCATAGTGGTTCAATTTAAATCTTTTACTTCCTGTGCAAAATAAGTTTCCATCAGTTCCTTTAGTCTTGTCCGGGCCCGGTGTAACCTTACTTTGGCTGTATTTGCTTCCAGCCCCAAAACGCGGGCAATCTCATCCAGGGTCTGTTCATTTTTATAAAACAGCGTAATAATGGCCGCATCATCCGGTTTGAGGCGGCTGATTGCGGTGCTTACCATTGCCTGCCTTGATTTTTGTTCCACGCTGTCGGCCCTGAATCCTGCATCCCGGTTATCGGCCAGCTTAAATACCTTTTCATCATCTAAGGAATGAACGACCAGTTTTTTCTTGCGCAGGAAACTGATACAGGTATTGTTGACGATTGTGTAGAGCCAGGTGCTGAACTTTGCATCCCCCCTGAAATCGGCCAGGTATTTATACGCCTTAATAAAAACATCCTGGGCCACTTCTTCCGCTTCCTCCCGGTTCTTCAGCAGGCGAAGCGTCAGGGTAAATACATAGTTCTGGTAACGGTGCACCAGCCCGGCATAAGCCTGCTGATCGCCACGCAATACTCTGCTAATGAGTTCGCTATCATTAAATCCGGCTGACATCTGCGTATATGACTCCTCCCGGGCCAACGAGGTTACAGTAAAAGTGCAACAACTACTTTCCGGGGATTGGCGGCAGAAAGTTACGGAAACCCTGTAACCTGGTTCTTTCAGCCGGAGTCCTAGTTCTTGTAAACCGTTTTGAAAAAAATTCTTTTAGACTGTAACCGTGCTGCAAATACGGTAGTCATAAAGGGCAAGCGATTAAAAAACAATAAAACTTACAATTATGGACGGCGCAGAAGTATTAATACCCGTAACAATGTTTGCAGGTGGATTTGCCATGATCTTTGGTATCTATTACCTGAAAACCCGCCAGAACCTGGCGATGATCGAAAAGAATATGAACCCGAAAGAATTTGCCAACCGGCCGGCCCCGTATAAAAACCTGAAATGGGCTTTATTGCTGATCGGCGCCGGGGTGGGACTGTTCCTGGCCTATGTGCTGGATAATTATGTGCTCTATCATGCTAACCGGATTGGGTTTGATCATGATGAACGAAACGCACCCATTTATTTTGCCCTGATCGCCATTGGCGGGGGACTGGGTTTATTCGGTTCCTATAAAATCGAAAAACAATGGTGGGATGAGAATAAGGATAAGTTGTAAGTAATAAGTATACAGGTTGACAGGTTGATAAGTTGACAGGGTAGGGCCCTTCCTTATTATCTTGTCAACCTGTCAACTTTTCAACGCCTACTTTCTTACCAGTTCCAGGGCCCTGTTCACCATCGCGTCCCCGCTGTTCAGCACCTGGTAAAACCCTGAATTCCTCCAGCGATAACGGGCGAGAAGGGCCTTGAGCCGCTGCAGCACCAGGTCTTTTTCCCTGCCGGCATTGGTACCCACAGGTATTGAATCAGCCGCTGTAAATTTCACCAGGCTCTGCCAGAGGTCTTCTGTATTGGTAAAGCCATTTACAAAACCGGCGGCATTGCTGTACTTGTCCATTTCCGGTTTATGCTGCAGGTAATAATTGTAAACGAAGTTGCTGATATTGGCGGATACGGCCAGGCGGTTGGCCTTTTGCTGGGCCAGGCTGGTATCGATCGGAATAAAGACAGAGGGGGTAATGCCGCCCCCGCCATAGAGCGTGTCATTGCAGCCTGTTTCAAAACTTTTCCCGTTGTGGTTTTTTACGGAATCTGCGGATACCATTTCCCCATTGCTGAAACGCTCCCATAATTCATCCATATACACTTTCTTTCCTTTTCCATAAGAACGCTGAATGCTCCGGCCAAGAGGGGTGTAATACCGGGCGATCGTCAGGCGGATCGCTGACCCGTCCCGGAGTATATATTGTTCCTGTACCAGGCCCTTCCCAAAGGTCCGGCGGCCGATGATCGTGGCACGGCACCAGTCCTGCAATGCACCGGCCAGTACTTCACTGGCGCTGGCAGAAAGTTCATCCATCAGCAAGACCAGCTTGCCCCTTTCAAATAACCCGGGGCGTTTGCAGCGGTATTCTTTTTTCCTGCTGTTTACTCCTTCGGTATATACGATGAGTTTATCCCCGTCAAGAAATTCGTCCGCCATATCCACGGCTTCATTCATAAACCCACCCCCGTTGCCGCGCAGGTCAAATACAAGGTTTTTCAACCCCTGTTTCTGCAGGGATTCCATGGATTGCATGAACTCCTCATAGCTGTTCTCGGTGAATTTGGTAAGCTTGATATATCCTGTTGATTGATCAATCATGTAGGCAGCATCCACGGCCGGGACCGGTATTTTTCCCCTGGTCACTTTCAGGGTATGGAGCGTTTTTCCCCGGAGTACCTGCAGCAGGGCTTCCGAACCCTTCGGTCCCCGGATCAGGTTCTTGATATTCGCCACGGAGAAACCTTTCCGCGCCAGGGAAGAATCATTTACTTTAAGCAGTTTGTCGCCGATCTGTAACCCGGCTTTCTCACTCGGCCCGCCCGGGAAAACATAGACCACATTTACGGTATCACTGAAAATATTGAACTCGACACCGATGCCATCAAAATTTCCGGCCAGGTCTTCGTTGGCTTCTTTCAGTTCAACGGGGGGCAGGTACACTGAATGCGGATCCAGTTCATTCATGATATCCTGGATGGCATGTCCTTCCAGGGAATCTATATTTACTGAATCCACATACCGTCTCCTGATCAGGTCAAGGGCTTCCTGCAGGGAATTGCGTTTATTCGTGGCAAATAAACCTTTACCGTTACCCGACTGGCCGCCGAGTTTAAATCCAAGGAACATACCTGCGATCAGCACCAGGGAGAAAAGGAGGGGCAACCAGACCTGTAATTTTTTATTTCCCATCATAAACCTTTATTCAGTAATTTGACGCAAAATACTGGATTTGAACGGAACAGACACTGTCGTTCATCCAATTCAACAAATGTTTATATGACCACGGTCAAATTAATAGCGGAAAGCGGTGCCACCAAGGCGGAGTGGTGCCTGATTAGTAACGGCCGGAAAAAAAAAGTCATGACCCAGGGAATCAGCCCCTATTTTTTTAATGAGGAAAAAATTATCAGTCTGCTTGAAAATGAATTGTTCCCCCTTGTACCGGGAGCAGCCAGGGCTGAGCAGATCTTTTATTATGGCACCGGGATGCGGAATCCGGATAATGTGAAAATGGTAAAACGGGCATTTCGGCGGGTCTTCGCCAAATCAAAGACCGAAATAAATGATGACATGCTGGCTGCTGCCCGGGCATTGAACGGCTATCAAAAGGGACTGGCCTGTAATCTTGGAACCGGTTCATTTTGTTGTTATTATAACGGGAAGAAAATTACACGGCAAACACCCGGTATCGGGTATGTGCTGGGAGATGAGGGGAGTGGCGCCTACCTTGGTCGGAAAGTGCTGCAGTATTTTATGTACAATACGTTTGATGATGAACTGCGGTACAAATTCGACCTGAAATACCATACCAGCCCGGTTGAAGTGCTCGAGAATGTTTACCGGAAGCCGCTGGCCAACCGCTACCTGGCCTCTTTTACCCTGTTCCTGGCAGAAAACAGGGGACATTATATGATTGAAAATATTATTGAAGACGGCCTGAATGATTTTTTCTTTCTTCACTTGTGTAAATACAGGGAGGTCTGGACAACGCCGGTCAGTTTTATTGGAAGTGTTGCATTTGGTTTTAAGGACGTCTTGCAGCAACTTTGTGCCAGTTATGAATTCAAACTCGGTAAAGTGATGAAAAGTCCCATGGAAGGGTTGATTGATTACCACCGCTAAAAGACAGGACCTATGGCATTTCAAAAAATTACAGAGCAGCCCAGCCATTACAGGCAGTTGGAAAAAATGACGGTAGGAGAGCTGTTGATCAATATCAATCAGGAAGACCAGACAGTTCCTTCAGCAGTAGAAAAAGCTATTCCGCAGATTGAGAAACTGGCGGAACTGGCCGCGGATAAAATGCTGATGGGGGGGCGAATGTTTTATATCGGGGCCGGTACCAGTGGCCGGCTGGGGATTGTGGATGCCAGTGAATGCCCCCCTACCTATGGAGTTCCTTACGGGCTGGTCATCGGTATTATTGCCGGGGGTGAGAAAGCGATTACTGCGGCTGTTGAGTTTGCGGAAGATGACCGGGAACAGGGCTGGAAAGACCTTCTTGAACATAACGTATCTGATAAAGATGTTGTGATTGGTATTGCCGCCAGTGGTACCACACCTTATGTGATCGGTGCACTGGAAGAATGCCGGAAACGGGGCATTGTAACGGGCAGTATCTCCTGTAACCCTGATTCACCGGTTAGTGCAGCCGCGGATTTCCCGATTGAAGTGGTGGTGGGACCTGAATTTGTAACGGGCAGCACCCGAATGAAAAGCGGTACGGCACAAAAGCTGGTATTGAATATGATCTCGACCACGATCATGATACAACTCGGCAGGGTGGAAGACAATAAAATGGTGAACATGCAACTAACGAACGATAAGTTGGTTGACCGTGGTACCCGTATGCTCATGGAAAGAGTGAAGTTGTCTGACTATGAAAAAGCAAAAGCGCTCCTGCTGAAATACGGAAGTGTAAAAAAAGCGGCAGATTCTTTAGCCGGGTAATCTTTTTCTGGCAATTGCATTGTATCTTGCAGCCCTGTTCAACAAACATGGTAAACAATCAGACACATATTTATCCTCCTGCTGTGGTACATTTCACCACATTTACCATTTCCATTACGATCCCGTAACGGGATTGTACATTATCATATTACCACAGGGCGGCCGCTGCAAGAGAACAAACGGTTTTCTATTTAAACATTCTATTCAGTCTAAAACATTATACAGGTCATGCAGGTTTTAAAATTCGGGGGCACATCGGTTGCAAACGCAGCCAATATCAATAAGGTCGTTGAGATCGTGAAAGGAGCTGTCAAAAAGGAATCCACCGTGGTGGTGGTGTCCGCCCTGGGTGGTGTGACAGATCTTTTACTGGGCGCTGCGGCGCTGGCTGCTGCCGGTGATGAATCCTTTAAAGAAAAATTATCCGTGGTGGAACAGCGGCACCTGGATGCTGTCAAGCTATTGCTGCCCGTGGCACAGCAAAGCCAGTTGCTGAGCCTGGTAAAAAAGGCCTGCAATGAGATCGAAGATATTTGTAATGGCATTTATTTATTAAGGGAACTGACGGACCGTTCCAAAGACCGCATTGCCAGTTACGGTGAATGGTTGTCCTCGCAGATCATCGCGGCGGCCTTCAATGCTGCCGGTGTTCCTGCACAATGGCAAGATGCACGGGAACTGATCCGGACCAATTCCGGTTTCACAGCCGCTGAAGTGGACTTCACTGAAACCAATAAAAGGCTCCGTGAATATTTCAGCAAAGCGAATGCTTCCTTATACATATTCCCCGGTTTTATCGCGACCGACAGTGCGGGTATAACCACCACGCTGGGACGGGGCGGTTCTGATTTTACAGCCGCGATCCTGGCTTCTGCCGTGGAGGCGTCTGTGCTGGAAATATGGACCGATGTGAGTGGTATGATGACCGCAGATCCGCGCCTGACCAGCAATGCACGCATCATTCCCCGCATTTCTTACCAGGAAGCCATGGAGCTTTCGCATTTCGGGGCCAAAGTCATTTACCCGCCCACTATCCAGCCGGTAATGGGCAGGGGCATTCCGGTATGGATCAAGAACACGTTTGCCCCGTCGGATGAAGGCACACTTATCGAGTCTGTGTCCAGGAAAGGAGGCGATATCGTCAGGGGTATTTCCAGTATCAATAATATTGCGCTGATCAGCCTGGAGGGCAGCGGGATGATCGGTATTCCCGGTTTTTCCAAGCGTTTATTTGAATCACTGAGCAGCGAAAAGATCAATGTGATCCTGATTACACAAAGCTCCTCCGAACATTCGATCTGTGTGGGCATTGATTCCGGTTCGGCAGCCAGAGCCAAGCAGGCGGTGGATGCGGCATTTGCCAACGAGATTTCATTACAGAAGGTGGAACCGCTGCAGATTGAAACGGAGTTGTCAATCGTGGCCCTGGTAGGAGAAAATATGAAAAGTCACCCGGGTATCAGTGGCCGGATGTTCAGTGCTATGGGTAAGAACGGGGTAAATGTAAGAGCCATCGCACAGGGATCTTCCGAAAAGAATATATCCGCCGTGATTGCCACCCGGGATGTGCGGAAGGCGATTAATGTATTACACGAAGAATTTTTTGAAACCACTTATAAACAGGTCAACCTTTTTATAACCGGTACCGGGAATGTGGGAGCCAAATTACTGGGACAATTACAGCAGCAGGCCGGTTTTCTTCAGCAGCAGCTGAACCTCCAGGTGAATATTGCCGGGCTGAGCAACAGCCGGAAAATGCTGATCAGTGAGGAGGGAATTGAACTGGCGGACTGGAAAGGAAAGCTGGAGAAAGGGCAACCGGCCAACCTGCAGCAGTTTGTGGAAGAAGTCCTCAGCCGCAACCTGCGCAATTCTGTTTTTGTGGATGTAACGGCCAGTGAAAATGTGGCGGCTGTCTATGAGCAATTACTGCAGAAAAGTATATCCGTGGTGGCCTGTAATAAAGTTGCCGCTTCATCTGCCTACAGTAAGTATAAAAAATTGAAAGACCTCGCCCGGGAATACAACTGCCAGTTTCTCTTTGAAACCAATGTGGGGGCGGGGTTGCCGATCATTGCCACGCTGAACGACCTGATCAGCAGCGGAGATAAGATACACCGGATGCAGGCCGTGCTGAGCGGCACCCTGAATTTTGTGTTCAATAATTATGACGGAACAAGAAAATTCGCCGATGTGGTGAGACAGGCGCAGGACGAAGGGTACACTGAGCCCGATCCCCGCCTCGACCTGAGCGGGAAGGATGTGATGCGGAAGATCATGATCCTGGCCCGGGAAGCGGGTCATAAAATAGAAATGGAAGAGATTTTAAATAATTCCTTTATGCCGGAATCCTGTATGAAGGGCAGTGTGGATGATTTTTATGCGGCCATGGCTAAAGAAGAAGCCCATTTTCAGCAATTGGTGGAAAAGGCCCATGCGGCAGGATGTAAGCTCAAGTTTGTGGCTTCATTCGAAAACGGGAAGGCATCGGTCGGCTTGCAGCATATTGATCCCCAACATGACCTCTATCATTTATACGGGAAAGACAATGTAGTACTGTTCTATACAGACCGGTATAAAGAGCAACCCATGGTGGTTAAGGGCGCAGGCGCCGGGGCAGAAGTAACAGCGAGCGGGGTGTTTGCGGATATAATAAGGGCGAGTAAGAAGTGAGTGGGGAGTGGGGAGTCAGGAGTCGGGAGTCAGGAGACGACATTAGTCATAGGAGATTGGGATTTGAGATTACTAAGGAAGAAAAGTATCAAATTTCAATCCCATTGTTCTTAGGATTGTTTGATAAATAGTGCTTATTTGATTTTTGATTCTTGATTTTTCTTTGGCATCTTGGTTCTTGGATTTTTTTAATGAAGATTGAACAAAAATGAAAAATGTTATAGTTAAATGTCCGGGCACCGTAGCCAATCTCGTTTGTGGGTTTGATATCCTGGGACTGGCGCTGAATGAACCATCGGATATCATGGAGCTGCAACTGCTGGATAAACCGGAGGTGATCATTCATAACCGGGATCATTATAATCTCCCCACGGAACCGGAGCGGAATGTGGCGGGGGTGGTGCTGTTATCCGTGATGGAGAAACTGGATAAACCGGTTGGGTTTGAAGTCACCATCGAAAAACATATCAAACCCGGTAGCGGTATTGGTTCCAGTGCGGCCAGCGCGGCAGGAGCGGCAGTGGCCGCGAATCACCTGCTGGGGAATCCCTTTAATACAGATGAAGTGGTACAGTTTGCCATGAACGGTGAAAAACTCGCTTCGGGAGTAAAGCATGCGGATAATATTGCACCCTGTATTCTCGGGGGCATCAGCCTGATCCGTTCCATTCATCCCCTGGATATTGTTTCCATACCGGCACCGGATCTGTTTGTCACCGTGGTACACCCGCAGATCGAAGTCAGGACCTCCGACGCCCGGCAGATCCTGAAACAACAGGTATTGCTGAAAGATGCCATCCGGCAATGGGGAAATATCGCGGGACTGGTCACCGGGTTTATGAAAAATGATTATGACCTGATCGGGCGTTCTTTGGAAGATGTGATCATTGAACCCGTCCGCAGTATCCTGATCCCCGGCTTCGATGAAGTAAAAAAACAATGCAGGGAGGCCGGCGCACTCGGAGGAGGCATTTCCGGTTCGGGCCCATCTGTATTTATGCTGAGCCGGAATGAAAAGGATGCCCGCGTTGTGGAAACCGTAATGAAGGAGATCTATACGAAAATCGGGATTGACTTTAATACGTATGTTACGACAATCAATAAGAAAGGGGTGGAGGTGGTGGATGGGGAGTAGGTAGTAGGTAGTAGGTAGTAGGGAGTAGGGGGTAGGGAGTAGGTAGTAGGGAGTAGGTAGTAGGTAGTAGGTAGTAGGTAGTAGGGAGTAGGCAAAGCCTTACATCGAAGCGGGCCGGAAGGCAGGTGGGGAATAGGGAATGGTGACTGGGGAATAGGGAATGGGGAGAACCCTGAAGATATAATACTATTCTGGCCACGGGTGTTAACCTGTGAGGAAGATAAAAAAACAGAGAACCAAGGGTGAAATTTTAAAAGCAGATGAAATATTACAGCACCAGCAAGCAATCGGATCCCGTATCGTTTACCACAGCCACGATCAAAGGCCAGGCGCCGGATAAGGGTCTGTATTTTCCCGAATATATTCCGCAGGTGGATAAGGAGCTGATTCAGCACATTGAGCAGTTTTCCAATGAAGAAATTGCGTACCGGGTCATTCTGCCCTATGTGGGGGATGAAATTCCGGAAGCTGACCTGCGGAAAATCGTCAGTGAAACCGTTAATTTCCCCATCCCGCTGGTACCGGTGAATGAGCGGATTTCATCCCTGGAATTATTTCATGGCCCCACCCTGGCTTTTAAAGATATCGGGGCGCGGTTTATGAGTCGCTGCCTGGCTGCGGCGCTTGCCGGTCAGTCCGTTCAAAGCGACCGGGCTACTGTTACGGTCCTCGTCGCCACCTCCGGTGACACCGGTGGCGCCGTGGCTAACGGCTTCTATGGAGTGGAAGGAGTGGAAGTGGTGATTCTTTATCCCTCCGGGAAAGTCAGCCCCGTACAGGAAAAGCAGCTTACCTCGCTGGGAGGCAATATCCATGCCCTGGAAGTACTGGGTACATTCGATGATTGCCAGGCCATGGTGAAAGCAGCTTTTGCCGACCAGGAACTGACGTCACAGCGATTCCTTACTTCAGCCAATTCCATCAATGTGGCCCGATGGCTGCCGCAGCAGTTTTATTACTTTTTTGCTTATAAGCAGTGGAAGGATAAGAACAATCCGCCGGTGATCTCGGTGCCCAGCGGTAATTTCGGGAATATCTGCGCCGGGATACTGGCCATGCAATCCGGTTTACCGGTCAGTCATTTTATCGCGGCCTGCAATGTGAACGATATCGTCAGTGAATACCTGGAAACGCAGGAGCTGAAGCCCAAAAAAGCGGTGGCTACCCTGAGCAATGCCATGGATGTGGGGAATCCCAGCAATTTTGTACGCATTCTTGAGATATTTCAGCACCGGTTTCCTGAAATAAAAAACCGTTTAT
The DNA here is from genome assembly GCA_037447355.1 of Bacteroidia bacterium. Taxonomy (GTDB): domain Bacteria; phylum Bacteroidota; class Bacteroidia; order Chitinophagales; family Chitinophagaceae; genus JJ008. Next base: position 24,639 of record JBBIGW010000010.1, on the reverse strand, counting down.
CGGCTTATACGATAACGGACCAGGAAACAGAAAACACCATTAAAGAAGTCCTGGAAAAATACCAGTACCTCACCGACCCGCACGGGGCCGTGGGATTCCTGGCCCTGGAACGTTACCTGCAGGAACACAAGGGCGAAAAAGGGATCTTCCTGGAAACCGCCCACCCGGTAAAATTCCCGGAGGCCGTGGAACGGATAACCGGGGAGCCGGTAGCAGTACCGGAAACGGTGAGGGAGATCATGAACCGGGAGAAAAAAACCAGGATAATAGCTCCCGAATATGATCAGTTAAAATCCTTTCTCTTACAATAAATCCTCTATTACAGCTCTTATCCCCGCTTATCTTTGCCGGGAAGACAGGAATATGCAGTATATAGAACCCTTTTATAACTGGCGGCATATTTATATCAGCGAGGAAGACCAGCGATCCCCTTTTTTTGGCCGGACCTATTCCGAGTTTGAATTTTCCCTGACCGTCTACAATTATTATATCCACCCGCAGTGGGATGATTTCGGCAGCCGGACCCTTTACCTCAAAGTGTTGCTGGCTGATTACGAAGAAAAATATGCAATCATTGAACTGATCGGCGAATGGAACGATGCCATCGAAAACGATATCATGGAGCTCAAGCGCGAAGTCCTGGAGAAATTCATGTTTGAAGGTATCCACAAATTTATCCTGGTAGGGGAGAATGTGCTGAATTATCACAGCGACGGAAAGGATTATTACGAAGAATTGTACGAGGAACTATCGGATGAAAACGGGTGGATCGTTTGCCTGAACATGCCGGAACAGACCCAATATGACTTTAAACAGGCCCGCCTGAACCGGTTTGTGGAGCTCATGGCACTGGACAACTGGCGTACCTATAAACCGTACCATTTATTTAAAAAAATCGATTCCGAATTATCCGCCCGGCTGAATGATTGATGATTTGCGGTACCTGTACTGATCATTATCAGAAAAACTTTTGCCCTTTTTTGCCTGCAGGGTAGTATTTTTGCCGAAATTTTGATTACTCTCCCTAAGTACATTGCTTATGAAATGGTCTGAACTGTTTACTTCTTCCGTAGGAAAAAAATGGATAATGGCGCTGACGGGAATCTTCCTGATCCTGTTTTTAATTGTACATGTGGGCCTGAATGCCTGTATCTGGGCCATGGATGGCGGCGAAATGTTTAATAAAGGGGCTCATTTTATGGGTTCCAATATCGTGCCCCGCATCCTCGAGATCGGCCTGTTTGCCGGCATTTTACTCCATATCATCCAGGGACTGATGCTGGAATTCCAGAACCGCAGCAAGCGGAAACAGGGATATACCGTGGCGATGGGAAATAAGGGCAGCAAATGGTACAGCCGCAGCATGGGGATCCTCGGAACCCTGGTCCTGCTTTTCCTGGTGGTACATATCGCTGATTTCTGGTTACCTAACAGGTCGAACCAGGGTTTTTTGCTCGGGGAGGAGATCAATCTCTACGAAAAAATGCAGGCTGTATTCCGGCAGGAATGGGTGGTGGGTTTATACCTGCTTGGATGCATTTCACTTGCCTGGCACCTGCTGCATGGTTTCCAGAGTGCTTTCAGGACCCTCGGGGTAAGTAATTCAAAATACCTCGTACTCCTGAACGGTATCGGGGTCTGTTTTTCCATTATCGTTCCCCTGGCCTTCGCCCTGATGCCGCTGAGTTTTTATTTTGGGTGGGTGTGATGTGGAGAATGGGGAACCTGCCTGCCGGCAGGCAGGTGGGGGTGATAAAGTACGAACGAAAAAATTCTAATCATTAAGTAATCACTGGTTATGTTAGATTCAAAAATTCCTTCCGGGTCTTTAGAACAGAAATGGGCTGAGTATAAAGGGCATGCGAAACTGGTGAACCCGGCCAATAAGCGTAAACTTGAAGTGATCGTGGTGGGTACGGGTCTGGCCGGTGCTTCCGCTGCTGCTTCACTGGGTGAACTGGGTTACCAGGTAAAAGCGTATTGCTTCCAGGATTCCCCCCGCCGGGCGCATTCCATCGCGGCCCAGGGTGGGATCAATGCCGCCAAGAATTACCAGAACGACGGGGACTCCGTCTTCCGTTTATTCTATGATACGGTAAAAGGAGGTGATTACCGTGCCCGCGAATCCAACGTACACCGCCTGGCGGAAGTGAGTGTGAATATCATTGACCAGTGTGTGGCGCAGGGCGTACCCTTTGCCCGCGATTATGGCGGAATGCTGAATAACCGCTCTTTCGGCGGTACCCAGGTAAAAAGAACTTTTTATGCGGCGGGCCAGACCGGCCAGCAATTACTGATCGGCGCTTACCAGGCCCTGGAAAGGCAGGTGGCACTCGGGAATGTAAAAATGTACACCCGTCATGAAATGCTGGACCTGGTGATCGTTGACGGGAAAGCAAGAGGGATCATTTGCCGCAACCTGGTCACCGGTGAACTGGAAAAACATTTCGGACATGCCGTATTGCTTTGCACCGGCGGCTATGGTAACGTATTCTATCTTTCCACCAATGCCATGGGCAGTAATGCAACCGCGGCCTGGAAAGCGCATAAGAAAGGCGCGTACTTTGGAAACCCCTGCTTTACCCAGATCCACCCCACCTGTATCCCGGTGAGTGGTGACCACCAGAGTAAACTGACCCTGATGTCGGAGTCATTGAGAAATGACGGACGGATCTGGGTGCCCAAACAAAAAGGGGATAAACGAAAAGCCAATGATATACCGGAAGAAGAACGGGATTATTACCTGGAAAGAAGGTACCCGGCATTCGGTAACCTGGTCCCCCGGGACGTGGCTTCCCGCGCTGCCAAGGAAAGATGCGATGCGGGTTACGGCGTTGGTACGACCGGCCAGGCTGTTTACCTCGATTTTAAGTATAATCTCATTAATAAATATGGCAGGGCGGAAGCCAACAAACACGGTATTGAGAATCCTGATACGGAAACCCTGATCCGGCTGGGCAAGGAAGTGGTAAAGGAAGAGTACGGCAACCTGTTTGATATGTACGAAAAGATAACCGGCGAAAATCCCTATGAAGTGCCGATGCGGATTTACCCGGCTGTTCACTACACCATGGGTGGTCTTTGGGTGGATTATGAACTGATGACGAATGTAAAAGGTCTCTATTGCCTGGGTGAAGCCAATTTCAGTGACCACGGCGCCAACCGCCTGGGCGCATCCGCATTAATGCAGGGGCTGGCGGACGGATATTTTGTGATCCCTTATACGATCGGGAATTACCTGGCCGATGATATCGCCACCAAACCCATACCCACGGATCACCCGGCCTTTGTGGAAACAGAGAAAGCTGTGGCTGACCGGATCCATACCCTGATGAATATTAAAGGAACGCAAACGGTGGAAAGTTTTCATAAACGTTTAGGCAAGATCATGTGGGAGAAATGCGGGATGGCCCGGAATGAACAGGGACTGAAAGAAGCCATTACAGAGATCCGGCAACTGAAAAAAGAATTCTGGAGTGACCTGAAGATCCCCGGAGCCATAAATGAAATGAACCCCGAACTGGATAAAGCCGGAAGGGTGGCTGACTTTTTTGAACTGGGTGAGCTGATGTGTCTCGACGCGCTGAACCGTAAGGAAAGCTGCGGCGGTCACTTCCGCGAAGAAAGCCAGACCGAAGAAGGGGAAGCCAAACGGGACGATGGCAATTTCTCCTATGTGGCAGCCTGGGAATTCAAAGGAGAGAGTAACTGGGAATTGCATAAAGAAGAGCTGAATTTTGAAGTAGCTAAGCCTACACAAAGAAGTTACAAGTAGAAAATTCGACCATTTGGCAATTCGATAATGTGACAATGCAGGATCAGAAAGAGAATATAATTTTGCGAAAGACGGTTGAGTTTTCTCTGCAGGTAATCGAATATGTGGAATTACTGGAATCGTTAAACAAATAGGTAATTGCCAGGCAATTACTAAGGTCTGTAACCTCAATAGGTGCAAATGTGCATGAGGCTCAGAACGCCGAAAGTAAAGCAGATTTTATACTTAAATTTAAAATTGCAGCGAAAGAAGTAGAAGAGACAAAGTATTGGTTAATGTTATGCAATGAGTCAACATTGTATCCGGATTGCACGAAATTGATTGAGAAGTTGCATGAAATCGATAAAATAATAACAAAAATAATTTCGACAAGTAAAGCACGCTAATTATCAAATTGCCTGATTGTCGAATTGTCAAATTTCTTACTATGGAACAATATTCAATGAATCTCACGCTGAAAGTATGGAGGCAGAAAAACGGGAACGAGCCCGGTCGTTTTGATACCTACCCGGTAAAGAATATCTCATCTGAAATGTCTTTCCTGGAGATGATCGATGTACTGAACGAAGAAATCATCCGAGAGGGGAAGGACCCGATCGCCTTCGATCATGACTGCCGCGAAGGGATCTGCGGAATGTGTTCCATGTATATCGATGGCCGCCCCCACGGTCCCTGGGAGAAGAATACCGTTTGCCAGCTGCACATGCGGGCCTATAAAGACGGCGATACGATCGTGATTGAACCCTGGAGGGCCAATGCTTTCCCGGTGATCAAGGACCTGATGGTGGACCGTTCTTCCTTTGACCGCATTATCCAGGCCGGGGGCTATGTATCCGTAAATACCGGCAGCCCGGTGGATGCCAATGCGATCCCGGTACAAAAAGATATGGCGGATGCCGCTTTTGCCGCTGCCGCCTGTATCGGTTGCGGGGCCTGCGTGGCCGCCTGTAAGAATTCTTCCGCGATGCTGTTCCTCTCTGCCAAAGTCACCCACCTGGCCTTATTGCCGCAGGGACACCCCGAGCGCAGAAGCCGGGCCCTCAATATGGTGGCCCAGATGGACAAGGAAGGATTTGGCGCCTGTACAAATACCGGTGCCTGTGAAGCTGTTTGTCCCAAAGGTATTTCCATAGAGAATATTGCCCGCCTTAACCGGGAATATATCATGGCCGGACTGGTCGCCGGGTAAAATACAGTTCAAATAAGCGGAAAGCCCTTTATCCAAAGGGCTTTTCCCGTTTCCGGCGGTATTCGTACATTCAGTATCTTAAACCGCTGTATGAAATACACCTATTTAATGGCAGCCATCAGCTTTTCTGTACTGGCTGTTTCCTGTAAAAATAACCAAGTGAAAAAAGAACCCGTTCAATGGCCTGCAGGGGTGAATGCCCCGGTGGCGGATAAAAGAGATACGGTACTGGCCGCTCATGGGGACAACCGCACGGACGAGTATTACTGGATGAATGATTATTTCAAAAAAGGGCCCGACAGCACCCGGGTGGTGGATTACCTGAAAGCGGAAAATGCGTACCTGGATACCATGATGTCGGGTACCAAACCATTTCAGCAAGCCCTTTTTACCGAAATGAAAGGGCGGATCAGGGAGAAAGATGAATCGGTACCGGTATTGAATAACGGCTATTATTATTATACCCGTACCGAGGAGGGGCAGCAGTATTACAAGTATTGCCGGAAAAAGGGAAACCTGGAAGCCCCGGAAGAGGTATTGCTGGATGTTGACCGGATGGCAGAGGGGTCCGGGTATTTTTCGGTTGCCGGGTTTAATGTCAGCCCGGATAATAAACTGATTGCTTACGGGATTGATAAATTATCGCGGCGGCAATACACTATTTATATTAAGAACCTGGAAACCGGGGAATTACTGAAAGATGAAATCCCCGGTACCGCCGGTAATCCCGTTTGGGCTGCTGATAATAAAACCCTTTTTTATACATCCAACAACCCGGTAACGCTGCTTTCGGAGAAGATCCGCAAACATAAACTGGGAACGGAGGCTTCGGCTGATGCTGCCGTATATGAAGAAAAGGATCCTTCGAATTATATTGGGGTTTATGCTACCAAATCAAAAGCCTATATCGTAATTTACTCAAGCGCCACCCTGTCCAGCGAATACCGGATACTCGAAGCGGACAAGCCCGATGGCAGCTTCCGCATTTTTCAGCCCCGGGTAAAAAATATGTTGTACAGCTTTGAGCATTGGGGAAGTAAATTCCTGGTCCGCACCAACCTGGAGGCAAAAAATTTCAGGCTGATGGAAACCCCGGTGGATAAGACCGGGAAAGAGAACTGGAAAGAAGTGATTGCCCATCGCCCGGATGTGCTCCTGGAAGATATTGAAGTGTTTAAAGATCATTGGGTGATCACCGAAAGAAAAGAAGGGCTGCTGCAGATGCGTATCCGCGATGCAGTTTCCGGGAAGGAGCATTACCTCGATTTCGGGGAGCCGGCTTATTCGGCCTATGTGGGCGCCAACCCGGAGTTTAACAGTACTACGTTCCGGTATAATTACACCTCCCTCACCACACCCAATTCGGTATATGATTATGACCTGAATACAAAGAGCAGAAAGCTGATGAAAGAACAACCGGTTCTTGGGGGATTCAATAAAAGCGATTACATAACGGAAAGGGTATTTGCCACTGCCCGGGATGGTGCGAAAGTGCCGGTTTCCATCGTGTATAAGAAAGACACTAAAAAAGACGGCGCTGCCCCCTTGTTACTCTACGGGTACGGCTCTTACGGAGCCAGCATGGATGCCAGTTTCAACAGTAACCGGCTGAGTTTGCTGAACCGGGGTTTTGTCTATGCCATTGCGCATATCCGCGGCGGTCAGGAAATGGGCCGGCAATGGTATGAAGATGGCAAATTGCTGAAAAAGAAAAATACGTTTACGGATTTCATTGACTGCGGTGAATTCCTGGTGAAGGAGAAATACACGTCGAAAGGGCACCTGTATGCCATGGGCGGCAGTGCCGGCGGATTGCTGATGGGGGCTATCGTGAATATGGCACCCGGTCTCTGGAACGGCGTAGTGGCCCAGGTTCCCTTTGTAGATGTGGTCACCACCATGTCGGACCCGTCCATTCCATTAACCACGAACGAATACGATGAGTGGGGCAACCCCGCCAATAAGGAAGCGTATTTTTATATGAAATCGTATTCCCCCTATGATAATGTGGAGAAAAAGAATTACCCGAACCTGCTGATCACAACCGGCCTGCACGACAGCCAGGTGCAGTATTTCGAACCGGCTAAATGGGTGGCCCGCTTAAGGGCGATGAAGACGGATAAAAACCTGCTGCTCTTTAAGACGAATATGGAAGCGGGTCATGGAGGGGCTTCCGGCCGCTTTGATTATTTAAAAGATGTGGCGCTGCAATACGCGTTTCTTACCGCCCTGGAAGGGATTACTGAATAAAGAAAGCTGCTCAGAAGCTCAGGCCGGCTTTCAATGCGGCGATCCATAATGCATCACTCCCGTTTTCTTTGACCAGGGACAGGGCGGGGCAGATATTGATTCTATGACTAAGCGGGTAGCTGCCCTGGATGCCTGCACCGGCTATGAACCGGAAACGGCCTCCGTAATAACCGAGCCCGGGCCCCATGGCCAGGAAGAGGATTCCACGGTTCAACGGGGTCCAGGTCAAGCCACCCTGCAATTCCAGTACAGTATAGCCGGGGTACCTGAAATCACGGCTTCCCGCCTTTTCTTTTTTGCCAAAGAGATGAGACAGGCTGCCGCCGAATGCAAAGCCGGTTTTCCGGCCCCGGGCGCCTGGTTCGGCTACCGGCCGGGACAACATACGCATATAGCTGATCGTTATACCCGGGTTATGGGTGGAAGAGAATTGACCCAGCGGAACAGAAGGTCCCGCGAAGATCCTGTTATTTTTCACCGGTATTTTTAATTTTTGAACAACCGGTTGCTGTGCATACAGGGATAAGAGCAGGAAGCAGTGAAAGAAAACCAGGAGGAGCTTTTTTTTCATTCAGGGAAATTTTAACGGTTAGCGGATCAGGGTGAGGACGCCCTTCCGGCTGATGAGATTGCCGTTAAAATCAATGGCCTTGAGTGCCCAGACATAAACCCCGGCGTTTTGAATGGCACCCCCGATCCGCCCGTCCCATCCCTCGCCTGGCCGGGAACTGCTAAACACCCTTTCCCCGTTCCGGTTAAAAATGCTGAACTCTTTCAATGTGATTCTTCCGTTGATCAGGGGACCAATCAGGTCATTCTTCCCGTCACTGTTGGGCGTGAAGCCGGTGGGCATATAAATATAATCGTTCTGGATCACCGTGATCCTGACTGTATCCGTTGCGGTACAAGTACCCCGGGTGGCGACCAGGGTATACGTGATATCCCCGAATGGTACGGCCACCGGGTTGCGGATGGTGCTGTCGCTGAGCCAATCTCCGGGCGACCAGTCATAGTTATCTGCTGCCACATCTGTGTTGAGCCCGGCTGTTTCACCAAAATGAATGGTCTGATCAGGGGTAACATCAATGCTGAATTGGGAGAAACTGACCGGGTAACTGACCGAGTCGTCATTACAGGGACTGCCGGTAATGATTTTAAGTTTCACCGGGTAATTTCCATCCTGCGCATAGGTATGAATGGGATTCAACTGGCCGGAGAAACTGTTATCCCCGAAATCCCATAGAAAACGGATACCGGGCTGAACGGTATCGGTACTTGTATTGGTAAAACGGATATAATTGGAATCGCAGACAAAGTTATAGCTGAAGTCCGCCTTGGGTTTAATCATACCGGAAGGACGGATGATCCGCGAGCGTACCAGCTTTCCACAGGAAGCGGTCGATACGATGGTCAATTTAACAGTATACAGGGCAGACGGATCGGGAAAAACATGCAGGGGGTTCTGCAAACCGGAACTGGTATTATCGCCAAAATCCCAATGCCAGGTCAGGGTTCCGGGCAGGGCAGGACTGGAGCTGAACTGGACCCTTCCGGTGCAGCTGTCGAGTATCATAAAATTAAAACCATTGCCCTGGTTATTCGCTGCTACAATATCATTGATATGCGAAGGGAGTCCTACGTATGCTGAACCGGGGTTGAGGTTGATCACATTCCGTTGAAAATTGCAACCGGTACCCCGCACATTTGGAAAATTGATCACGGCCAGTTGGGAATTACCCTGGGAGAGATAGATCTTTTCGTCCATAGCCAGCTGGATATCGTAGTACGGGTTGATGGTTGGCATGGTAACCCTTGAGGCGATGATATCCGCTACCGCCGGCAGGGTGATATCCAGCTGATCCAGTTGCTTACTGCCCTTTCTTGTGAGGTAGAGCAGTTTTGAATCAGGTGAGAATTCGCAATGGTTGTACTGCGTGGCCGGGGGACTGATCTTCCGGGGATTCCGGATCACACCGGAGGCATTGTCAAAATCGAAAAGCTGGATAAAATTCGACACATTTGAATTGGCATCTGTAAACGGGAAATGGGTCTGGCAAAGATATTTTCCGTCGGGACTGGCTTTCAAAACGCCCACATTCATCAGGGGGTTCTGGTCCATTATTTCTCCAACAGTGGACACTACGCTGAAACCAGGCTGGAGCCCTGTGCAGGTGACCAGCCAGGCACGGAAAATATTTGAATTCTGGTCATTGGTAATGACCCATACATCGGTGCCATTGGCATGACGGACGGCCGCAATCCGTTCCGAGCAGGAAGACCAGAGGGGGCTGTTTTTGATTACCACATCACCCAGGCCACCATCACCGGACATATCCACCACTGAATAATAATAACCTTTCATGAAATCATTCTCAAAAGCATCCGTGGTAAAGATGTAGAAAAGGGAATCGCTGCCGGGCTGGGGTACTACTGCAATCTGGCAGGAAGAAATATCCCCGTTAAGTCCATCGCCGTTTGGCATGATTCCATGATTCCTGTTAAAAACCTGTACCCCGTTGGTATAAAAAAGCAGGTTCCCGGCGTTATCTGAAATTGCAGCCGAGGCTTCATTCGTTTCCATCGAACTGTTATTGACCACCCGGGGCACGGGCAGGTTCCCGCTTACAGTAAAGTCCAGGGCTGCTTTTTTTCCAAAGTACCAATAACTATCTTGCTGCGCGAAAGATAAGAACGGGCTACCGGGGACCAGGGCGGTCAGCAGGCTGAAAATATACAGTTTCCCGGGAAAGAAGGCCATACTTATCTGATTGATAATCAAAAATAAGTAGATTTATAGGAAGTGTAAAACCTGTACAATAAAATCAATCATTTTTACGATTTGTGTTAAACGACTGCTTTTGAAGCAATTTGGAAAACCATATCTTTTTTTATTATTTGTATTGTCTTCATTACAGGGCTTTACGCAGGTGCCTGCCCCGGCTGTTTCCGGTTCCACGCTCCGTTTAAAAACATATAAAGTGTCGGGAGACAGTATCGTGCTTGATACGGTCAGTATCCTCCCAAACAGTTTTTCCATTTCATTTGTGCCTTCTGCTGCTTACCGGCTGGATCCTGTTAACGCGGTTTTATACTGGATCACCAAACCGGAACTGGAAACGGTCACTGTTACGTATCGGGTGTTCCTCTTTAAACTGAATACGGTAACCCAGCGGCTGAATTATGACAGTGTGATGAATAATTTTTATGTAAAGCCTTTTGAATTCAACCAGGGACTGAGCAGTGAACAGCGGGGTGTATTTGATTTCGGATCACTAAAAGCGGAGGGAAGCCTGGGCCGGCAGATCGGTTTTGGCAACCGGCAGGACGCCGTCGTGAATTCTTCCCTCAACCTGCAGCTGAGCGGGATGCTGGGAGACAGTATCGAGATCCAGGCGGCGATTACCGATAACAATATCCCGATACAGCCCGACGGGAATACCCAGCAGTTGAATGAATTTGACCAGGTCTACCTTCAGTTTAAAAAGAAAGGCTGGCAACTGAACCTGGGGGATATTGATATCCGGCAGAACCAGGCCTATTTCCTGAATTTTTATAAACGGCTCCAGGGAATCTCTTTTCAAAACAACAGCAGGGTTTCCCGTTCGGTACAATCCAGCACCCTGGTCAGTGGCTCCGTGGCCAAGGGTAAATTCAGCCGGCAACTGCTTGAGCCCCTCGAGGGAAACCAGGGCCCTTACCGTCTCCGGGGACCCAATAATGAACTTTTTTTCGTAGTGCTGGCCAATACCGAAAGGGTGTTTTATGACGGGCAGTTGCTGCAACGGGGCGAGGACCAGGACTACGTGATCAATTACAATACGGCTGAAATAACGTTTACGCCTAAGCGAATGATCACCAAGGACAGCCGGATACAGGTGGAGTTTGAATACGCAGAGCGGAATTACCTGAACACGAACCTGTACCTGTCACAGGAATTTGAGATCAAACGTAAATGGAAGATCCGGCTCGGTGTATTTAATAATGCGGATGCCCGCAATTCACAGATCAACCAGGTGCTGGATAACCGGCAGAAGCAGTTTCTATCGGACCTGGGGGACAGTGTCCAGCGTGCTTTTTATCCCACGGCCGTGACCGATACATTCGCAGCGGATAAGATCTTGTATGAAAAAATCTATGCGGGTACGGATTCTTTTTACCGCTATTCCACCGATCCGCAGCTGGCAAAGTATAGCCTTTCTTTTATTGATGTGAAAGCCGGTAACGGGGATTATGTTCCGGATTTTAACGGGGCCAATGGAAAAGTGTACAAATACCTGGCGCCGGTGGCGGGGGTCAGGCAGGGACAGTATGAGCCGGTACAGATCCTGGTGGCACCGAAACGACAGCAGATCCTGAACCTGGGGGTGGACTATGCACCAGGAAAAAATACCTTATTGAAAGCGGAACTGGCGACCAGCAACAATGATGTAAATACTTTTTCAACCAAACATAACGGGGATGACCGGGGCTGGGCATCTAAAATCCAGTTCAGCAACACCCGTTTACTGAATACGGAGAAGAAGCTGGAGCTATTGACCAGCCTGGATCATGAATATGTCCAGCGGAAATTCAGCCCGCTGGAGCGGCTGCGAAACGTGGAGTTTACCCGTGACTGGGGATTGCAGTTGCTTGCAGTACCTGTACCGGTGGATGAAAATATCATTAAGGCGGGTGTGGGACTGCGCGCTAAGAATGATCAATCCGTCAGATACCAGATCATTCATTATAACCGGAGTGATGATTATAAAGGATTGCAGCATATGATCAGTCATACTGCCGGGTGGAAGGGCTGGCATTTCAATAACCAGTTTGTCGCTACCGGGTTTGATTACCAGCAAAACAAAGGCCACTTTATCCGCCCCACACTGGATATCAGCAAGCAACTGAAAAAATGGAACAACTGGAGGGCCGGGCTGAGCTATTCACTGGAACGGAGCGCGACCACCTATAAAATCACTGATACCCTGACCCCGGCTTCCTTCCTTTTTGATGTGTATTCCGCTTACCTGAAGTCGGATGATACCAGAAAGAACCGCTATGCACTGACTTTTTTTACAAGGTCTGATCAATATGCTTCGGGTAAAGAATTCATCCGGGGAGACCGGAGTCTCAATCTCAATCTCCAAACCATGCTGGAGGGAAATGCCAAAAGGCAGTTTTATTTGAATGCCACTTTCCGGAAACTGAAAGTGCTGAACAAGGAGCTGTCCCGGCAAAAAGAAGACGAGACCATCCTCGGCCGGGCCGAATACGTGATGAATGAATGGAAGGGGTTGCTGGCAGGAAATATATTGTATGAAGTGGGGGCGGGGCAGGAGCAGCGAAGGGATTTTGCCTACCTCGAAGTTCCGGCCGGTACGGGCCAGTATGCCTGGAATGACTATAACGCGGACGGCATCCAGCAACTGAATGAATTTGAACTGGCTGCTTTCCCGGACCAGGCGAAATTCATCCGGGTGTTTACGCCCACCAATGATTTTATCAAGGCCAATTATATCACGTTTAATTACCGGATTGATATCAGCCCCCGCTCGGTACTGAACGGTTCCGGGTTAAAAGGATTTAAGAAAATGCTGGCCAAATTAAACCTGCTCAGTTCCTTCCAGACCACGCGGAAATCCGTGTCCAATGGTGGTTTTGAATTCAATCCTTTCAAATACGGGGTCAGTGATACGGTACTGATCACGATGAACACGACCCTTCTCAATACGCTTTCGTTTAACCGCTTCAGTTCGAAATGGGGGATTGATCTCAGCAATTACCGGAGTACCGGCAAGTCCCTGCTTACCTATGGGTATGAGAGCCGGAAGATCAGCGACTGGTCGGTAAAGGGAAGATGGAATATGAACCGGCAAATTTCCGTAACAGTCAGCAGTAAAAAGGGAATGAATGCCCTGTACACGCCCCAGTTTGCCAACCGTAATTTCCAGCTGGATGTATTTAATATTGAACCCTCATTGGTCTTTATCCGGGGGACCCGGTTCAGGCTGCTGAGTGCCTATAAATTCGACCGGAAGAAGAACCTCCCGTCTTACGGGGGTGAAGAATCGGTATCTCACAGTGTCAACCTCGAAACAAGGTATAATATCCTGCAGCGGAGTTCGGTGACGGGAAAATTCACATTCAATAACATCCGTTTTACTTCTGCTGCCAATACTACGGTCAGCTATATCATGCTGGATGGATTATTGCCCGGCAAAAACTTTCTCTGGTCACTGGGTTTTAATAAGCGGCTGATCAATAACCTGGAACTGAATTTCCAGTACGACGGGCGTAAATCAGGTGTGACGCGAACCGTACACCTGGGGAAAGCGGGAGTGACGGCTTTGTTTTAATGAGAATTGAATATGGAATTGAGCATTGAAAATTCCATACCCAATCTGGAAAAATTCTCAATGCTCAATTCTCAATACCCCATGTTCATTTAATACTGCTAAAAGGCAAAAGTGGTCCTGAGGGTACCGACAAAATTCCTGTCTTTATTCACTTCATCATTCTTGTTAATGTTTGATAATCCCTGTGTGAAACGGAGGCCAATGCCAAAACGGTCTTTTTGGTAACCCATTCCCAGGATTCCCCCGAAATCAAATCCATTGACAAATTCTTTATAGTCGAAGGTTTCGCCATTGTACTTGTCCTTGGCGCTGATCAGGAAACCCGGTTGCAGCCCGGCTTCCCCGTAAAAGCCGCTCCCGGATGTGGCCTGCAAGGTGACCGGCACATTTATATAGCTCAGTATCACTTTGCCGGTTGTGTACATATCTTTATATTTTGAGCCCTGCATGGAATAGATTACTTCTGAACGGATCCCGAAATTCTCATTCAGTTCCACCAGCCGGATACCCACCCCGGCATGGAACCCGAACAGGGGGCTGTCGTAACTGTCGCTGTCACCATTTATACCCGATAAGTGTACACCCGCCGTTCCATAGAAAAAATTTGTGACTTTCTTTTTCTTTTTGCTGCCGGTTGAATCAGACTGGAGTTGGGCCAACAGGAGTTGACTGACCAGGCAACTGCATAGCAGGACCAGGAACTTTCTCATAACGTGTAGTTTTAAAGGTTAAAAAAATCGGTTATGGTTAAATCCGGAAAATAAAAATTACTGGGTACTCCCCGGCGCCCTGTATAACCCGAATTGAATGGACGGGGCCCATTCAGAACGGCTGTCCAGCATTTCTTTCAGGTCGGCGTACAGGCTGCAGGGGGATCCCCCTTTCCCGAAAATAAAAGGGAAACGGATGTGATGGATGGGGATCCTGTTCTCTCCTGCGACCGAGTTGAAAATCCCGATCGCATAGTCGTAACAATTGTACTTATTGATATTGTATTTCTTTTTTGCCAGCTCAACAGCCATCTTCATCACCAGCCTGAATGTATCTTTATCCAGTCTTTTGGTGAGGGAGGCATTATACTCCCGGTTACCGTTGTTTAATATTTCACTGCGGACATTTTTGAAGATCAGGCTGGAAGCGGGTCTTCTCGGGTAAAATCCAAATACGCTGTAAATAGTATCCTTTTCATTCCACTTCGAGAGGATGATAAATACATGTCCCGTCTCGCTTTTCACATGCACCCGGAGCGGGTTATCGTTATCGGGCAAGTCGGCACAAAGGGTAATGGAATAGCTGGCTTCATCTTCCAGCCGGGAAAAACAATTCAGGCTGACGGAAAGTCTTTCACTGGCGGTATTGGAGGTGGTGGAATTTTCTCCGGCTGTATAGCTGTTCCCTGCATGTGCCACTCCCTGGGCATTTGAGTCAACCAGGAACAATGCCTGTACGAGGAGGTATACAGGCAGGTGACAACAGTTAACGATTGAACCTAAAGTAATATGGTAGCGGCGCATATTAACTTCAGTGGTTGGTTAACTAAATATACATTTTTCTGATTAAAATATAGAATCAGGAAAATAATACGGGGAGTCCCGGACGGTCAGACATTGAACCGGAAGTGCATCACATCCCCGTCTTTCACCACGTATTCCTTTCCCTCAATACGGAGCCGGCCTGCTTCGCGGCAGGCAGCTTCTGAACCGTAGCTGATAAAATCTTCATAGCCGATCACTTCGGCCTTGATAAATCCTTTTTCGAAGTCGGTATGGATCACGCTGGCAGCCTGCGGGGCTTTCCATCCCTGGTGGATGGTCCAGGCCCTGACTTCCTGCACGCCGGCGGTGAAATAGGTAAATAGATTCAGCAATCGGTAGGCGGAATGGATCAGCCGGTCCAGGGCCGGTTCTTCCATTTTATATTCTTCCATGAACAATTGCTTGTCTTCGGGATTTTCCATCTCCGAGATCTGCGCTTCGATATTATTGTTTATAATGATGACTTCGGCTTTTTCATTTTTCACGGCTTCTTTCAGGGCATCCGAAAATTTATTGCCGGTCAGCATGGAGGCTTCGTCCACATTGGCCACATAGAGTACCGGTTTTTCCGTGAGCAGGAAGAGGTCGGCAATGGCCGCCCGGTCTTCTTTGGAGAGGTCCAGTTCCCGGATGCTTTTCCCTTTTTCCAGGTGTTCTTTGCACTGCACCAGTACTTCCAGTTCCGCCTTCAGTTTGGGATCGGATTTGGCCAATTTCTCATTGCGCTGGATCTTTTTTTCCACGCTTTCCAGGTCTTTCAGCTGCAGTTCGGTATCGATGATTTCTTTGTCACTGACAGGATTGATGGCGCCTTCATCACGGAGAATGTTCTCGTCTTCAAAGCAGCGGATCACATGGATAATGGCATCCACTTCCCGGATATTGCCGAGAAATTTATTGCCCAGTCCCTCGCCCTTACTCGCGCCGCGTACGAGACCGGCGATGTCCACTATTTCGATCTGGGTGGGTACCGTACGGACGGGAAGAACCAGTTCCGCCAGCTTGTCCAGCCGGGGGTCCGGTACATCCACCAGTCCCACATTGGGGTCGATGGTACAGAAACGATAATTGCTGGCCTGCGCTTTGGCGCTGTTGCTGACCGCGTTGAACAAAGTTGATTTTCCTACATTGGGGAGACCGACGATACCTGCCTGTAATGCCATTTTTTAGTTAGTAGTTTGTTGTTAGTAGTTTGTAGTTGAGAGTCGGGAAGACCGGAAGTCGGGAGGTCCGGAAGTAGGAACTCTTCTATAAATAAACCCTTTTCAAATTTAAAGCTGCAACTTCCCGACTTTCCGACTTTACTGTCTTTACTGACTTTACTGACTTTACTGACTTTCTTACCATTCAACCTTTCTCTCAAAAAAGTGTGCAAAGATAGCTTATTTCTCCGGCTTCAGCTTCTTCAAAAGCCGCTAAATCTCATTATCTTCATTCTGTTATAAACGGTTTGTTAGCAATATCTTGTAAGAACACTGAATTAACTTACATCTTATCACTTAACACTTACAACTTTTTCTCTATGGCTTTAAGCAGAATCTGGTCAGCATTTATCATCATCGCTATTGCGGTGGCGGGCTTCAAGTTCCTGGCAGCGGACGGGGAGAAGCAGATTTTTACCCAAATGGTTATTGGGAAGAGCGGGGATTCTGTGATAGTAAGAGAACTGGGTCCTTCTGCTATTGCCCCGGAACTATTGCGTGCCCTGGATTCGCAATCCCGGGTAAAGCAGGGTAATCTCGTTTACAGGAAAGATGGAGATAAGGTCGTGGCGCTGAAACCGCAGGCGGCGAACGGGATCATTGAAACCTGTAATGATGCGGTGAAGTTATGTATCGGGCTGATCGGGGTGATGACCCTGTTTATGGGTTTTATGCAGATTGCGGAAAAAGCGGGCGGGGTGCGTTGGCTATCCCGGGTTATTGCCCCTTTTTTCTCCCGCATTTTCCCGGATGTACCGAAAGGACACCCGGCGCACGGTCATATGATGATGAATTTTTCCGCGAATCTCCTGGGGCTGGACAATGCGGCTACTCCTTTTGGATTGAAGGCGATGGAGAGTTTGCAGGAACTGAACCCCAGTAAGGAAACCGCTTCCAATGCCCAGATCATGTTTTTATGTCTTCATGCCTCCGGGCTGACCCTGATCCCGGTAAGTATCATTGCGATACGGGCAGGGGCAGGAGCGAAGAACCCCACAGATATCTTTGTGCCCTGTATGATCGCCACCTTCGCGGCGACGCTTGCGGCTATGCTGATCGTTTCACTCCGTCAGAAGATCAGCCTGCTGCAGCCCGTCATTCTCTTATGGATATTCGGGTTATCTGCGGTGGTGGGAGGGCTCATCACTTACCTGACCTCACTTGACAAAACCTCGCTTGAATTTTTCTCCGGTGCTTTTGGGAACGGGTTGCTGCTGCTGATCCTGCTGCTGATCGTGCTGGGAGGTTTGTATAAGAAAATCGACATTTTCAGCGCCTTTATTGAGGGTGCCAAGGGTGGATTTGAAACGGCTGTCCGGATCATCCCCTACCTGGTAGGTATGCTGGTGGCGATCAGCATGCTGCGGATCAGCGGAACCTTTGACTATATCATTGAAGGGGTGAAACAGCTTTTTGTCCTGTCTGGTTCAGACACGCGCTTTGTGGATGGCCTGCCTACGGCGCTGATAAGACCGTTTAGTGGAGGTGCGGCAAGGGGAATGATGGTTTCGACCATGACCAGCTTTGGGCCTGATTCCTTCCAGGGCCGTTTGTCCAGTGTTCTCCAGGGATCATCGGACACTACCTTTTATGTGATCGCTGTATATTTCGGAGCGGTCAACATCAGGAATACCCGGTATGCGATCAGTTCCATGCTGCTGGCGGATATGGTAGGGATCATCACTGCGATTTCAATGGCTTATTTATTCTTTTCCTGAAAATCCGGAATTTTACTGTAAATAAAAAAAACTGCTCCGGGAGGAGCAGTTTTTTTATCATTTGGATACTTTAGTATTAACGGTTAACCATTGTAGACAGAGTCCTTACTGTGGCATTGGTAGTGGTGGAGGCTCTGTAACCGCCACGGAATACCACGGTATAGCTTCTTTTGGCTGTCGGGGTAACCACAATGGCCACATCAACGTATTTGGAAGCAGGCGCCGGGCTCCAGTTCTGAAGGTTGATTCCGGAACCGGCTACTCTTACAAACAAAGAATCAGATACAGCGGATGCGTAAGGAATAAATTCTGTCACCGAGGTCGGATCCACATTGGTGAAGATATTGGCACCCTTGTTTTTTGAATAAATATCCACGGCCGGAACCGGAAGCGGACTGTAGGCAAAATGGGCAAACCGGATACGGGCTGAAGTATCAGCCGGTATCACGATATTTGTTTCCACCGTTTTTTGTAACGGGTTTGTTATCGTATCATACATAAAAATGGTATAGGATTTACCAGCCTGCATATTATTTGCAAATGACAATGGCTTTTGAGTGGTAGTCGCCAGTGTATCTATTAGGAGGAATGATCTCAGCCCGCCAGGTACCTGGAACCCAAGGCCGGTGGCAGGGAAGACACTTCCGGAGGTTAGGGCCGCGCCATTCACTGGTTTGCTGTCAACGTATACATAATTGCGGGAGGCATTTACAGTTGCTAAATATACCTGTGCAACGGTACTGCCACTAAAATCTGCATTTTCGCTGATTTTCCTCTCAAATGATTTTGTACAGGAAACAAGCACCGCCCCCGAAAAAAACAGCCCGGCCATACCAGCAGCATATTTCTTTATTGACTTCATAAATAGTTGTTTTAAAAGTGAAGATTTACTGTTGAGAGAACCACTGTTCTTTTGTATGATAATCCAGGGCTACCGCCCCAATGCGTGTCAGTTCATTCAGGTTCCATACATATTCTGAATTAAACCGGGGTCTGAGCCGGTAGATCAACTGCCCTTTATTGTTGGCATACAGGTCTGATCCGGAGGGCGGTGTAAAATCCCGGTAAACCTGCAGGCCGGTTTGCGGATCAATATCAGTATAATGGAACCTTCTCATATCAACCCATGTTTCCATGGCACCGTGAATATACAAAGCGATGTATTTCTGCATCATGATATGCGTAAGGGTCAGGTTACCCGCACTGGACGGGATAACGGCAGGATTCAGCACCGGGTCCAGAAAATTGGTAATGGTAGTAGCTGTGATCAGTTCCCCTGCAGGCACATTGGCACTATATGAGTCTTTCAGCATTTCAAAGTTCAGCCGGATACCATCCTTATACGCAGTCAGCGCACCAGCTTTGTCCCCTTTCCTGAACAATGCTTCCGCTTTTATAAAAGCGATTTCGGAAGCGGTTAAAACCGGGAATTCAGCAGCATTCCGGAATATATAACGGCAGTTGTTATCATTACTGGGCGATGTATTTACCACACCAGCAGCCTGGCTGACTCCATGAAAGTTTTCAGGGCGGTCATTGGCGGTGATGACTGTTTGCCCTTTGTTCGGGTTAAGTCCCTTGAATGTTCCGTTGGTATTTCTCCTGATCAGGTAGATGGCCCGGGGGTCAGCCACTCCGGGGAAGGCACTATTGGTACCGTTCAGGAGATTGGCAACAAATGCAGATTGACGAATGGCTGTTTCTGTTGCCAGCACCGTACTTCCAAGGTTACCTCTGAGCGGGCCAAAGAAATTGGCGGTTCCGCTTATACCCGTATTCGCAAATTTAACCGTAGCGTTATTTAAATTCGATGTGATGGACTGGTTACAATAGTAAATAACAGAATCAGCCTGGTAACCCGCTTTATTGGTCAGGTGATGGAAGGACCTGGCCAAAATACCATAAACAAACTGTTTCCATTTGTTAACGTCGCCATTGTAAAAATACTGGTCACCCAGGGCCAGGTTTTGCTGGCTGGCATTGTCGCCTGTCGTATTCAGGTAATTCAGGGATTCGTGGCACAGCGTGCGGACGTAAGTGTATACTTCTTCCTGCGTGCCATAAGAAAAAGTCAGGGCTCCGGTATTAAAAGCTTCTTTCGGGGTGATCACTTCCCCATGAATATCTGTAAGCGTAAGCCAGCTCCAGGCTAAAATGGCCTTTCCCACTCCGGCATAATCCCATTTTTTTTCTTCAATGCCCCATTTGATCATGTTATTGCAGTTCTGCCCGATATCAAAAAAATGGATACGCCACATGGACGCGGCATTGTCGGTACCGGGGCGATTCCCCATCTGGTCCCATTCTCCGCCTGAATTGCAGAAAAGAAAATTCTGGACAAATTTCCCGATAAACCGGATATCATTCAGCGGGCCATGTCCGGCTGCATTGGCGGCCATTGTGGAAATAATCGGCGGCAGAATTTTTTCGATTGGAACGCGTACATCCGCGTTAGGATTCGCGTAAGCCTCATCTATCTTTTTCGTACAGCTGTTCATCGAAACAGCCAGTATTGCGGCAGATGAGATCGCTAATATTGTTTTTTTCATTTATTAATAGTTTAAAAGGTCAAAGTAGTATTGAATTAGAACCCGGCCCGGATACCAAAGTTTACACTAACCGGGGCCGGAATGTTTCCGTAGTCAAAACCCCATCCGCCAACACCACGTGTACCTGATGTGTTGCCATTAACCACCGGGTCAGCCCCGTTGTAGTTGGTCATTAAGATCAGGTCGTTGGCTGTTATAAATACTCCGGCAGTTTTCAGGAAGCCGAGATTGCGTATCATCCTTTCTGAGAAAGTATAACGCAGGGTAATATCCCGCATACGGAACCAGTTCACATTCTTCTGGATAAATTCCTCTTCCGGCATGGTCGTATAATAGGACTGGTTGTAGGCCGGGATGACTACTATTGTATTTTGTGTCGGGGTGGCTGAGTTCTGGAGACCATCATTCAAAACTCCTTTAACGACTCTCGGGGTGTACCGGTCGTCTGTGCGTTTGCTGACTCCCTGCAGAGTCAGGTACATATCAGTGGCATTGAAAATATCACCACCCACTTTCAGGTCCCATACAAAGTTGAGTGACCAGTTTTTGTATTTAAAGTTATTGACCCATCCCAGTGTAAAGTCGGGGTTTCGGTCCCCACGCACTTTGAAGTTGGCATCCACCACCGGTAATCCGTTAGCCGGATTGATCAGGATATCACCGGCTGTGTTCCGGGAATAGCCATAGGCTGTAATCGCAGTAGTGGGACCGCCGGTAACCAGGCCGCCGCGGGCATTCCCATAGGTCCAGGTATCGGAAATATAAAATTCCGGCACATTGGCGGGCAGTTCCAGCACTTTATTACGCATCCGGTTGAAGTTGAAGCGCATGTTCCAGTTGAAGTTCTTCCCGGTTACCGGGTTGAGGTCAACACTGATTTCAAGCCCCTTGTTTTCAGTACTTCCCACGTTTAGCGTATTCAGTACATAGCCTGTTCCATAACTGGCCCTGAAATTTTCGGCGATTTGCTTTTTGTTGGTTGTTTTATAGTAAGTGATATCGAGACCGATTTTGCTGTTGAATAACCTGAGTTCTGTTCCCATTTCATGTGTGCTCTGGATCTCCGGCTCAAGGAAGAAGTTATTGTTATTGAACCCATAAGCAAAACCACCACCGCTGGAAGTAACATTACTGAATACAGACTGGTTGGCATAGGGCGAACTTGATCTCGCTGTGCTGGCCAGGGATGTACGCAGCTTCATATAGTTAAGTATATTGTTTTTCTTCAGAACAGGAAGGATATCGCTTACAATGAAACTCAGGCTTCCCGCTGGGTAATTGTAGTTCCGGTAATTCTTCGGGAAGATAGAAGAGGTCTCAAAGCGGTGAGAGTAAGTAAAGAAGGCCAGGTTTTTGTAATTCACAGAAAACTCCCCAAAAAATGCAAGCTGGCGGGACAGTGAATAATTAAAGAGACCGCCCGGAGGCAGCAGCCCCCTGTTCAGGCGCTGGCGGATAGATGCCCTTGTGGCACTGCTATCGCCCATCCATTGATTGATCTGGTCCTGGCTGATTACCTGCAGGTCTTTTACCATCTGCCCCTGTGTGTTAACAGAATCCACGATATTGGTCCCGAAAACAGAGTACATCTGGGTTTTATTATCCTGCCAGGTAGTGCCGCCCATCAGGCGAAGGTTAAACTTGCCCACTGATTTTTTAGCAGTGGCTGTAATAGTATGATTATATCCGTCAAATACGCGGTAATAATTGTCTTGTTGCCCCCCGGTGGCTTTGGAAAGAATGGAAGAAAGCGGGTGAAAGAATGACCAGCCTTCTGATTCGAAATGGTCATAGCCAAAACGGCCCGAAATACTTAGCCATTTAAAGGGGTTGAAATTAATGCCCAGCGTTGCAACATACCGGTCAGTTACATCATAACCGCGGTTAAATTTCACATTGAAATAAGGGTTGTCGATTTCTGAGTTGGGAGAGAGTGAATAAAGCAGTCTTTTTTTGCCGTCTGTTTCCAGGTAGTCACGCACATCATCGGTACTTGGCCAGATCATCAGGTTGAGCAGATATCCGCCGGCCCCCCGTTTGGGTTTGTCATTGGTGTTATGGATATAAGTGATAGACGGATTAACATCAATGTATTTTCCGATTTTGGTACTGTTGGTAAGCCGCAGTGTGTATCTTTTATATGCGTTTTCCGGAACAATACCCTGCTGGTCCAGGAATGAGCCTGAAAAACGGAAACTTACATTCTTCTTTCCGTATTCGGCTGTGAGATTGTGGTTTTGGGTAAAAGCGGTCTGGAAGAAATTGCCAACATTGTCATATTTCTTTGTGTTCGCCTCGTATGCTGGTCCAAAATAGACAAAGGAATTTTCCTCCACGCCGTTTGTTCCCGGGCTCCAGTTTGTGGTATATTCAGGGAAACGGGTCAGTTTGGAAACACGGAATGAGTTGTCATAATTCACAGAGAATTTTCCATCGGTCTTCCCTTTTTTTGTTGTAATTACAATCGCACCCGAACTGGCCTGGCTGCCATAAAGTGCAGTTGCTTCCGGCCCTTTAAGTACCGTGATGGTCTCAATATCGTTCGGGTTTAGATCTCCAATACGATTGGAATAATCGGAATTCCTGTTGGCGGTTTGGTTAATATTCCTGGTAGAGTTCTCAACAAGGCCCAGGGAGGCACCACCACCTGCTTCGTTAATACTGGAGTTGTCCATAATAACGCCATCTATTACAAAGAGCGGCTGGTTGTCCAGCGCCATGGAATTGAATCCGCGCAATACGATCTGGGTGGAGGCTCCTGCCTGTCCGCTGGTTGGGTTCAGGGTTAATCCGGCCACCCGGCCGCCTAAACCATTCAGGAAGTTTTCCCGCTGCGTTTCAGCAACATCCGCACCGGATACTTTCTGGACAGAATAGCCCAATTCCCTTGGGTTCCTTTTTATATCCATCGCCGTTACCACCACTTCTCCCATGGTATTATCAGCTGTTTTCATGCTGATGCCTACTGTGGCGCTTTCACCGGGCTTTACTTCGGTGGTTACATAACCCACATAGGTTACCTGCAGGGTTTCACCGGGACCTACTTTGATTGTAAATTTCCCGTTTGCATCCGTCTGCGTGATCTTTCGGGTGCCTTTTACCCTGACTGTCACACCAGTCAGTGGCGTTTTATTATCCTCTGACACGATCGTACCTGTGACGGTTCGCTCCTGCGCCTGCATGGCCTGCGGCAACAACAGCAGCATCACTGAGAAAGTCAGGAATAAGTGGAGAATTTTTCTCATAGCTGTTTTTTTTGATATAATTATTAAATAAGCAGTTTACTATTTTAATTACATAACCCGGATCCCTGCGGCAGCGAAAGCGTTTAACGACGGGCTGCCGGGGGGCAATTCCGTAATCAATACATCAATATCGTTGAGCCCGCAAACCCGGATCGGCTGCACGGTATTGATCTTTTCCGCAATACTCAGGCAGATCACCTTCTTAGAAGACTCTATCATGGCCTTCTTTAGCTGCACGACTTCCCAATCATTATCCGTAATACCGTGTTCCGCATCAATGGCATTCGTACCCAGGAAACAGAGATCCGGTTTCATTTGCTTTATTTTGGCAATCGCCTCAGATCCAACCGTTATCTTGGAATTCTTTGAGATCTTATCCCCGATCAGGATCACTTCAATATGCGGATGATGCATGTATTCAAGGATCACCGGGATGCTGCCCGAAATAAAGGTCGCTTTGAGTTGCGGCGGAAGGCAACGGGCCAGTTCCATAATGGTGGTTCCCCCGCTGGTCAGCACAAACATGCCATTCTGGATCAGGCCAACGGCCTTCTGGGCAATCACCCGCTTCTGGTGCTGCGAATACACCCCGTTTACCGGGAAAGAAACCTCATTAAAAGAATGGGAGAGGGCACCCCCGTGAACTTTGATGATCTTGCCTTCTTCGGCCAGTTCCTGGAGGTCACGACGAATGGTATCTTCTGACACATTGATTTCCGTGCAGAGAGAAGAAGAAAGGACTTTATTATGCAGGTTAACCTGGTGCAGGATATAGGCCTGCCGCTCCTTTTTAAGCATCCGTCAGTTTTAGCCTGACTAAAATAAAGCAATTCCTGCAAAA
>JBBIGW010000009.1:0-43024 GCA_037447355.1 Bacteroidia bacterium | reverse complement strand
AGGGTTGTTAAAAAATACCTGGGGTTTTGAAGTGTACAGAGGTCACATCATAACGGAAAGTTCCCGTTAGTTCAAATACTAACGGGAACAAAATATAGTGCTGCAACCTGTCTTTATGAATTATAAGTCAATAAGAATTTTCTGCTTTTCAGATTCGTCCTCCGGACTTCCGGTCTTTCCGACTTCCGGACCTCCCGACTCCCTGTCTTTTTAAATTTCAAAAAAATAACCCCGCAGTGCAGGGTTACTATGTTAAGGTGAAAAAATGGCTTAGCGGAGGAACAGCATCTCCCGGTACTTCGGCAGGTACCATTCACGGTCATCCACCAGCAGCTCCAGTTTATCCACATGATACCGGATCTGGTCAAAGAACGCATCTTTTACCTGGCTTTGATAAGCGATAGCCTTGGTGCGGGTATTGTCCATGTTATTGCACACCTTACGGGCCTCGATCATCTTTTCCACCAGGTCGGCTGTTTTGTTAATATGCTCGGATATCTTTTCGAGAATCTGTTTTTGATTGGCAAAACCGGTCTCGGAAATTCCGGCTTCTTTCAGCCCGCGGATATTATTGGTCAGCAGGTTCTGGTAACGGATAGCCGTGGGTAAGATATGGCTGGTGGCCAGTTCACCCATGATCCGGCTTTCGATCTGTACTTTCTTGATGTATTTTTCCAGTTCGATCTCGTGACGGGCTTCCAGCTCGCTATGGCTGTAGATATGATTGCTTTCAAACAGCTTCTTGGCCTTGTCGGTCAGCATGGCATCGAGGGCGAGGGGAGTGGTCTTCACATTCGGCAGACCTCTTTTCTCCGCTTCTTTCGCCCAGGCTTCGCTGTAACCATCACCTTCAAACAGCACTTTCTCGCCGGCTACGATATACTGGCGGATCACATGCATGATTGCGATCTCTTTCTTTTCCCCTTTTTCGATCAGGGCGTCCACTTCTTTCTTGAACTGCCTCAGCGTATCAGCCATGATGGTATTTAACACGGTCATCGGGTTGGCACAGTTGGCCGTTGAGCCCACGGCACGGAATTCAAACTTATTACCGGTGAAGGCAAAGGGAGAAGTCCGGTTGCGGTCTGTATTATCCATCAGCAGTTCAGGAATACTCTTGTGGATGTCGATCTTCAGCATGCTTTCATCGGTCTCATCCATTTTATCAGACACTCTTTCTTTCACATCCTGCAGCACTTTGGATAAATACTGGCCGATAAATACAGAAATGATTGCGGGAGGCGCTTCGTTGGCACCCAGCCGGTGGTCATTCGGGGCGGAAGCGATAGATGCACGCAGTACGTCCGCATAATCGTGCACGGCCTTGATGGTGTTCACAAAGAACGTGAGGAACATCAGGTTGGTCTTCGGTGTTTTACCGGGAGCCAGCAGGTTTACACCGGTATCGGTGGCCATGCTCCAGTTATTGTGTTTACCGCTTCCATTAATACCGGCAAAGGGTTTCTCGTGGAGCAGTACACGGAGGTTATGACGACGGGCAACCCGGTCCATCACATCCATCAGCAGGGAGTTGTGGTCAACGGCCACGCTCACTTCTTCGAAGATGGGGGCGCACTCAAACTGCGCAGGGGCCACTTCATTGTGACGGGTACGCAGGGGAATACCGAGTTTGTAAGCTTCGGTTTCAAAATCCCGCATATAGGTATAGATCCTTTCAGGGATGGATCCGAAATAATGATCTTCCAGTTGCTGGTTTTTAGCGGAGGAATGGCCGTAAACGGTCCTGCCGGTCATCACCAGGTCGGGCCGGGCATTGTACATGGCCTCATCAATTACAAAATATTCCTGCTCCCAGCCGAGGGTGGCGGTAACACGGGTTACATTCTTGTCAAAATAATTACATACATCCACCGCAGCCTTGTTCAGGGCGTCCAGTGCTTTTAACAGCGGCGCTTTGTAATCCAGTGACTCACCGGTATAAGAAACAAAGATGGTCGGGATACAAAGGGTTTTGCCCTGCCCGATCTCCATGATAAAGGGAGGAGAAGAGGGATCCCAGGCAGTGTAACCGCGGGCTTCAAAAGTGGCACGCAGGCCACCACTGGGGAAAGAAGAAGCATCGGGCTCCTGTTGTACCAGGGCATCTCCTTCAAATTGTTCGATCGGTGTACCGTCACTTTTTAACGTAAAGAAAGAATCATGTTTTTCAGCAGTGGTACCGGTAAGGGGCTGGAACCAGTGAGTGAAGTGGGTAACCCCTTTTGCTTCCGCCCAGGCACGGATACCATTGGCGATCTGGTTGGCCACCGCCCTGTCAATTTTATGACCGGCTTTGATGGATGACCGAAGACTTTTGTAAGCTTCGTCGCTCAATACCTCACGGGCAGTTTGAAGCGTAAATACATTGCTGTTGAAAATGCCAGTGATTTTGGCTGATCCGTCCACCTTAACCGTGGAATTGGAGGAAAGACCATTGATTGCATTAAAACGTAGTGACATTTGGAAT
Organism: Bacteroidia bacterium; assembly: GCA_037447355.1. Classification (GTDB taxonomy): domain Bacteria; phylum Bacteroidota; class Bacteroidia; order Chitinophagales; family Chitinophagaceae; genus JJ008. The sequence continues at coordinate 40,557 of JBBIGW010000009.1, read as the reverse complement.
ATGTTTTTTGCAAAGCAAAGCAATTGCCGCTGTTCTTCCAATTTTTTATCGAAATATGGGGAAATGGTTGAAAAAAATGTGTTTAAATCAAGAATTTGATAAAAAAATAACGATAGAAGGCTCGAAAATTAAATATTATCGTATTTTTTAATGTTATTTTGGATGAAGCGGGAAATAAAGGACCAATCGATCTGAGCAATCATGGGAATGGCCAATAGGGGGATGATAATACTCCGGTACCGCACGATGGCACCTATATTATTATTACTATAGCCGATCGCCAGCAATACAGATACTGAAAAGTAAATACAGAAATAGAGCAGCGGCCCGGAACGGAAGCCATCCGTCCTGCGCCAGAGAAATAGCAGGAACAGGCCCAGCAGCAGGTTTATTTCCACGGAAGCAGCCAGGGAAAGAAAATGATGCACATCACCGGGATAAGGCCGGAACATCGACAGCGAAATGGCCTGCGGGGTGTTTTTTAAAAAACCGGTGGCAGTCGGTTCAAGTTCACGGATAGCTACGGTCGTTTTCCCTTTCAGTTTTACGAACTCCTGTTGTTTATTCGCCACGGCCTGCGGAAAGTCGAGCCGGGAACTCAGGTGTTTGGCTGTAAAGAAAAAAAAGATAAAGAAAAGGTAAGCGATGCCGAAGATCCATTTCCCCTTTTTCGGATACCGGTTGGCCAGTACCCAGGTCAGCAGGGCCGGCAGCAATAAAACCACCAGGAAATTGCGGAGGGTCAGCACCAGTAGCAGGCCGGTGACCAACGCGGTTATCTTCCGGGCGCTGAACCGTTTCTCCTTATTTCCGAAATAGATACTGTAAACACAAAGGGCAATCCCTGTAAAGATCAGTCCTTCTTTGTGAATACCACTGGTCCAGTAAAGAAAGGAAGGGATCAGGAAGGTGGCCAGCAGGATGGTCAGCCGTTTCCCGGGGAAAGCGTCATTCATCACCCGGAAAATGGCCATGGCCCCGAAAAGGGTGAGAAATGAATAGAAGATAACATTTACATAGTAATGCCCCTGGCTGAAAATATTGAAGACCGAAAGCAGTTTGATAAAAATGCTCCCTTTCAGGTCATTCCAGTACGAATCGCTGTTTTCAAAAAAACGGGAAAACCCGTCTGCATAGGAGGTCCGGAACAGGTTGGTAAAATATTCATGCGGATTGTTTAGCAGCAGATGGTATTCGTAAAGACCGTTGGTATGAAAATTCCAGGTATCCCACATCCGGGCATGGCCGCTGTAGTAGATACCGATCCAGCCGTAAAAAATCCCCGCCAGCACTTTCAGCAGTAAAATGATAATGAGCTGGGATTTGCTGAGTTCCGAACGGGTAAAGAATTTCACCCGGGTAACCAGCCAGGCAAACAGGAAGAGATAGCCGGCAAACAGAAGGTATTCCAACACGACAGGTTTAGCCCGCAATAATAACCAATATTGCCGTGATTGTAGGTACAAAGTTGACAAGTTCTGCCTTCGCAGTGGTCTCCATGCTTTACCTTTGCATTTCAATTTTCAGCCTACATGGAAGTTACCGTAAAAACAGCCGAACAACTCAGGTTAACAGCCGCCGAATTTGAACTGATCAAACAAAAACTTGGACGAACGCCCAATTTCAATGAACTCTGTGCCTTCTCCGGGATGTGGAGTGAACATTGCAGTTATAAAAATTCCATCAAATGGTTAAAGACCCTTCCCCGAGAAGGCGGCCGCATGCTGGTCAAAGCCGGTGAGGAAAATGCGGGACTGATGGATATTGGTGACGGGCTGGGTGTGGTTTTTAAGATTGAATCGCATAATCACCCCTCCGCCATCGAACCCTTCCAGGGCGCTGCCACCGGGGTAGGAGGAATTCACCGCGATATCTTTACCATGGGTGCCCGCCCCATTGCGGCCCTGAACTCCCTCCGGTTCGGGAATCTTGAAGAAGACAAAACGCAGCATTTATTATCCGGTGTGGTCCATGGGATCGGCCATTATGGTAACTGCTTTGGGGTGCCTACCGTGGGAGGTGAAATTTATTTTGACGAATGCTATCATACCAACCCGCTCGTGAATGCAATGAGTGTGGGCATTGTAAAAGCCGGCGAAACCGTTTCGGCTACCGCCCTGGGCAAGGGCAATCCCGTCATGTTTGTGGGCAGTGCCACTGGTAAAGACGGAATCGGCGGGGCTTCTTTCGCTTCTGCAGATATTACCGCTGAAAGTGCACAGGATCTTCCCGCAGTCCAGGTAGGTGACCCCTTCCAGGAGAAAAAATTACTGGAAGCCTGCCTGGAAGTGATACAAACCGGAGCCGTGGTAGGTATGCAGGATATGGGGGCCGCAGGTATTATTTGCTCTACGGCGGAGATGAGCGCTAAGGGAGAAGTAGGCATGCGTATTGACCTGGATAAAGTCCCGACCCGCCAGGAAAACATGAAGACCTGGGAACTCCTGCTGAGCGAAAGCCAGGAACGAATGTTACTGGTTGCTGAAAAAGGAAGGGAAGAGGAAGTGAAAAAAGTGTTTGAAAAATGGGACCTGCCCTGCTCTGTGATTGGCGAAGTGACGGACGACGGGCTGCTGAATTTTTATATGAACGGGCAACTCGATGCTTCTCTTCCCGCTTATGAACTGGTACTGGGCGGCGGAGCTCCGCAATATGACCGCGAGTACAAAGAACCCGCCTATTTAGCGGACCTGGGAAAATTTGATCCTGCTGCAATAGATGTTCCCGGTAATTTACGTAAAGTGGCGGAGGAACTGGTTCGCCTTCCGTCCATTGCTTCCAAGCGCTGGGTCTATAACCAGTACGACAGCATGGTGGGAACCAATAATACATCCACCAACGCGCCTGCCGACGCAGCTGTTGTGTTAGTAAAAGGGACTACAAAAGGAATTGCCGTAACCACGGATTGCAACAGCCGTTATGTGTATGCGGATCCTTATAAAGGGGCAATGATCGCAGTGAGTGAAGCGGCCCGCAATATTGTTTGCAGCGGCGGCCAGCCACTGGGCGTGACCAATTGCCTCAATTTCGGGAATCCCTATGACCCGGAAGTTTATTACCAGTTTGTACAGGCAATCAAAGGGATGGGAGAGGCCTGCCGCAGATTTGATACTCCCGTTACCGGTGGCAATGTAAGTTTCTATAACCAGAACCCCGATGGCCCTGTATATCCCACACCAACCATTGGTATGGTGGGACTCCTGGAAGATGTGAGTAAGAAAATGACCCTGCATTTCAAAGCGCAGGGGGATGTGATCCTGCTGGTCGGGACATCCGGGAATGATATCGGTTCATCCCAGTACCTGGCAAAGATCAGGGGTGTGGAAAAATCCCCGGCACCACAATTTGATATGGAGGAAGAATTTGCCCTGCAGCAAACGATCACCAGGCTGATTGGCAAAGGGCTGATTGAATCGGCTCATGATATCAGCGAAGGCGGGCTGTTCATCAGCCTTTTGGAAGCAGGCTTTCCCCTTGACCTGGGCTTTGATGTGGTGGCCAGTGACAGCGGGATCCGGAAAGATGCATACTGGTTCGGCGAAAAGCAAAGTCGCGTGGTAATTTCTGTAAGGAAAGAAAACCTGGAAGCCCTGAAAAAAGCGCTGGGCGATCACCCTTATGAAGAACTGGGCATGGTGACCGATGGCAGCGTGGAACTGGATGGTATGGAATGGGGAACGATCGGGGAATGGAAAGAAAGCTATGATACATCAATCGAAAATTATTTGTCAAAGGAGGAAGCAGGGTCTGCCCTGAGTTCAATCTGATGTCATGAATTCTTTTTTTGATTTTATTACCGGCGGATTCTTTAATTACCTCGGGGCAGCCTGGCGGAAAATGTATTTGAAAGAAAAGTATTCGTTGCTGGTAAAAGAAAACCTGAGCAACAGCTATGGAATGCTCATCATGACCGTCCTCCTTTTTGTATTTTTTATCCTGATCAAATTATTGGTTTAACCTTCGTTATGGATCGCAATTCAGTTATACTGCTCACCGGTGCCGCCGGCTTTATCGGTTCTTATTTGCTGGGTTACCTGAATAAGGAGGGGTACGGGCGGATCATTATCGTGGATGATTTTGGCCGGGGCGATAAAAAGCCCAATTATAGCAGCAAAAAATTTCTGCAGCAGGTAGAGCGGGACCGGTTGTTTGACTGGTTGAAATCCACCGGGACAAAGGTCGATTTTATCTTTCACCTCGGCGCCCGGACCGACACCACCGAATTCGATTACCGGATCCACGAGAAACTGAACCTGGAATATTCCAAAAAGATCTGGCAGTACTGTGCCGAAAAAAATATTCCCCTGGTCTATGCCTCCTCAGCTGCTACATACGGTGCCGGTGAATTCGGTTACAAAGATGATCACGGGATCGTCGGGCAATTAAAACCCCTGAACCCCTACGGGGTATCCAAAAACGAGTTTGATAAATGGGCCCTGGCGCAATCAACCGGCAGCCCGCATCCGACCCCTCCTGCCTGGCAGGGCTTAAAATTCTTTAACGTCTACGGTCCCAACGAATACCACAAAGCCCGGATGGCCAGTGTGATTTTCCATTCTTCCAACCAGATCCGCAGTACCGGTAAAGTAAAACTCTTTAAATCCCACCGGTCAGGATATAAGGACGGGCAGCAACTCCGGGATTTTATATATGTGAGGGATGTGGCGCAGGTCTGTGTATGGCTGATGCAGCATAAAGTACCCTCCGGTTTGTACAATCTCGGAACCGGGAAGGCCAGGAGCTTTGAAGATCTGGCCAGGGCCACTTTCGCGGGGATGGATGTTGAACCGGTCATCGAGTATATCGATATGCCCGAAGACATCCGCGACAAATACCAATACTTCACCGAAGCGGATATGCAAAAATTAAGAACCGCGGGTTATACCAAACCCTTTACCTCCCTCGAAGAAGGGGTGGGGGACTATGTGAAGAACTTTCTTAAGGACCGGAAATACTATTAATCCGGATTCAGCGGATCGCCCTCCTTTACGCTTGCTTGCAGCAGGCAACTCCGAATGACAAGAACAGTAACCTTCATTTCGTGAAAAGCAGAAAATGACTGACTGCTACGGCTTTTCCTAAAGGAGGTAAACGTACCGCTCTAACACACGTTCATTTTCTCCAATTAGTTCCGGTATTATCAGTTCGCCTCATGATTATGCTGTAATTTTATAGCTGTAATTGAAAACAAAAAGTATGTCAAAGAAAATTGCGATTATCGGTGGCGGAAATTTAGGGGCATCTATTGCAGACGGGCTGATCATGAGTGAATTCAGCCGCCCGGTGGAAATTACCATTACCCGCCGCAACCTGTCCCCGCTCGGCCGCTTCGCCGAAAGGGGCTGCATGGTGCACAGTGATAACAAAAAAGCCGTAAAGGAGAGTGAAGTGATCATCCTGGCGGTGAAGCCCTATAATTACGCAGATATCGTAAAAGAAATAAAGCCCCTGCTCAATCCCAAAAAGCATATAGTCGTTTCTGTTATTACCGGGATATGGATCGATCAGTTACAAAAAGCGATCGGTAAACCGGTACCTGTGATCCGGGCCATGCCCAATACGGCCATTGCCATCCAGCAAAGCATGACCTGCCTTTCCCCTGCAGGAACAACCAAGGCGCAGATCGAATATATCCAGGAGTTATTCAGCCAGCTCGGGAAGACCGTCCTGATCGATGAAAAGCTGATGGATGCTGCCACTGTGCTCGGTGCCTGTGGTACCGCGTATGCCATGCGGTATATCCGCGCCAACATCCAGGGCGGGATTGAGATCGGTTTTGATGCGGCCACTGCTTCCCTGATTGCTGCGCAGACCATCAAGGGCGCTGCCGAACTCCTGCTGGAGAAAGGCACCCACCCCGAGCACGAGATCGATAAAGTAACCACACCGAAAGGCTGCACCATCGCGGGGCTGAATGAGATGGAGCACCAGGGATTCAGTTCGTCGCTGATCCGGGGACTGGTGGCAAGTTATAATAAGATACAGAAAGACTGATTTATCGCTGCAAAGCAAGTCCGTTTCAACCCCGGCATCTTCCTGCCGGAAAGCCGAAAAGGTTACTGTCTTAATTGTTATAGTAAACGCGGAATACACAATAAGTAACCCAGGGGTTTACTTGTCCTCACTAAAAGACTGTTTTTTCCACATCCCTGTATCCTCATTTTAACGGCAATTAAATTTCTATTACCTTTACACGACCTCCCGGATTTTTTCTACCGAACTACTTCCGATGGTCAGCAGGGTGGGGTATTTTCACTGAATTTTTTATTGGCATTTCATTGATCCTGGTCAACCAGGGTATGAGTTTTTTTATATAGCACCCCTGTTTAAGGTACTGATAAAACTGACCGTCATGGCTAAATACATCTTTGTTACAGGGGGCGTTACATCTTCGTTGGGAAAGGGCATTATCGCCGCATCCCTCGCTAAGTTATTACAGGCAAGAGGACTGAGGGTGACCATCCAGAAATTTGACCCTTATATCAACGTGGATCCCGGTACTTTGAACCCCTACGAACACGGGGAATGCTTTGTAACCGAAGACGGGGCTGAAACCGACCTCGACCTTGGTCACTATGAACGTTTCCTGAATATCTATACTTCCCAGGCCAATAATGTAACCACGGGCCGGATCTACCAGACCGTGATCAATAAGGAAAGGGAAGGGGCCTATCTCGGTAAAACTGTACAGGTGGTGCCACATATCACCGATGAGATCAAACGCCGGATGCAGCTCCTCGGCCAGAGCGGGGAATATGATATCGTGATCACCGAGATCGGTGGTACGGTGGGGGATATCGAGAGCCTGCCCTTTGTGGAAGCCGTTCGCCAGTTGCAATGGGAACTGCCCGAAGAAGATTCGGTGGTCGTGCACCTGACCCTGATCCCTTACCTGAAAGCGGCCAAGGAACTGAAGACAAAACCCACTCAGCACAGTGTACGGATGCTGAGCCAGGAAGGGGTGCACCCGGATGTGATCGTTTGCCGTACCGAGCGGACCCTGGGCCCGGACCTGCGCCGCAAGATCGCCCTGTTCTGTAATGTAAAACAGGAAGCCGTGATCGAGGCTGCCGATGCCCCCACAATTTATGAAGTACCCCTGCTGATGATGCGGGAAGGACTGGATAAGATCGTTCTGAAAAAAATGGGCATTACAGAATATAAGGAGCCCGAACTGACCAAATGGAAGGAATTCCTCGATAAACTGAAATACCCGAAAGGCAAGGTTACGATCGGCCTGATCGGTAAGTACCTGGAACTGCAGGATGCCTACAAGTCCATTCTCGAATCCTTTGTACATGCCGGTGCGATCAATGAATGCCAGGTGCAGGTTTTAAATGTGCACAGTGAATTTATTACAGCCGATAATGTAAGCGAAAAGCTAACCGGCCTCGACGGCCTGCTGGTGGCGCCTGGCTTCGGACACCGGGGAGTGGAAGGAAAGATCGTGGCGGTGAAATATGCCCGGGAGAACAACCTGCCTTTCTTTGGCATCTGTCTGGGTATGCAGATGGCCAGCATCGAGTTTGCCCGTGATGTGCTGGGGCTGAAAGAAGCCCATTCCACCGAAATGAACCCCGAAACACCTGACCCGGTGATCGACCTGATGGAGGAACAAAAGAAAGTAACGGCCAAGGGCGGCACCATGCGACTGGGAACCTTCCCCTGCGAGATCAGGGAGGGATCACTGGCAGCCCGTATATATAGTCAAACAATGATCAGCGAGCGGCACCGTCACCGTTGGGAATTCAACAATAAATACCTGGAACAGTTTGAGAACGCAGGCATGGTAGCCAGCGGAAAGAACCCGGGTACCGGCCTGGTAGAGATCATCGAGCTGAAAAACCACCCTTTTTTCATCGGGGTGCAGTACCACCCGGAACTGAAAAGCACCGTGGAAAATCCCCAACCCATCTTTGTACATTTTATCAGGGCCGCCAAAGAGTATGCGGAGAAAAAGGTGGAGACGAAGAACCCATTGTTACAAAGCGAGATGATTTAGCCTGTTACCGGGTGTATCGGCTATCCGGTATGCACTTCCGTAAACTATGGCCGGACGGCTGGAAATTACCGGTTGCCGGCTGCTAACCGCCATCTCCGGACATCCCGTCCCTTTACCCTATCTTTGCGACCTTAAATTTTTCCCCAGAATGAATTTCGACCGTAATACCGTCATTGGCTTTGTGATACTGGCCCTGCTGTTCTTTGGCTATTTCTATTACAATAACCAGGAACAGCTTCGCTTTAACAAACAAAAAGCGAGAGAACAGTTTGTTAAGGACTCAATTGCCAAAACCAAAAGACCGCCGGTGGATACGGTGGCCCTGAAAGCCGACAGTGCCAAAGCGGATACCATGAGAAAACTGGCGGATGCCGGCGCTTTCAAAGATGCTGCGATCGGAACGGAGCAATTGGTGCAGGCGGAAAATGACCTGATGAAGATCACGTTCAGCAGCAAGGGCGGACAAGTGAAGAAAGTGGAATTGAAGCAATTCAGGGGCACTGACAGCAACCTGCTGAAACTGGCGGCTTCTGATTTTGATAAGATCAGTTACCCGGTGCTCACCGGTCAGAACCAGACCGCCCAGACCGCTGATCTGTATTTCAGCCGGATCGATTCAACTAAAAATACAGACGGTAGTAAAAGTTATTCATTCTCGCTGGTGTCTTCCGACAGCAGCGCTTCTTCTTCCATTGTCCATAAGTTTACGGTGAAACCCGGTGATTACATGATCGATTTTGATGTGGCACTGACCGGGGCGGATAAATTACTGACCCAGGGGAATCTCAACCTGACCTGGCAGTACGCGGCTGCCCAGCAGGAATCGGATATAGATTTTGAAAAACAGAACACCCAGGTGGGATATGTGACTGACGGGGAGTTTGATTACCATACCATCAGCAAAACAAACGACAAAAGTTTTAAGGAATCCGTTAGCTGGGTTGGCGTGCGTCAGCGTTTTTTCTTTACCATCCTGATGGCGAAGAAAAATTTTGCCGCAGGCAGCAGTATGGATTGGACCATTCCTGCTGACAGCACCAGGACCCTGGTACAGTCAACGGCCAATTTGAAAGTGCAACTCCCCGTATCACCAACTGCAAATGCGGGTTTCAGTATTTATTATGGCCCCTCGGACTATCATATCCTGAAAAAATATGATCAGAAATTTGAAAAACTGGTGAACCTGGGCCAGGGCATGTATGCATTTGTGCGCCCGCTGAACCGTTTTGTGATCCTGCCCATCTTCGATTTTTTCAAAAACCTGAGTGCCGGCAGCCTGGGACTGGCCATTGCCCTGCTTACCCTGTTCATCCGGTTGCTGATCTCCCCGCTTACCTATACCAGTTACCTGAGCGGCGCCAAGATGAAAGCCCTTCGGCCTGAAATCGCCAAACTGAAGGAAAAATTTGGCGCCGATCAGCAGGCCATGAGTATGGAACAAATGAAACTGTTCAGGGAAGCAGGGGTGAACCCGCTGGGAGGATGTATACCGGCCCTGCTGCAGATCCCGATCTTCTTCGCGCTCTTTAGTTTCTTTAATTCAGAGGTGAGCCTGCGGGGCGCTGAGTTCCTCTGGGCCCATGATCTGGCGGCCTATGACGCACCGATTAAATTCGGTGTAAATATTCCCCTGCTGGGTAATCACCTGAGCTTATTCAACGTAACCGCCGCGGCCACCAGTTTCATGATCTCCCTGTACAGTATGAGCATGACCCCGGACCAGGGTAACCCGATGATGAAATACCTGCCTTATATCTTCCCGGTATTTCTGTTGTTCTTCTTTAATAAACTTCCTTCGGCGCTGACCTGGTATTATACCGTGTCCAACGTAGTGACCCTGGCCCTGCAGTTTGTGATCCAGAACTATATCATTGACCACGATAAGATACTGGCAAAGATTGATGAGAACCGGAAAAAGCCGAAAACCAAGTCCAAGTGGCAGGAGCGGATGGAACAGATGCAGGAACAGCAGAAAAAAATGAAAGAAATGCAGAATAAGACCAAACGCTGATCTCGTTAAAAAAGTCATAAGAAAACCGGGTTTTGCCTCAAAACACCCGGTTTTTTTATTTAAGCAACTTATTGGTTAAATTGGCACGTCTTTTATATATACAATAGGGATAATAAAAAATGAAAAAAGCATCCATTATAACCGCGTTACTCGTTTTCCTGCTTGCCGCCGAGGGGCTCCGGGCCCAGCGCCGGCTTACAGAGGCGACCATTTCCTACGATATTGTCATCAATACCAGCAACAAGACGCCGCAGGCTGCCGACCTGCTGGATGGGGCCACCAGCGTCGTGTACCTGAAAGGCAGCTCCAGCCGCTCGGATATGATCAGTTCACTGGGTACCCAGGCGACGATTGTGGACGGTAAGACCGGAAATGTGACCGTACTGAAGGAATATGGTGAACAGAAGTACATGATCACCATGACCCGGGACGACTGGAAAGAATCAAATAAGAAATACGAGGGGGTCACGTTTACCTATGTGGAGGAGTACAAGACCATTGCCGGTTATAATTGTCAGAAAGCGGTGGGGAAACTCGCTGATGGCAGCAATTTCAATGTTTATTTTACCAGGGACCTGGTCCCGGTCAATAAGGATTTCCAGTACCTGAATAAGAACCTGCCCGGCCTGGCCATGCAATACGAAGCCACACTCGGGAATATGCTGGTTACGTATACCGTGTCTGCCGTTAATTACAACCCGGTACAGCAATCAAAGTTTGACCTGCCCAAATCCGGTTTCAGGGTTATGACCTACGAAGAAAGTAAAGGGGGAAAATCGAATTAATTACGCTGGAACTGGCGGTTACCGATATCCAGTCTCACCCTGTTGAGAACCACGTTCTTTTTAAGCGGAACAATAAAAGTGGTCCGGCCCTTTTGTACCGTGACAACGGTATTGAGACGGATGGTCCTCTTTCCTGTTTCGTTATTAATTACATAGTTACCCCGGTAGTTATAGCCGGATTTCAGGCTAAAAGAACCGGGCCGGGTATTGGTTCTCGAAGAAAGAAGGGAGTTTTTGGGTTTCTCGGACCTTTTATTACCATCACCAAGGGTGGCGAATGCGCCAAAACCGGTACAGGCGAAAAGCAGGATTATTCCCAGCTTTTTACCCCCGTTTTTCCATAATATGGTCAGCCTTGGATGGTTCATCGGTTACAAATGTAGTGACAAAAAAGGAAAGTTTAAAAACCGTTCGTCCAGAACTTTAATACAGTATTAACGGGACTGTGTGCAAATTGTTACATTCTCTCCCGGAAAAAAGTTTCTATTTTGCACATATGGGGAAAACTAAACAGTAATTTCCCCGGTTTTTTTGGCTTAACTTGTTGATAACAACAGTTTTCAGGGGGCAAAGGGATTTTGCTGTCTGATCGAGGTCCTCAACCAGTTTCAGCACTTTAAATGAGCGGAATACATGCAAGAGAATCCATACCGGGAAGACAGCGAACTATTACAGGAATTACTCAGGCAATTTGAAAACTTAAAAAACGGGCGCAGCCACTCTTTTATCGAAGAGGATTCCTTTGAGCGGATCATCGGGTATTTCCTGGAAAAGGAAGACCTGAAAATGGCTATGATGGCAGCGGAATTCGCTTGTGAACAGTATCCTTATTCTGCCATGCTTTTCATTAAAAAGGCGGATGTCCTCCTGTCCGCCCGCCGCTACCCGGAGGCCCTGGATGTGCTCGAACAGGCAGCATTACTGGACAGTACGGATATCAATCTCTATATTTTAAAAACAGAAGTGTACCTGGCGCTGGATCAGCAGGATAAAGCAGTGACCCTGCTGGAAGAGGCCGTCTCCCAGTTTGAAGGAGAGGAAAAAACGGAACTCCTGTTTGAGCTTGCGGATGTTTATGATGACTACGAGGATTTTGACAAAGTGTTTGATTGCCTTAAACTGATTCTCGAAGAAGATCCCAATAACGAAGAGGCTTTGTACAAGATTTGTTTCTGGACCGATTTTACCGGCCGTAACGAAGAAGGTATCCGGCTGCACCAGCAGATCATTGATGAATATCCTTACAATGAACTGGCCTGGTTCAACCTGGCGGCAGCCTACCAGGGACTGAAACTGTACGAAAAAGCCATCGATGCTTATAAATATGCGATCACCATTGAGGAGAAATTTGATTATGCTTACCGCAATATGGGGGATGCCTACATCCGTCTCCGCAAATACAGGGAGGCAATCGAAGCACTGGAAAAAGTAAACGAACTGGCCAAGCCGGAGGATGTGATCTTTGAAGCAATCGGTCATTGCTATGAAAAATTAAAGAACCCCGCGCAGGCCCGGTTTTATTACCGCAAGGCCTCCCACCTGCGGCAGGAGGACAGTAAACTGTTCTATAAGATCGCCTGTACCTATTACAATGAAAGGCAGTGGCAGGCCTGTATCCGCCAGCTGGAAACTGCCATGAAGATGCAGCGCAACCAGCCCGAGTATAACCTGCTGGCCGGCGAATGCAAGATGCAGCTGGGCCTGTACCGGGAAGCCATCCAGTATTTTTCCAATGTGGTGCGGATCCGTCCCCGCAATAGCAATGGCTGGGAAGCCCTGATCCGTTGCCTGTACCAGGCCCGCTTTTTTGAGGAAGCCCTGGAACAGACGGACGCGGCGCTGAAAGTGACCCATCAAAAACCGCTTTTTATCTATTACCGGGCGGCAGTATTGTTTGCAAACGGGAAACCGAAAGAAGCTTTACTGCATCTGGAGACCGCCCTGCAGGCCGCACCTAAACTGCTCCGGAAAATGGTGGAACTGAATCCGGCTATCCTGCAAAATCAGCAACTGGTGGACTTGCTGGCAAAGTATAAAAGAAACCGATCGATCTGATCACCCGGGGCGGCAGTATAAATCATGTGATCTGAGATGAATCTTCCCTATTTTTGCCGCGTTTTAAATGTTGGTGAAACTCAAATAAAAGCAGTATGAATTTTAATTTAACGCAAATACCTGACCGAAATAGAAAACCCAGGCAATCAGGCATTACCATGGTGATGGATAAAGGCCTGAGTGTTGAAGAAGCCCGTAATTTCCTGAGTGTATCCCATCCTCATGTGGATATTGTAAAACTGGGTTTTGGAACTTCTTTTGTAACTCCCAACCTGCGGGAAAAACTGGATGTATACCGTTCCTTTGATATCCCGGTTTATTTTGGCGGCACTTTATTTGAAGCGTTCCTGATCCGCAACCAGTTTGAAGATTATATCAGCGTGTGCAGGGACTACGGCATCAGTTATATGGAAGTCAGTGATGGCTCCATTACGATCCCGCACGCAGAAAAATGCGGGTATATTGAAAAACTCACCAAGCACGGAACCGTACTGAGTGAAGTGGGCAGCAAGGATGCCGCACATATCATTCCTCCTTATAAATGGATCGAACTGATGCGGGCCGAACTGGAAGCCGGTTCCAGTTATGTGATCGCGGAAGCCCGGGAAGCCGGTAATGTGGGTATCTATCGTGGCAGCGGTGAGGTCAGGGAAGGACTGGTACAGGAAATCCTGACCCAGATCCCGGGTGAGAAAATTATCTGGGAGGCTCCGCAAAAAGCACAACAACTTTATTTTATCGAATTACTCGGCTGTAATGCCAATCTCGGTAATATTGCTCCTACGGAAGTGATTCCGCTGGAAGCCATGCGGATTGGTCTCCGGGGTGATACATTTACCTTATACCTGGATAAAAAAGAATTGGCCTGATGCGCCTCTTTGGCCTGATCGGTTCTCCCCTGACTCATTCTTTCTCCAAAAAATATTTTAGCAGGAAGTTTGAGGAAGAAGGGCTTGAGGATTGCCGGTATGAATTGTTTCCCCTTGCCACAATCGCTGAGCTACCCGGTTTGCTGGATACCAACCCGGAACTGGAAGGACTTAATGTGACCATCCCGTATAAAAAGCAGGTGCTTTCTTACCTGGCTGCTGTTGAAATACCCGAAGGACTGCATGCCTGCAATTGTATCCGGATCAAAGGGGGAAGGCTCACCGGTTATAATACAGATGTGGCGGGTTTTGAAAAAAGTGTGAGCCCCTTGCTGAAACCCTGGCATAGCAGGGCGCTGGTGTTGGGTAACGGAGGCGCCACAGAAGCAGTGATCTTTGTTTTGAAAAAATTAGGCATCCGGTACCAGGTGGTCAGCCGGAGCCTGCATACCGGGTCGGATCTTACGTATGCAGACCTGGATAAGGAGACGGTCCGTCAGCATAACCTGATCATCAATACCACCCCGTTGGGGACCTTTCCCGATACAGGAAGCTGTCCGCCGGTTCCTTATGAGGGCATTACCGAAAAACATTTGTTGTATGACCTGGTGTACAACCCTTCCAAAACTTTGTTTCTTCAAAAAGGGGAGGCGAGGGGTGCCGGGATCAAAAACGGGGAAGATATGCTGGTCATCCAGGCAGAAGAAAGCTGGAAGATCTGGAACCGCTCTTAGGCTGATTCCAGTTTTTGCCGGGCTTCATCCGGTACTGCAATGATTTTTTTCCGGCTGTAATCGTAGCAGACCATCCCGGTCTTTGCCAGTGCCACGATGGCTGTTCCTGTCTCCGTCTTCTTTTCCAGTTTGTAATAGAGGTCAAAACCGATCCTGGAAAAATCGCCGGCGCTCACGAATGCAGTGAGGGATTCCCCGTAAAACAACTCTTTCCTGAATTCAATGGCTGCATCCGCCATGATCAGGCCGGCACCGGCCATGTCCATTTCGGTATAACCAATGCTACATAAGAACTGCATGCGTATTTCGTGGATCAGGGAGAGGAGGGTGTCGTTTCCCGTATGCCCCCCATAGTTGATATCTGTGATCCTCACCGGGATCTCGCAGGAAAAACGAAAACTTTCCGGCAGCTCGATCTTGACCCTTCCCATAAATTTTGTTGAATTAGCAGTTGAATAATTTAGTCGTTGCGGGTTTCTTCGGTGGAATTAACCAGCATCAGGATATCCATGAAACTGTCGGCGGAATGACCGATAGATGAAGCGACGATCTTTTCCCTCCATTTTTTCAGCTGGTTCTCGCAGGCGGGATCTCCTGTTTCCCCTGATATACAACAGACCATCCCGCTGAGTTTTTTCGATACCCGGATGATATTGCCTTCGGGTGTCATCAGGGTGATATAGCGGTCAGCCGCAACTGCCGGATCCGGCAGACCGCTGCTGTTATTTATATCCAGGCCCCGGCTGGCTGCGTCCGTTTCTGCAGTACTGGTAAAATAAAAATTGGAAACCTCCCTGGCGATCCGGCGCTCGGGCAGGTCCAGTTTGGCAAATGTTTTTTTACTGGCTTCCAGGGCGGCGTCATTCCGCGCTTCTTCATTACCGGCAGGGATACCCGCCACCAGTTTGGTCAGTTCTGCTTTGCTGTTATCGGTCGTTTTACCGTTGTTTGCAGGAAGGGAATCCTGCTGCACTGCCATGCCAGGTTCTTCATTCCGGAACTGCGTGAGGCGCATGATACCCAAACCGACTATTACCAGGATGGCAGCTGCAGCTGCATAACGAAACCAGGGAGTTATTTTTCGCTCAACGGGATTGGAAACTCCTGTTCCAATACCCTGAAGGATTTGCTCCCAGGCATTTTCCGGCGGGGCCTGCTCGTGATGGTATAATTTACCGGCTAAACCGGCTTCTTCCAATTGGGATAGAATCCGGCTCCAGTATCCGGCCGGCGGGGCCTTTTCCGCATCTTTCAATTTGTCTCCCAACGACCGCCATTCGTTTAATCCGTCAAGTTCAGCCTGTATCTGCTCCCAGGTACCGGGAGGAGGGGCTGATTCAAAGCCGGATAACTTATTTCGGATCGTGTTGCTCATGTTTATTTTGTACTGATTCCTCTTTGCTGGTCTATAAAATTTCTGACCATGTCCTGCAGGATGACCTTGGCCCTGGATAACTGGGATTTGCTGGTGCCTTCGCTGATGCCCAGCAGGTCCGCTATTTCCTTGTGGGTATATCCCTCGACCACGTACATGTTGAAAACAGTACGGTAACCGGGAGAAAGTTCCTGCACAAGGGCCATGATATCTTTGGCACCCAGTTCATCCAATACAGATGTATATTTCCCTTCCAGGGTGTTCTCTTCTTTTTCTGTAACCGGCAGCAGGTATCTTTTTCTCCGGAAATGCTCGATGGCCGTATTTACGAAAATCCGGCGGACCCAGCCTTCAAACGATCCTTCACTTCTGAAACTGTCCAGTTTTTTAAAGACCTTGATAAATCCTTCCTGTAAGATGTCCTGGGCCTCCTCTGCATTGCCTGCGTACCGGAGACAAACGGCATACATACGGGGGGAGAACCGGCGGTACAATTCCTCCTGCATGCGCCGGTCATTTGCCATGCACCCATTAATTAGGTCGGTTTCGCTGATATTTTGGTTGCGTTCGGATGTCAATATTTGGTGGTTTTATGATAGGCTATTCAAAAATGCTACCAGTTTTTCGGTCGCTTTCTTCCGGTGGCTGAATTTATTCTTTCCAGCCATATCCATTTCCGCAAAGCTAAGCGCTGAGCCTTCGGGTACAAAAACAGGATCATAACCAAAGCCGTTCCCCCCCTTTCTTTTTTCAGTGATCCGGCCTTCACAAATGCCTTCAAACTGGGTTTCCCGTCCCCCGATAAACAGGGAAATAACGGTCCTGAACCTGGCTTTACGATTGGTTACTCCCCCGAGCCGGGCCAGCAGTTTATCAATATTGGCATCAAAGGACCGGCCTTCCCCGGCGTACCGGGCACTTTTTACCCCCGGTTCACCCCCCAGGGCCTCTACTTCCAGCCCGGTATCCTCGCTGAAACAATTGATCCCGGTCATGGCAAAGATCGTGGCGGATTTGGTTCGGGCATTTTCTTC
This sequence comes from Bacteroidia bacterium, assembly GCA_037447355.1. GTDB lineage: Bacteria > Bacteroidota > Bacteroidia > Chitinophagales > Chitinophagaceae > JJ008. Next base: position 23,692 of record JBBIGW010000009.1, on the reverse strand, counting down.
CAGGCTGTCATAAGGCTCGGGAATCTCCTGGTCAATACCCGCTTCTTTCAGCGTGATCACCTGGATATCTCCTTTTAATACAGACCGGATCTCTTTGGCTTTATGGGTATTGTTGGTGGCAAAAATCAGCTTCACAGACCTGGATTTAAATATTGAACATTTGTTTCAGGCTGACCCAGAGTTTTGACTTGAGCAGCTTATCGGTTTCCATCGTCCCCAGGTCCGGCGACCATAAATAGGTGGTCCCGCTGAATGCCTGCGCCTGAAAGGCAGGGAAATTCAACGGCAGGCCAAACCCCGCCGGCTCCACCCCGAAGAGCAAAACAGTTTTACTGTTGAAGAAAGGTACCAGTTCTTTATAGCCGGTACCGGGATAATGCTGCAGGTTCAGGATGGCCACATCCGCCAGGGTCATTTTACAGGCGCTGAGGATGCCGGTTAGAAAATTCAGCTCCTGGTCAGGGAGATAAACAACATCTTCCCTGTTCACCAGTACCAGTACCTGTTTCCCGTTATTTCCCAATGCCTTCCATTCAGCAGGGGCGGGGTCAGGCTTTTCAGGGGAGGATGGCAAAGGCGCCTGCTTTGGAACAGATGGGGCTTTGCCCCCCGTTTCCACGAGGTGATTCTTATAGAGTCCGGCCACTGAGGCCGGGTTCAGTTCAATATGATTAATATCCATGAATTACCTGATAAAAGTACAAACAGTACTTGGCTTTTTTTCGTTTCTTTGGAGTTCAAAAATACCCTTTTATGACTGCAGCAATGGATATTTCAATCACCCGGGCAGAAAGAAGCAAATTACAGGATTTAAACCTGGATGACCTGCCCTTTGGAAAATACTTTACCGATCATATGCTGGAAGCGGACTATGAGAACGGGGAATGGAAAAATGCCGAAATCAAACCCTACCAGCCTTTGTTGCTGAGCCCCTCACTGGCAGCCCTTCATTATGGGCAGTCTATTTTCGAAGGCATCAAGGCATACAAGGACCGCCAGGGCAATGCGGCGATCTTCCGCCCCTATGATAATTTCAAACGGTTTAATATCTCGGCCGAACGCATGCAGATGCCGGCAGTACCGGAAGAATTATTTATGGACGGGATGCGTCAGCTGGTGGCGCTCGACCAGAACTGGATTCCGACCAAGGACGATTTTTCATTGTATATCCGCCCGTTCATGTTCTCCTCGGATGAACTCATCGGGGTGCGTCCCTCGGATACCTACAAATTCATGATCATCCTGAGTCCTTCCGGACCTTATTACGCAGCCCCGATGCGTATCTACGTGGAAGAAAAATATGTCAGGGCTGCACCCGGCGGGGTGGGCTACGCGAAGGCAGCGGGTAATTACGGAGCTGCCATGTATGCCACGGCTGAAGCCAAAAGGAAAGGGTACGACCAGGTGCTCTGGATGGATGCCCATGAACATAAATATGTGCAGGAATGCGGTACGATGAACGTATTTTTCATAATCGGGAATACAGCTATCACACCGGGCCTGGAACAGGGTACCATCCTGGGAGGAGTGACCCGCCTCAGCGTGATCACGCTGCTGAATGATATGGGCGTGAAAGTGGAGGAAAGAGACCTGGGCATCGATGAGATACTGGCCGCTTACCAGGCCGGCGAACATATGGAAGTATTCGGTACCGGTACCGCTGCCACCATTTCCCCGATTAAGGAACTTGGTTATAAAGATATCAGCATGAAATTTGACCTGGATAAATGGAAGATCGCGCCGGTAATCAAGAAAACAATCACCGATATGCGTGAAGGCCGGGTTGCAGATACCCATGGCTGGATGTATAAGATCTGACCTGCTTCATCGATTAAAAAGACCGGGGCTGTATCAATTGGTTCGGTACAGCCTTTTTTTAACCTTCTGCAAGAGGGCAGACCTGTCTTTCAGTATTTTGTGCCGGCTCTTTGGGACCTTGCTGCCGGGTTCAGGATTGCCCGGAAAAAGAGCGGAAAATCATTGCCTTATCTCCCTTGTTCCTGTTTTCAGGGCTCCGGATGGCTGGTTTTATCCCCAAAAGGTTCAGAACCAGAAAAATCACCACTCATTTTTTTGGAGATTAAGCTGTCTGCCTTTACCTTTGCCCTCCCAAAAATAAGGGTCAAGAATGCCTACAATTCAACAATTAGTAAGAAAAGGAAGAGAAATTATCAGGGCTAAAAGCAAATCCAGGGCCCTGGACCAGTGTCCCCAGCGCCGTGGCGTTTGTACAAGGGTATATACCACCACTCCTAAAAAACCGAACTCCGCCCTGCGTAAAGTGGCCAAGGTTCGTTTGACTAATAAGGTGGAGGTGATTGCCTATATTCCCGGAGAAGGGCACAACCTGCAGGAGCACTCCATCGTACTGATCAGGGGTGGTCGTGTGAAGGATTTGCCGGGTGTTCGTTATCACATCGTGCGTGGTTCACTGGATACCGCAGGTGTGAAAGACCGTAAACAAAGCCGTTCCAAATACGGAACCAAGAAGGAAAAAGCCAAAAAGTAATCCTTCGCCATCCTTCGAAAAGCTCAGGATGGTAGCTCAGGATGACGATCGAGGTTGACAATAAATAAAAAGAGACTTATAATAATTCAGATATGCGGAAAGCACAAGCAAAAAAACTCCCTTTAGCACCTGATCCCCGGTTTAATGATAAACTGGTTACCCGTTTTGTGAACAACCTGATGTGGCAGGGTAAAAAAAGCGGAGCTTTTATTATTTTCTACGATGCACTGGACAAAGTAGCCAAATTCACCAACGAAGAAGGTTACGAGGTATGGAAAAGGGCCCTGGCCAATGTATCTCCTTCCGTGGAGGTGCGCAGCCGCCGTATCGGGGGTGCGACTTTCCAGATACCTGCGGAGGTTCGTCCCGACAGGAAGATCTCCCTTAGTATCAAATGGCTGATTCGCTACAGCCGGGAAAGAAACGGCCGCAGCATGGCTGATAAACTGGCCAACGAAATCGTGGCTGCTGCCAAAGGGGAAGGCGCTGCTTTCAAGAAAAAAGAAGATACACACCGGATGGCTGAAGCCAACAAGGCCTTTGCCCACTTCAAAGTGTAAAAGATACAACTACAATCGCACCGGAGCCGCCTGTTATGCAGGTGGCTTTTTTTATTGGGTAATGGGGAAGTATTAAGGAACCCGGAGTTGGTTAATCGGGAAATGGGAAGCACTAAAATTGAACGAATTCCGGGGAGGGGGAGGGGAATTTGTGATTTGATCGTTGGATCTTAGTTGGCCGTTTTGCCGCGAGGCGGGCAGGCCGGGTTCTTTTCTTTATACATCATTTTCCCTGTACGAAATCGTCAGCTCCGGGATCCGGGCTTCGACTTTCCGGTAAGTCACCCCGGCTGTGTCCAGCATTTTTTTGGAGGCAATAAATACATCATTGCCCGCATATTTGTCCGAGAGGTAGATCACTTCGGTGATACCGGACTGGATGATGGCCTTGGAGCATTCGTTACAGGGGAACAGGGCGGTATAGATCTTGCAGCCATGCAGGTCCATACCGATATTGTTGAGGATAGCATTCAGTTCAGCATGGCAGATATAGGGGTATTTGGTTTCGAGGAAATCACCGGTCTTGGCCCAGGGAAATTCATCATCACTGCAACCGGCCGGTAACCCGTTGTACCCTGCCCCGACGATCTTATTCTTTGGATTGACAATGCAGGCCCCCACCTGTGTATTGGGGTCCTTGCTGCGCCGGGCGGATAAAAGGGCCACCCCCATAAAATATTCATCCCAGGAAATATAGCCTTCTCTTTTTTTCATACGCAGGGTTGAAAGGCAATAGTCAAAAGTAAAAATTCAAAAACCCATAACCTGAATATTTTTCAAACCTCCTGTCTTACTTTATATTCTGTAAACTAAAAGCGGGGAGCCAACCATGGGAAAATTTCAGCAATGGGGTTTTTATTTTGACTTTTTACTTTTGATTTCTTTTTTTGTAAGGTTCTGTTATTTCAATTTTTTCTGCAGATTGGTATCAATCGCCTCCAGGAATTCTTCGGTGTACAGGAAGTGGTCACCGTGTTTTACTTTATTGCCATGGATGCATACCGCCAGGTCTTTTGTCATTTTTCCTTCTTCTACAGTTTCGATACATACTTTTTCCAATGCTGAACAGAAATCGATCAGGGCCTGGTTGCCATCCAGTTTTCCCCGGAATGCCAGTCCGCGGGTCCAGGCAAAGATGGAGGCGATCGGGTTGGTGGAAGTGGGTTTGCCGGCCTGGTGATCCCGGTAGTGACGGGTCACCGTGCCGTGGGCTGCTTCGGCTTCCATGGTCTTTCCATCGGGGGTGATCAGCACGGAGGTCATCAGTCCCAATGAACCGAATCCCTGGGCTACCGTATCGCTCTGTACATCGCCGTCGTAGTTCTTACAGGCCCAAACGAAATTGCCGTTCCATTTCAGGGCGCTCGCAACCATATCATCGATCAGGCGGTGTTCATAAACAATATCCGCCGCCTCAAACTGCGCTTTGAATTCCTTTTCAAAGATATCCTGGAAAATATCTTTAAACCGGCCGTCATATTTTTTCAGGATCGTGTTCTTGGTGGAAAGATACAGGGGCCATTTTTTGCTCAGGGCCATATTGAAACAGCTGCGGGCAAAACCGGTAATGCTCTCATCGGTGTTGTACATGCTCATGGCCACCCCGTCTCCCTTAAAATTGAATACTTCAAAGGTCTGTGGTTCGCCTCCCCCGTCGGGTGTAAAGGTCATGGTCAGTTTGCCTTTCCCTTTGATCACGGCATCCGTAGCCCTGTACTGATCGCCAAAAGCATGGCGGCCCACAATGATCGGGGCGGTCCAGTTGCTCACCAGCCGGGGTACATTACTGATCACGATGGGTTCACGGAAAACCGTTCCGTCCAGGATATTCCGGATCGTACCGTTGGGACTCTTCCACATTTGTTTCAGGTTGAATTCCTTTACCCGGGCTTCATCCGGTGTGATGGTGGCGCATTTGATACCCACCCCGTATTGTTTGATGGCATTGGAGGCATCCACCGTTACCTGGTCATCGGTCTGATCGCGGTATTCAATGCCAAGGTCGTAGTATTTTATATCCAGTTCCAGGTAGGGAAGGATCAGTTTATCCTTGATAAATTTCCAGATAATCCGGGTCATTTCATCGCCATCCAGCTCTACAACCGGGTTCAGCACTTTGATCTTTTGTGTCATACAAATTGGGTTTGGGTTTATATTGAGAACCTGATAGTTATCAGGGATACAAAATTACTATTTTAAGGAATGTGACTTATATCATAGATATATCTTTGTGGACTGGCTAATATTGCAGCGTAAGGCTATTCTCGCTACAATTGATTTGGATCAAGAAAAAGTCGTATCTTTTAAGCCACTTAGTAGTAATATGGACTCCATCAAGACATTCATGCATTTTCTGCAAAAGCGGACGGACCTGACAGAGGATGAATTCAACAGGTATTTATTACCGTATTGTAAAGTCCGCCGTTTTGGGAAAAAGGAAATCATCACCCGCGCAGGTGAGATTGAGAACCATTTTAATTTTATTGTAAAAGGGCTGGCCCGGAAATATTACCGGAAAGGCCATAATGAGATCAACACGCAGATTTCCCTGCAGGGACAGATGCTGCTGTGCCAGGAATCCTTCCACAGCCGTCAGCCCTCTGAATATACCGTAGAAACCATTGAACCGACCACCCTGGTCTCTATCACCTATGATGATGCGGAAAAAATGTTTGCCTCTTCCCAGCGGATGGAACATCTCGGCCGGGTCATTGTGACATACTCCATGGTGCTTAAAGACAAATGGCAGATGCAACTGGTTAAGATGACTCCCCGTGAGCGTTTTATCAGTTTTGTGACCAAGAACCCCGAACTGATGCAACGGGTTCCGCAAAAATACCTGGCTTCATTTCTCAATATCAAACCGGAGACCTTCAGCCGTTTCAAGCACCTGTTACGGAACAGCCATCATGCAGTAAAAAAAGCGGTATAATTCCTGTCATAGATTGACGACCAGTACCGGGATCCGGAGTTCGTGCCGGACCGCGTCCACCGTTTGCCCGTAGATCAGATCCTTGATACCGGTATGTCCGTGGGCGCCGATCACGAGCATATCGCCTTTATTCTCCCGTACCAGCCTGGCAATTTCTTTGGCCCGGTCATTAAAGCCAAGCAGGCCGGTGGCCCGGATTCCCTTTTCTTTTAGTTGTTGTACATAGTCGTTCAGGTGCTCCTGGTCCTTGCGGGTTTCCAGGTCATCCGCTTCCATCCCGATGATCCGGGTGGCGGCGCTTTCCACCACATGGATCAGGATATAACTGGTTTTTTCATGCCCCTGTCCCAGCGCATGGGTGATCAGTTTATAATCGTTCTCGCTGAAGTCCAGGGCAATTGCAATACGGTCATGCCGGGGTGGCTCCAGATTGGGTAATGATGCTGCCTGCGGATGAATACGGACCGGGGCGCTTTGCTTTTTTCTGAGCAGGGGATAAATGATCGCTACGGCCATCAGTACGAGGTATAAAAGCCCGGACAGGATGATCACTGTTTTCCAGAACACACTGCCGGATTCCTGGAAATAACCCGATGCCTGCTGGATCACCATCCGGATATTCAGGTAGACGAGAATGGAGGTGATGAGGGTGGCCAGTATAATGGTAAAGGGTTTTATGGCAAAACGGCCCATTGTTTTTTTATCGCTGGTAAAATGGATCAGCGGAATAATGGCGAAACCTAACTGCAAGCTCAGAATGACCTGGCTCAGGATCAGGAGGCTGTCGATATTGTCTTCTCCGTTGACCAGGATAACAATCATCGCCGGTATTACAGCAATCAGCCGCGTGAGCAGTCTTCTCATCCAGGGAGCGATCCGGAGCCGGAGGTATCCTTCCATTACGATTTGTCCTGCGAGGGTTCCGGTGATCGTGGAACTTTGTCCCGCCGCGATCAATGCCACGGCAAACAGTACCGGGGCCAGTTCGCTGCCCAGCATGGGTTTAAGCAGCTCATGCGCCGTTTTAATTTCGCCCACATCCGTACGTCCCGATTCAAAAAAGACCTTACCGGCAAGCACCAGGATGGCTGCATTAACAAAAAAAGCCAGGTTCAGGGCGATCGCACTGTCAATGAAATTCATCTTCAATGCTTTTTTGATGCCGGGCTCATCCCGTTTGATCTTCCGGGTCTGCACCAGGGCGGAATGGAGATAAAGATTATGCGGCATGACCGTAGCGCCAATGATCCCGATCGCAATATATAGGGCCGTATCATTTTTAATATGCGGAATAAATCCGACGGCTACTTTTCCAAGGCCCGGCCGGGCCAGTACAATCTCGGTGAGAAAGGAAAGGCCGATGATAGCGACCAGGGCGATGATAAAGGCTTCCATTTTGCGCATACCCAGCCGTTGCAGCAGGAGGAAAAGAAAGGTATCGAGTACGGTGATCAGTACACCCCAGATCAATGGCAGCCCGGTAAGCAACTGGATACCGATGGCCATCCCCAGGATCTCAGCGAGATCGGTGGCGGCGATCGCGATCTCCGCCAGTCCATACAAGGCATAGTTGATATAGCGCGGATAGGTTTCCCGGTTGGCTTGTGCCAGGTCGCGTCCCCTGACGATACCCAGTCTTGCAGATAAACTTTGCAGGAGCAGGGCCATGAGGTTGCTCATCAGCAGCACCCATATCAGGGTATACCCGAACTGGCTGCCGCCGGCCAGATCGGTGGCCCAGTTGCCGGGGTCCATATAGCCAACACTTACGAGATAGGCGGGGCCAAAAAAAGCAAGTACCCGCCGCCAGCCCTTACTGGCAGGGCCGGTTGTATCGATACTCTGGTGCACTTCACTCAGGGACTGGTAAGAATTTTTTTCATGCTTCATGGGTGATCAGTATATTTTCTGCTAATTGCCGGCTGATGGTGGTAATGGTTTGCTTTCCAGTTTTGATCTCAAGAGACTCATCGAAATCAAATTTTTTCCGGATCTCCAGCCGGGTCCCGATCCGGATCTTTTTATGCTCCAGTAATTCGAGGATCTCACCGGACTGGTTGCTGACTCCCGACACGATACAGGGCGTATGCAGGGGAATTTCGGGTAAACGGATCTTCTTTCCCGACTCAATTTTCCCGTTTGCATCCGGGATCGGATCCCCGTGCGGATCATTTTTCGGGTAACCCAGGAAGGCATCCAGTTTATCGATCAGCTTTTTATTGCTAACATGTTCCAGTTCTTCCGCCACTTCGTGCACTTCATCCCAGGTGAATTTCAGTTTCTCTGCCAGGAAATATTCCCATAGCCGGTGACGGCGGATAATGGCCAGGGCTACTTTGGTGCCGTCATTGTTCAGGCGGAAACCCTGGTAGGGCTGGTAGTGCAGCAGTTTTTTGACTTTTAATTTTTTCATCATGTCCGTAACGGAAGCAGGGCGGGTTTTTAGTTCACCGGCCAGTTCATTGGTGGTGACGGTCCCTTCTTTCTTCTGGAGATGAAAAATGGTCTTGATATAATTCTCTTCGCTGACTGAATAATTCATAGTGTCTAAAAATAAATTTAGTCAAATCTAAAAAATTAAGAAATACCCTCCAAATTTGCAGTTGACAGTCCCGGTGGAAACCTTTACTTTCGGCTTGTTAATTTTTCCTATGTCCCTGAAAAAATTGTTTTTCCTGCTGGTGGGCGCCAGCCTCCTGTTTACCGCCTGCAAATCCAAAAAGCCCCCGGTGTTATCGGGAGAGGAGCCGGTGGCTGTTTCAGACTTTATTGATTTTTTCCAGCCCCTGGACCTGGCTTACCAGGTGGGGGACACGATCCTGGACCATAAGGAAAAAGATTCCCTGCGGATCAGTTATAAAGTATTTACCCGGATCGTACCGGATACGGTGCTCTCCAAAATTTTCGGGAAAGGGGCCAGGCCTAAGATCTATGCACTGGGAAAAGCGCAGGTACCCAAGGCGGAGACCTATATCCTCGTCAAGGGTATAACGCCCGCAAAAAAAGTGTTCCTGCTGCTGGCTTTTGATGCCGGGGAAAAATTTATTGCCGCGATGCCGGTACTGGTCCCGGATAATAAACGGGAAACAGTGCAGTCATTTACCCTGGATAAACGGTTTACGATCACCCGCACGGTGCAGCGGAAAAACCCGGATGGCAGCCTGAGCGAGGGGAAGGATGTGTATATTTTTAATGCAGACGCGGGACAGTTCCTCCTGATCATGACCGAGGCCCTGGAGGATAAAGTAACCGAACTGATCAATCCCATCGATACTTTTTCCCGCAAACATAAATATGCGGCTGATTACGGAACCGGGAAGATGAACCTGGTATCAGTAAGGGATGGCCGTAAAAATGACCGTATCAGTTTTTTCATTCACCTTGAAAAAGATAACGGGAATTGTACCGGGGAACTGAAGGGAGAAGCCAAATGGTTGGGCCCGGGAAAGGCCATCTTCCGGGAAGACGGCGATCCCTGCGTATTGACATTTATTTTTTCTTCCAATAGCGTATCTCTCTCAGAAGAAGGCTGCGGTGCGCGGCATGGGTTAAACTGTACTTTCAACGGCAGCTATACCCGGAGAAAATACATCAAGCCGGTTACCCCCGGAACTAAAGCCCCCGCTAAAAAAAGCAGCCGGAAATAATATGAATATTCATCATTTATCCACTTTTTATTCTGATTTGTGGATAAATCATCCTGAAAATGAACCTCTTAATTTAATTCAGGATTTAACATTATCTTGCGCCCTCGTGTAAAAAGAACACATATGAGTTTTACTAAATTTTCTGTTCCGTATCCGGTAGAAGAACGTTACAACAAGAAAGTGGCCTATTTCTCCATGGAGTTTGCCACACACCAGCCCCTGAAGATCTACAGTGGTGGCCTGGGTTTCCTGGCTGGCTCCCATCTCAGAAGTGCGTATGAACTGCGTCAAAACCTGATCGGTATTGGCATTTTATGGAAGTACGGGTATTATGACCAGGAGCGTAACCAGGACCAGACCCTGGATGTGGCCTGGAATGAGAAACAATACAGTTTCCTGGAGGATACCGGTATTAAATTCCAGATCACCATTCATGAACACCCGGTTTGGGTAAAAGCGCTTTACCTGAACCCCGAGACCTTTAAAACAGCGCCGCTGTTCTTACTGTCCACCGATCTGCCGGAGAATGATTATGTATCCCAGACGATCACGCATCGTTTGTATGATGCCAATGTGGCCACCAAGGTCGCCCAGTTTATCCTGCTCGGGGTGGGAGGGGCCAAACTGATTGACCTGCTCGGCTTTAACCCCGAACTGTATCACCTGAATGAGGCACACGGGATATCCGCCGCGTTTTACCTGTATAAAAAATTCGGAAATAATATCCAGGATGTAAAAAAGCGGCTGGTATTTACCACGCATACACCCGAAGAAGCCGGCAATGAAAAACATGATATTTATCTCTGTCATAAGATGAGCTATTTCTGCGGTCTTTCCGTGGAGGAGGTGAAGACGCTTTACGGAAATGACAGCGACCAGTTCAACCATTCCCTGGCCGCTCTCCGGTTTGCCCGCCTGGCCAATGGGGTATCCCAACTGCACGGAAAAGTATCCCGCGCCATGTGGAGCAAGTACGAAAATATCTGTCCCATTGTTTCCATTACCAATGCGCAGAACTGGCGGTACTGGGCCGATAAGCAATTGTACCGCTTTATGGAGGCAGGCGATGATTACGGAATGGATGACCGCAAAAAATACCTGAAGAAAAGAGCTTTTGAGATCGTGGCTGACCAGACCGGTAAGATCTTTCATCCCGATGTGTTCACGATCGTATGGGCCCGGCGTTTTGCGGGCTATAAAAGAGCGGGCCTGATCACCACCGACGAAGAACGATTTGAAAAACTGCTGGCCAACAGCAAATACCCGGTACAGATCATCTGGGCCGGTAAACCGTACCCGGTGGATCATCCGGCGATCAGCGAATTCAACCAGCTGGTTCATTTAAGCAAGCGCTACAAAAATGTGGCGGTGCTGATCGGGTATGAACTCGGACTTTCCAAGCGGATGAAACAGGCGGCCGATGTATGGCTGAACAATCCCCGTGTACCGAGGGAAGCTTCCGGTACCAGCGGCATGACGGCTGCCATGAACGGAGCCGTTAACTTCTCCACCGATGACGGCTGGATCCCTGAATTTATCAACCACGGGCACAACGGGTTTGTAGTGCCGATGGCGGATTATGAAAATATGCCGGTCCACGAGCAGGATCAGTATGACCTCGATAAACTGTATGAGATCCTGCAGCAGGAGATCCTTCCCCTGTATTATGAAAACTTCGGTACCTGGCGCCAGGTCGTGAAGAATGGGATGCAGGATGTACGGTTCCAGTTCGACAGCAACCGGATGGCGCATGAATACTACGACCTGCTGTATAAATAGCAAACAGAAACGAACGAATGGATACAGACCCCCGCCAAACGAGCGGGGGTTTTTTAATTGAACTGACGGGTCATTTCTTCCAGGCCGCTCGCCCCGGGAAAATAGGCCAGGAGTTTACTGATCACGGCTTCCACCATGGCATCGGGGCAGGAGGCTCCGCTGGTGACCAGGATTTGAACGGGTTCATTCCCCGGGAGGTAACCATCCGTTACGGTTTCTTCTTTTTTGTGAATATTATAATGACGTATCGTTGTTGCGGAAAGAATCTTTTCAGCACTGCTGATATAATACGTGGGTAATTTTTCTTCGCAGAGTTCCACCAGGTGCGATGTATTCGAGGAATTATAGCCGCCAACCACCAGGGCCAGGTCTGCCTTTGTTTCCAGCATACCGCTCACGGCGGTTTGGTTATCGTTGGTGGCATAGCAAAGCGTATCCCGGGTATCCGCGAAACTCTCCGGGTTCCCGGTAAAATCAAGGATCACCTTTTTAAGGTAATCGGCAATGGCCTGTGTATCGCTGGCCAGCATGGTGGTCTGGTTTACCACCCCGATCCGCCGGAGATCTTTTTTTATATCAAAGCCTTCGGTAAACTGTCCCCGGAACTCCTCATAGAAAGAGCCTGCTTCTTTTGCACCGGTAATGTAATGTGCAAGACGGATGGCTTCCTTCATATCCTTTACCATCACGGAAGGAGCGTGGGCCGCTGCATGTGAGAACGTGGCCCGGGTTTCCTCGTGGGCGGGTTTGCCGTGGATGATGATGGTATATTCCTTCCGCGCAATGACCTCGCTCCGGTTCCAGACCTTTTCCACAAAGGGACAGGTGGTATTGTACTTCTCTGTGGGAATCCCTTTTTTCCGGAGCCTTGCCTCAATGTCCAGGGTGGTGCCAAAGGCCGGGATCAGGACAATATCATCGCCGGTGATCTCATCAAAGGCGATCAGCTGTTTGCCATAGGTATCCTGCAGGAACCGGATACCATGGGCCACCAGGTCCGCGTTGACCTGCGGGTTGTGGATCATCTCGCTGAGCAGGAAGATGCGTTTGCCGGGGTTATCCGCAACAGTCCGGAAGGCGATATCAATGGCATTCTCCACCCCGTAACAAAAACCGAAATGCCGGGCCAGGTAAACCTGCAGGGGGCCAAAATCCAGCCGGGTAGGGGTGAAGTCTTTTTTCATTTTGTCCGCTTCTTTCCGTTTTTGTTTGATAGCGGAAATCAGGGGACTCCGGTAAAAAAGAGGCACATCAAACTGCTTCATGCCGTAAAGGTAATGATCCTTGCGGCTTGTGTTACCGGCATCCGTCAGATCAAATGTTCTTCTTATCTTTCCGGAAATCACAGGTATGCGGTTGCTGTTTGCCCTCCTTTTATCAGCCCTGGTTTTTTCCTGTAAGCTGATGAACAAAAACGACGAATCTGAAACCAAAAAAGAAGTACGTATGACAGGCCGGTACAAGCCATTGGACTGGGTGCGCAGCACCACTATTTATGAAGTGAATATCAGGCAATACACCCCACAGGGAACCTTTAATGCCTTTGCACAGGAATTGCCCCGGTTAAAATCGCTGGGGGTGCAAACACTCTGGTTCATGCCCATTACTCCCATTGCACAAAAAAACAAGAAGGGGTCACTGGGCAGTTATTATGCCTGTTCCGATTATACATCCATTAATCCCGAATTCGGCAGCCTGGATGATTTTAAGACACTCGTAAAGCAAGCCCATGCGATGGGATTTAAAGTGATCATCGACTGGGTTGCCAATCATACCGGCTGGGATCATGTGTGGACAAAAGAACACCCGGATTATTACCGGAAAGACCCCGCTACCCATGATTTCCAGGTCGCCTCGGGAATGGATGATATTATCGAACTGGATTTCAGTAACCGGGCTTTGCGGAAAGCCATGGTCGAAGCCATGCAGTTCTGGGTAAAAGAATGTGATATCGATGGTTTCCGCTGTGATCTTGCCTTCTGGGTGGAACTTGATTTCTGGAAAGAGGCCAGGCCGCAGGTGGATGCGGTCAAGCCCCTGTTCTGGCTGGGAGAGTACGATGAACTGGAGAAACCGGAATACGGTGAAGCTTTTGACGCCAGTTATTCCTGGTCATGGATGCACCGCACGGAGGATTTTTATAAAAAGCAATTACCGCTTGATTCATTATATGAACTGCTGAAACGGTACGATGACCTGGGGGATTCCACAATACGGACCTGGTTTACCAGCAACCATGACGAGAACAGCTGGAATGGCACCGAGTATGAGAAATACGGGGATATGGCAAAGGCCCTGGCTGTTTTCAGTGCTACCTGGAACGGGATACCGCTGTTGTATTCCGGCCAGGAACTGGGGAATACAAAACGGATTCAGTTTTTTGACAAGGATACGATCCTGCCCGGTGCTGACGCTGAACAATTGACTGCTTTTTATCATTCATTGCTGCAATTGAAAGCACATCATCCTGCACTGGGGGCGGGGGATACCGGTATAACCACATTCCGGATCAAAACAACGGCTCCGGATAAAGTATTCGCTTACCTGAGAAAAAAAGAAAACGATGAAGTACTGGTGGTGCTGAACCTTTCTGGTCAGCGGGACCTGCATTTTGAACTGGCGGACAGCCGGATTACCGGGCTGTATAAAAATGTTTTTTCCGGTGCTGTTAATGATTTTACCAGTGAAAAAAGTTTTGAAATGCAGCCCTGGGAATTCGGGGTGTATGAAAAATAAACCGGTTGAAAACAAAAAGCCGCTTCGGATGAAACGGCTTTTTCTATTTTGAATACGATTGATTATTCGTCTTCGAGTTGCAGGTTTACCGGGTAACGGTACATGCCATCGTACCCTTCATAGAACCCTTCCAGGTTCAGGCTTTCGCCCCTAAGCCCGGCAATAGCCCTGCCCAGTTCATCCACATTCTTAACTTCCACGCCATTCACGCTGGTGATGATAAATCCATCCTGCATCCTGGTTTTGCTGAAAGGGCCGCCGGTCCTAATTTTCTTCACCAGTACCCCGCCTTCCACCTCGTTTTTCTGGGCAATTTTTTTGTCCAGATTTTCCAGGTCGGCGCCCAGCACATTACCCAGGTTGGACGCGGCCAGGTTTTCATAAGTGCCCTGGTCCGCTTTGAGGACGGCGCTGGTTACAAATTCTTTTCCGTCCCTTTTATACGTGATAGACACTTTATCCCCGGTGTTCAGGGAAGCCACTGTTCCCTGTAATTCAGTCCAGGAACTGATGTTGACCTCATTTATTTTTTTTATGATGTCGCCCTTCTTTAAACCGGCATTGGCCGCAGCCCCGTCAGGCGCCACATTACCAATATAGGCGCCATCTGTTGAGTTTACCCGGGTCTGGTCTGCCGCGATACCGAGGTAAGGCCGTTTTACGTCTCCGAATTTGATCAGGTCATTCACTATTTTTTTGACCAGGTTGACCGGGATCGCAAAAGAATAACCGGCATAGGTACCCGTGGGCGCATAGATGGCTGAATTGATACCGATGAGTTGACCCTCGGTTGTGATCAGCGCCCCGCCACTGTTGCCCTGGTTTACGGCTGCATCGGTCTGGATAAAGGATTCAATGGGATTCTCGCTCTGGCGGCCATTGATACCGATGGAACGGCCTTTGGCGCTGATAATACCGGCTGTTACCGTGGTTTCCAGTGTCAGCGGGTAACCGATCGCCAGGACCCATTGTCCCAGTTTTACATTGTCTGAATTGCCATAGAGCAGGAAGGGGAAACCGGTCCCGTCGATCTTTAATACCGCGATATCACTGCTGGCATCCTTCCCGATCACTTTTGCTTTGTATGTTTTTTTGTTGCTTAAGGTTACCGTGATTTCATCGGCAATGCCCTGCCCGCCGTCGGAGATTACGTGGTTATTGGTAACGATATACCCGTCATCGCTGATGATCACACCGCTGCCGGATGCCCTTTGTTCCGGCTGGATCTGGGGGCCAAAATTGAAAAACTGGTCAAAAAAATCGTCAAAACCATTGCCCTTATTGCGGGGTAACTGGTTCGAGATCTTTTTGGCCGGGATCTTGGTTTTGATATGCACCACAGCCGGTACAGCGGCATTGGCAGCCTTGGTAAAATCCGTGGCTTCTCCCACGGGAGTGGCGGCATTGTCCAGGAAACCGGCATAATTGACCGGCACTTTCCCGTCGGCCGACTGGCTGAATGCGGTTGCATGTTGCCGGGCAACCACTTTACTGTAAATCCAAACACTGCTAACCGCAGATACGGCGCTTACTGCAACGATCAATAGAAGCTGTCTGAGTTTCATAACGTTGATTGTTTTCAATTTTTTTGTGTTTAACAAAACCTGTGCCTTAGCCGCACAAAATAACAAACTGTCAGGGATTTTTTGTTTGCCGCAGGTTCAGTTTAACAAATCTTTACTAAGGCCTTCGTACTTCTCCTGTATGCCGGTTCATTTCCTGTCAGGCGGAACTCACAGACCATCCAGGAATGCCAGGGTATTGACTCCATCCGCGTAATCGCAGATCCCGGGGTACTGGCTTTGACCAAAAGGCAGGAATCCCTTACCGGTAATGGACTGCAATTCTTCATTAGATTGAAGGCTGGCGATCAATTTGTCCGTATCACCGTAGTATTCATAATTCAGCTGGCTGATCGGGGAGAAGAGGGCGGGGTTTTCCACCAACAGCAGGGAACCATTCGTCATATAGAACTGCTTGTTCAGCAGGTGCAGGGCCAGGTTGTAATCGTAATTGTTTTTGTACTTGTGGTGATCCGCGAGGTAATTATATTTCCCGAATGCATCCAGCAGGGGAATAAAATCATAGCCTTCCGGCACATAGACCTTGGTCACATTCCGGCAACCAAGCCCAAAATAGAGATATACATCATCGGCCAATCCTTCCAGTTCCTGCCGGGTTTCATTCCCACTGAGGATAGCAACCGAGGTCCGGTTCTTCCGGATGATATGGGGGTATTTTCCGAAATAGTATTCAAAATAGCGGGAAGAGTTATTGCTGCCGGTGGCAATATAGGCATCACAACCCCTGAGCATTTCCGCAAATTCAGTTCTTTCCCCGGCCCGGGCATCCCATTCAGCCATTTTTTCCAGCAGGTGTCTGATCAGGACCTGGTCACGGGTGGAGGGCTTAACCCGGGCTTTGTGCCCGCTGATAAAAACCGAAAGCCAGTCATGAAATCCCACCAGGGGGATATTCCCCGCCATAATGATCCCTACAGTCCGCGGCTGAAGTCTGTTTTCAGGTACCTGCTGATCTTTGGTCCATTCTTCCAGCCGGTCTTTTTGCAAAAAGGACAAGGCTATATTTTTAGCAGCTTTGTCCACGAGTTCCGGGATGAACCAGTTATTTTCATAGCCTGCCTTTTCCACGGCTTCCAGCCACCCGGCTTCTCCGGACAATATATATTCACCAAGCCTTGATAATAAATAAATTCGATGCGGTAAATTCATTCCTCTCTACTAATTTTGTACGGCAAAAATAACCCTGAACCCGTTAATTAGTTTATTATGGCTATTAAGATTACCGAAGAATGTATCAACTGCGGCGCCTGCGAGCCCGAATGTCCGAACAATGCAATCTATGAAGGAGGTGTGGAGTGGGCCATTGCGGATGGCACCACTGTAAAAGGAACCTATAGTTTGCTGGATGGCACCACGGTGGATGCCGACCAGAAAAACGCACCGGTGGCAACGGACACTTATTATATCACACCCAACAAGTGTACAGAATGCCAGGGATTCCACGAAGAACCCCAATGTGCTGCCGTATGCCCGGTTGACTGCTGTGTACCTGACGAAATGTACCAGGAAACGGTGGACCAGCTGATGGCAAAAAAAGAAAAACTGCATTCGTAAGCTTACGGTGCTTTTCCTGTGCAAAAAATTAGTTCCCGCATAGCGGAAATGACATTTTTTTTTGTAACTTACAGATGTACTAATACAACAGCGATAGCTGTTCAATCAGTGACGGGTGATATGTCCCGTCGTGCAGAGGTGAAGGGCAACAACCTTCACCTCTATTATTTTCAGCAGGTCCGCAGGACAAGGGCCATAAATTTTGTTAATGCGGGGGGATTACTGCTTTTCCCATTGTACAATTTGTTTTTTTCCGCAATATTTGCATAACCGGTCCCGTTGAAGCCGGGGCATAACCACATTCTGAAATGAAAAAAAATATTGCTTTGGTAACCGGCGGTTTTTCGGGGGAAGCGGTCATCTCTTACCGGTCGGCCGTCACGATTGATAATAACCTGGACCGTTCTCTTTTTAATGTTTACAAAATTGATATCATTCCGCAAGGCTGGTTTTATGAAATGGTGGATGGCCGCCGTGTCGAAGTGGACAAGAACGATTTTTCCCTCCAGCTGGATAATGAAAAGATAAATTTTGACGCGGTCTTTATCGGGATGCACGGTACCCCCGGGGAAGACGGAAAATTACAGGGCTATTTTGATACCCTGAAAATTCCATACACCGGTTGTGATGCAGCTTCTTCGGCCATTACGTTCAACAAACGTTATGGCACTGCGGTGGCCGCTGCTTCAGGCATCCCCGTGGCGAAATCGGTGCTCCTGATCAAAGATTTGTTTGGCAGTACAGCAGAGGTGATCAGTACGCTACGGTTCCCGGTTTTTGTAAAGCCGAATAACGGGGGATCGAGTATCGGGATGTCGAAAGTAAATGACCCTTCACCGGATGAACTGGACCAGGCGATCGGGAAAGCATTTAAAGAAGACAGCCAGGTGCTGGTGGAAGAGATGGTGCAGGGAAGGGAATTCACGGTAGGTGTATTCCGGTCGAAGGGAAATATTATTGTACTGCCGCTGACGGAAGTAAGGGCCCATGCCGATAAAGCATTTTTTGATTTTGAGGCCAAATACCAGGGCAAATCGACCGAAACCACACCGGCGGAAGTCGATGAGGCGGTGGCAGATAAGGTCAGGGAGATGGCCCGGAAAGCCTATGCGGCCTTTAATTGCCGGGGCGTGGTGCGGATTGACTTTATTTATAATGAGGCAGAGGGCCGTCCTTATATGCTGGAAGTAAATACCATTCCCGGGCAAAGTGAGGCCAGTATCATCCCGCAGCAGGTACGGACCATGGGCTGGAGCCTGAAAGAGTTTTACAGCAAATTGCTGCTGGAATGTTTTACGGACTGATACCTGTCCAATTTTTAAAAAACCGCTGATGTTTAAAGCAATTACAAGTCGTCCTTTATGGGTTAACCTGATCGTTGGTGTGCTGCTGGCGGTTGCCATTTTTGCCTTATTCCTGCTATCCCTCAACTGGATAACAGGTCATGGCAAATCAGCCACCATTCCGGCTGTTACGGGTAAATCGTTTGAAGAAGCTAAAAGCATTTTGAAAAAAGCGGGATTTGAAGTGGAGATCCAGGACTCCATCTATGTGGATACGGTTCCGGCCATGAACGTGATCAAGCAGATCCCCGAAGCCGATGAAGTGGTAAAATCCAACCGGACAGTTTTTCTGGTGATCTGCAGGGCGGTGCCTCCCGAGGTGGAAATGCCCAACCTGTCCGGGTACAGCTTCCGGAACGCGGAAATGGTGCTGAAAAGCCTGGACCTGAGAGTGGGGGATACCACATTCAAACCGGATTTTGCCAGGAATGCGGTGCTGGAGCAATGGTACAAAGGCGCTGTAATTAATCCCGGAACCAAAATCCGTAAAGGAAGCGTGATTTCACTGGTACTGGGGGACGGGATTGGTAACCAGGAATTCGCGGTACCCACCATTACGGGTATGACCTACTGCGAAGCCAAAGAGGCCCTGGAATCCATGGGACTGATCATCGGGTCGGTGGTCACCGTGAGTGATGTAAAGGATACCTGCAACGCTTTTATCTACCGGCAGGTGCCGCAGAAATTTGACGAGGAGAAACGATTATTAAGGATCCGTTCCGGGCAGACCATTGATGTATGGCTGCAGTCCGATAAACCGGTTGCCGATACCGCCACAAAAACCCCTGACCTGTAATTTTAATGTAATGGAGAATATTACCGTTGAAGAATTGAAAGCCCGGATGGATGCCGGCGAAAAACTGAACCTGATCGATTGCCGCGAACCCGCCGAATACGCGGAGTTCAATATCGGCGCCAAACTGATTCCTCTTGGCATGATCCAGACCCTGCAAACCGATGAACTGGATGGGCTGAAAAACGAGGAAGTGATCATTCATTGCCGCAGCGGCAAGAGAAGTGTGACGGCCTGTTTATTCCTGGAGGCAATGGGTTTTACAAAAACCGTTAACGTACTGGGTGGCGTTCTGGCCTGGCAGGAGAAGTTTGGGAGCGGGAAGTAAAGGGAGGCTGACAAGTTGATGGGTAGACAGGTTGGAAGGTGATAGGTTGGAAGGTTGATAGGTTGATAGGTTGATAGGTAGGCAGGTTGACAAGACAACGGCTGTGGAAGAATTTTCCAGCAGCCGCTGATTCCTGGCAAGGCAGACTAAGGGCTTATTGCCGCAATTAACAGGTTTTCGTTCTTATAGCCGGATGTTCACCCCGATCATATAATTGATCCCTGCCATCGGGAAATAATAATTCTCCGTGGTCTGTTGCCCCCCGTAAATATAGCTGAATGTATAACCATTGGGTTCATACTTTGTATTGAATACATTATTCAGCTGCCCGATCATATTCATCTCTTTCAGCCATTTCCATTTGATCGTATGGGTGATCCGCAGGTCCTCCACAAAGAAAGGATCCAGGGAGCGGGTTTCGTTGCTGGTATTGTCGAGGTATTGCCGGCTGACATATTTATTGATAGAACTGATAACCGTATTGCCGAAGGGGCCGACCTGAATGCTGCTGCTTCCTGTAAGGGCGGGGGAAAGGGCAATATCCGCGGAAGGGTAGCGGTTTATTTTCTGGCCGCCGTTATCATAGTCATCGATGTATTCATCCACGTTTTTAACCCGGTTCCGGCTGAGGGTAAGACCGGCCGCCGCATTCAGCCAGCTGCTGACCCGTACTGCACCCTGGAGTTCAATACCGGCCCGGTAACTGTTGGGTATATTGGTACGCGTATAAGCTCCCACATCGTTGATTTTCCCCGTCAGTACCAACTGGTCTTTGTACAGCATATAATACAGCGTGGCCTCCCAGCTGTAAATTTTATGGTTGCGTTCCACCCCCGCTTCGAAATCATGTAACCGCTCAGGTTGCGGTTGCTGGTCCCGGCCGGCCTCAAAATCATCCCGGTTGGGTTCTTTATTGGCAACGCTGTAAGAAAAATAGGTTTTCCAGTTATTTATTTTCCAGGTAATACCGGCCTTGGGATTGAAGAAATGCCAGCTGTTATGTATCCCTAATCCCGGGTTATCCCGGAAGCCGTTGATTGCATACTTAACATAACGGTACTGCAGGTCAAAAAACACAAAGAACCCCGGGGATAATTCAGTTTGTTGTTTGGCGTATACATTAAAATCCGTTTTATGTGCCGCCAGGTGATACCAGCTGTCGAGCCCGGTAAGCCCGTTGGAGGCCCAGTTTAGTTTGCCATAATGCTTCCCGTCGTACCGGGTTAGCCCTCCACCCAGGGTGGCCTGTGTTTGATCCGATTTGTATTGCCCCGAAAATACCGTTCCGTAGAAATAGTTATCCAGCCAGAGCTGTCGGATAAAGTCGGAGCTGAAAGTCGTGTCGTTACCATTAACCGGGTAAGGGAGGTTGTAGCGGGCATAGTTCTCATCTGCTTTGTATTGTTCATAATAACCCTTGCCTCTTGTCAGGAAGCCGGCTGCATTAAAACTGATTTTTTTCCCCGCCAGCTGGTTGAAGAATAACTGGTAATGTGTCTGGGTATAATTATCTGTTTCGTTGGAGTAGGGGTCACCTGGTTTTTCGGTGCCGGCATAGTTTACGGTACGATTGCCGGCCCGTAGATCGGATTCAGAAATACCATACCAGGCCTGGTAGGTCTTTTCTTTACCGGAAAAGGCGTTGAACCGGAGTGAATAATTTCTGCCGATCCGGGCAGTAGAGATAAAAAAGGACCGGAGAGCAGATGTTGCCCGGTCAATAAAGCCATCGCTGCTGATGCGGGAGAGACGGATATCGGTTGTAAACCCATTGACGAGTCCGCTGCCGTATTTCAATGTGTTTTTAAAGGAATGAAAAGAGCCGGCACTGTTGTTCAGTTCCACATAACTTTCTTTATTGACTTCATTGGTACTGAAATTCATACTGGCCCCGAAGGCGCCTGCGCCATTGGAAGAAGTACCCACGCCCCGCTGCACCTGGATACTGCCCGCAGAGGAACTGAAATCCGGCAGGTTTACGAAGAAAAGGCCCTGGCTTTCCGCATCATTGTAGGGGATCCCGTTCAGGGTCATATTGATCCGGGTGGCATCGGTACCACGGATCCGGATACCAGTGTACCCGATAGCATTCCCCGCGTCGGAATTGACCACCACTGAGGGGATCTGGTTCAGCAGGTAAGGGATATCCTGTCCCAGGTTGGAGCCGGTGATTTCCTTTTTGGACAAATTGGTTTTGGTGAAAGGGGCGTTTTCACCGGCTCTTACCGCCCTTACTTCCACCGGTGATAACAGGTAGAAACTGTCTTTCGTTACTTCTTTTTGCTGTGCAGGACTGTACATAGCTGCCAATACCAGGCAGCCGGATAAAATAATCCTCTTCATTTTTTTACAGTTAAACGTTAAAAAATAAGAGGGAAACGCTGTGGAGAAAGGACCAACTGAAACTCCTTCCCTTCGCAGGCATTACCCTGACCAGGTTCTACGGGTATGATCTCAGATCCCGACCTTTGTCGGGAACACCCCGGGAAACCAGCCTGCTCACCCCGCGGCAAAGCGGCCGGCGGACAGGCATTGAAACTCAGGCCGTTTTGTTAAAGGCGCTGACAGCCGCAAAAATACAGAATTATTTTTTTACCGGCCTGTAACATTTCTACGCCGCTTTTCGTACTACTTCTAAACCATCTATTATGAAGAAGTTATTCTTATCTGTTTTGCTCCTTGCAGGTATTGCTGCCAGCCTGGGAGCCCAGCAAACCATCAATGATCCCAATGCAGTTAAAAGGGAGGTGAGCGGATTTCATGGTATTGATGTGGCCACGGGTATTGAACTGTACCTGACTGCAGGAAGCAATGAAGAAGTGGCGGTAAGTGCGTCCACTGAAGAATACCGGGACCGGATCATTACCAAAGTGGAGAATGGTATCCTGAAAATTCATTACGATTCCAAACTGGGCGCCATCAACAAAAGAAAGGAAAGCAAGAACCTGAAAGCCTATGTATCGTACAAGACGCTTGACCAATTGGATGTGAATACCGGTGCGGAAGTAAAAATACAGGGTGTGTTAAGGACGGTGACCCTTGACCTGAAAGCAAATACCGGCGGCCAGGTAAACGGGGAAGTGGATATCAAAGCACTGAAAGTAAACCAGAACACCGGGTCCAAAATTACCTTATCCGGTAAAACGGAAAAACTGGATATTGACGGGGATACCGGGAGCAAATTTAAAGGAGAAGATATGAATGCCGGCAGCTGTACCATTACGGTGAGTACCGGTGCGATCGTATCGGTATCTGCGGAGAAAGAACTGGTGGTCAAAGCAAATACCGGCGGGGTCGTCCGGTATAAAGGCGCTGCCTCCATCCGGGAAATCAAAACCAATACCGGTGGTTCTGTTACAAAAATCTGAGCAGAAAACTGAAATAAAACTATATGAAAAAGTTATCACTGCTTTTAGCTGTCATGTTTGTAAGCCTGGGGCTCCGGGCACAGATCAATGATCCGAATGCGGAGGTCCGGGAGGCGAAAGGATTTCATGGGATCCATGTATCCAGTGCCTTCAATGTGTACCTGAACCAGAGCAATGAAGAAGCCGTGGCGGTAAGTGCGGCAAAGACAAGGGACCGTGATATGATCACCGTTGAAGTAAAGGAGGGTATTTTGTATATCGGGATCAACAAGGACTGGAAATGGAACAGCGGGGACAGGAAACTGCGGGCCTATATTTCATTCCGGCAGATTGACCAGCTGAATATAAGCGGAGCCTGTGATGTATTTATCACCGGTACACTGAAAGCGGATCTGCTCAAAGTGGTACAGTCCGGCGCCAGTGACCTGCACGGCAAGATGGAAATCGGGAAATTGCAGGTGGAACTCAGCGGCGCCAGCGATATGAATATAACCGGCACGGCTACCCGACTTTTTGTAGGGGCCAGCGGAGCCAGTGATTTCAAGGGATTTGAACTGGCC
>JBBIGW010000008.1:0-50622 GCA_037447355.1 Bacteroidia bacterium | reverse complement strand
GCTTTGATAAACTTATTGAAGTCTTCCTTATACAGGAATACCTTGTGACGGTCATACCCGTTATCATCAAACCGCTTACGGCTTTCCGTAATGGTGAGATAATAATCATTTCCGCGGGTCGCTCTTACATCAAAAAAATAAGTCCTTCTTTTACCAGCACGAATCCGTTTGCTGTAGATGCTCTCCATTTTCTTGTCATTGTTCTCGTACGCCACTGTATAAGTTTTTAGCAGTTAATGAATTACTTTGATTTTTGGCCGCTACAAATATAGAGATGTTTTCGAAACGGCCAAACCGGCTGAAAACTTTGTTTGGGCTTTCCTCCCGCCGGCAGCGTTTACCGGACCGCCATTCAACTCTTTCCTGGCTTGTTTTGACTGTCCTGCTGCTGTTTCAGGTATAAAGAAGCATAATACCCGTTGGCTGCTAAAAGCTGTTCGTGCGTCCCGGATTCTACGATTTTCCCGTCTTCCAGTACCAGTACCCGGTCAAAATTAAACAGGGAGAAAATCCGGTGGGTGATAATGATGGCCGTTTTATCCTGCAGGTATTCATTTAGCCCGCTGATTATGGATTTTTCGGTACTGGCATCCACCGCGCTCAGGCAGTCATCAAACACTACGATCTCCGGTTCCCTGAGTAATGCCCTGGCAATGGAGATCCGCTGCTTCTGCCCCCCGCTTAATGTCACCCCCCTCTCCCCGATCATCGTATCATATTGTGCTGAAAAACCGGCAATTTCCTTATCCACACTGGCTCTCCGGGCTGCTTCCACTACTTTATCACGGGAAAATTCTTTCATCCCAAAACCAATATTATTCTCCACGGTTTCACTGAACAGGAATACATCCTGTGGAACATAACTGATCTGTTCCCGAAGGCTTTTCAGGTCGAGCCGGCGTATATCGACCCCGTCCATTTTAATATTTCCGCTGCTCACATCCATCATCCGCAAAAGCAGCTGGGCCAGGGTGGTTTTCCCGCTGCCCGTGCGGCCCACAATAGCCAGCTTTTCACCGGGCCGGATCTCCAGGTTAAAATCCCGTATGGCATGGATGCCGGTATTTGGATAAATAAAGTTTACCCCATCAAAACGAATCTGCCCTCCCAACTGCTGCACTACCGCACCGGGTTGGCTTTGAACCAGGGATTCAGTATCCAGGAATTCGTTGATCCTTTTCTGGGAAGCCGAGGCCCGCTGGATCATGCTGGCCGTAAGCCCGATAGCGCTCACCGGGAACGTGAGCATATTAATGTACATCACAAACTCCACAATGGTATTGATCCCCACCCCGTGCCCGCCCCGGATATAGTAAAGTCCCCCGATCATAATGGTCAGCAGGGTACTCAGCCCGATCAGCAGGGTTATCGAGGGAAAATACACCGCCTCTACTTTTACCAGCCCGAGCACATTCTTTTTAAACTCTTCTGCATTGCGGGTAAAGAACCCCAGCATGGCTTTTTCCTGGACAAAGGATTTGATCACCCGGATACCGGAGTACGTTTCCTGCGCATTGGTGGTAAGCGTGGAGAGGGATTGCTGTATTTTTTCACTTTTACGGTGAATCGTATTATTAATAAGGTAGATCGTCACGGCCAGTATGGGCAGGGGGGCCAGGACATAGAGGGTCAGTTCGTGATCCCTTTTCAGCATAAAGAAGACACTCAGGGAAATAACCGAGACCAGGTTGGCCAGGTACATGATAGCGGGGCCGGTAAACATCCTGACCCGGCTAACGTCTTCCGCGATCCTGTTCATCAGGTCACCGGTGCTTTGTGTTTTATAAAAGGCCATATCCAGTTTCTGGTAATGGCTGAATACTTCATTTTTCTGCTCATATTCAATATACCGGCTCATAACAATAATCGTCTGCCTCATCAGGAAGAGAAAAAATCCCCTCAGCAGCGCGAGGAGCAGGATGGTGATGCCGCAGAGGGCCACCACTTTGCCGATGGAATAGTCCGACCGGTCCACTGTAGCAATGAATTTATCCACCAGGACGTCATAATCGGGTTGTTTATCCGGTGCCTTGTAGCCCGGCAACCGGAGGGAGCGCTGTACAAAATCAATCACAAAGCCGGTTACCTGGGGTGACAAGACGTTGAAATAGTTGGACAAAAAGACAAATAAAATACCCCCGCCGAGGCGAAGCCGGTATTTCCAGAAATATTTATTCAGCGCCCTGAGTTGCTTCACCCGATAATGATTTGAAACAAAATTACTTGAATACCGATAATTTTTTGGAAGATAAAGCCCCAGCCATTTATTTTGCACCCGGAGAGATGGCAGAGCGGTCTAATGCGGCGGTCTTGAAAACCGTTGACTGTAACAGGTCCGGGGGTTCGAATCCCTCTCTCTCCGCAACCCAAATCACGATTGCCCCGGGGGGCAATTTTTTTTGAAACATGTAGCGGCGTACTTGCCAAAACTGGCCAAATAAACCTGTCAGAGCGCATTCAGCACCGGTAATCGCGATTTTAACAGATATCTTCTCCGTGATAACGATAGACAGTTCCCCACTCTTCGCAGCCTTTGCGGGCAATAAATAAGGCCCCGCAAAGCGTAATTATGTCTTCCTTAAAATTGAAAGGTCCCCGTTTTTGCCGTGCAAATAATAATGGTTACTTTAAAACAGAAGGCCCTGGCAATTTATACCAGGGCCTTCCTTTAAATCGTCCACGGGATTCATCCCGGTAATTTCACTAACTGATCCATACATACTCATTTCCGATCGTCCCGCGAAAAAACATATTCCTTTAAAAATGCGATGGAATGGTCAAAATCTAAAGAATATTCGCAGGCTGCTTACAATAATTAATAATACTCTGCAAAGCCTGGTCAAACCGGATTGGATCTGCATTGATATCCGCCTGCACCAGGGCCCTGATAGCCGCTCTCCTTGTGAAATATTCAGCAAAGGCCCTCGGGTCCCTGTCGGCATAGTTCCTCCTGTAATCCGCCTGGAATTCGGCATCCGTCATACCAAAATGGGTCACTAAATCCAATACGGCAAACGGGAATAAACTGGAAATACGGCTGGCATCGGCTCTTCCTGCCGCACTGTTATTATATTCTTCCATCTTTAAGGCGATCCTGTTACAGGCGTAGCTCAAAAACCGTTTCCTCCGTTCCGGCGACATGGCGGTAGACGTGTACCGTATCATCGACAAAGCCGTGTCCTTATTCTGGTAACTCTGGTTCCTGAAAATGGAGAAGAAGGCAGTTGAGGTGCTCTCCGCAAAGAGCAGGTAAAAGCCGGGAACATCAGTCCATTTGTACGCAAAAATGGTAATATCCCCACCCCCTTCATATTGCTGGGCATGGCCTTCAGCATCCGTCAGCGTTGTCCGTCTCCTGGCTGCAACCGTATATAATTCTCTTGAACCTGCCAGTACAGACCGGCCTTCCACAAAATACCTGTACCCCGTGCTGGTAAATTCGGTCATTAATTTCTGAAGGGCGCTGTCGTTCATTATAAATCCGTAAAAAGTGGCCAGGCCTTCATTTAAGGCGCCTTCCTGGTCTCCCAATAATTCGGAAATGCTGAAGTAATGCATTCCATCGGCACCGTACGTGATGGCATTGCCGCTGACAGCTCCCCATTTCGACCAGGGTCCGGTGAACTGTGTGTGTGAGGTTTCATGCAATACCACTTCATCCACCGCACGCATACCGCCGGTTCTGTGTGACTGATCCGTTTCAAGCTGGTGTTCCCCGAACATGACCCAGCCATCGAATCTCCGTCCATCCGGGTAAGGACCATTATTAGCCGCCGGCCAGACATATTTTCTGCCATGGTCTGTATACTTCATAAAAATCTGGTTGGTATCTGCGGGTGACGAGGAAAGACCCGTTCTGTCATCGGCCAGCCAGTATTCAACCCGGACCACACTGCCCGCGGAATTCCGCAGCACGAGGTTTACATTATTCCGTAAGGTCGTGCCCGCCTGCAGCTGGTTATATACATACAGTATTTTAGGCGGTGCCTGGCTTCTGAAGGCGGCTGCATTTGCCGCCGTAATCTCTGTTCTTGCATAGCCAATCGGGCAATACAGGGAATCCATGGTAGCCGAAAAACCGGCCGCAATGGTTGCGCGGGGCGCCACAAAATAAAATGCCACTGTTTGGGCCGATACGCTGAAGGACAACCCGGAGAGCAGAACGATTGCCAACGGGCATCCCGCGAATATCTTTATTAATTGCTTTCTCATTGTTGGAGAGTTAAGGTTTTTAATTAGTGATCTGGTCCACAAAAACGATCGCTTCATTGCTCTTTACCCGCCCTGAGCTTTTGGTCTGGTTATTACTCATGCGCCAGGTTACTTCGTACTCATAATCATAACTGTCACCCGGGAGCATAAATTCAGCCTTCTCCGACAACTGCCCTTTGGCAGGATTTAACGTGACCTGTTTTTGCTGTTCCGCATCTCCCAGTTTATAAAATACCTTTACGGTTACCAGTCTTACCCCTGCATTCGTAAGTGCCGCCTGGTCTGCCTGGAACTCCACGCTTCTGCGCTGATATGGCGGGGTAAGATCGATGGCGCCGCTCGTTGATTTCTGCAACGGCACTTTTACTGTTTTCCCACCAAAGAAACTCCATTCGGCCTCGTACTCGTAATCCATCCATTTCTTGCGGTCGTTATCCTGCTTCCAGCCATACACCATTCTAAAATTGTTGCCTTCCTTATTGAAATTGTTCCGGTCAATTCTTATTTCCTGGTGGGTAATATCCCCGCCCTGGTGGGTCTTTTTTAAGCGGAGATTGACAAAGTTGATATACTGGCCAAAATCCTGGGCATTCATTCCATCAATAAATGCGGTTAATTCCCTTTGAATGTACAGCGGGTCATCCAGGTTTACCTGGCGGAATACGGTATTATCATTCCGGAAACCGGTCAGGTCACCGATATTCTCATCAAAGCGCATGGAGATATTATCCGCAGTGGATTTATTCAAATCAATCCGGAAAATCCCCTGCTGGTGAATACGTTTCATCTCAAAAGTCGCCACGACAGCAAAAGTCGGCATCGAAACATCCTGGATATTTGCACCTGTATTTGCGCTATTGGCACCGCGGGTGCTGCCCGAAGGCGGGGTTACGCCCGCGCTCCTTGCTCCCACGGAAGGCCGGTCTTCGGGGGTAGCTGATCCGGCAACCCGGCTGTCAGGAATGGCTCCCCGGCCCCTGCTCGTGTCTCTTGGTGCCAGGTTGCGCTGTCTTTCATCTTCTGCGGCTCTTCGCCGGTCATTTTCCAGGTTAACAGCTCTTGCCTCGGCCCTGCTGTCCCTTAACATCGTCGTAGCCCTGTCCAATACACTGGTGCTGTTCCCGCCAGTAATTCCCCCTAACTCATTCAGGCCAAGATTACCGGTCCCGTTCATCGGGGCAAACATCATATCTGAAATCTTATTATAGGCCGTTGCAATCATGGCTTCCATCTTTTCATCCTCCCCGATCTGTGTCACCTTTATGGCACCACTTCTTACCAGGTCATCAAAAGTTCCCTTGATTTCTGCCGCCAGGAAAGTAGTGGCCAGCCCCACATTAAACGCCTTGTGGTCATATATCTGGTCAAAATTAGCTTCAATTACCGCTTTCTTCGGTGAGCGGTAGCCCGCTACTTCCATTTCAAAGGTGAAACTGATATCCGGCGCAACGGTGTTGAAGGTTTCCCATAATATCTTGGCGCCCTGTTTGGTCAGCTGGATCGATACAGCTGCTTTTTGTCCATCCAGCACAGGCGCATTACCCAAACCGACCACCTGCTTGCTTAGTCCACCCTGCGGATCTTTAAAGGAAGATACGATCCCAAACTTCCCGGACTTATATACCACTGGTCCCAGCAGCTGTGCATTGGGTTTTAGCCGCTGCAATTCCCGTTGCGCTTCCCGTATCTGGTCCTGCGTTACTTCGAGGCTCACTACCGCATGTACAATACCACCGCCCTCGGCTTCCGTACCGGGCTGATCAGCACCGGACAGTTTATTTTCTGCATAACGCAGGAATGAAAATTGCGGCTTCCCGTCAGTGCCCCTCGCCAGGTGCGGTTTATCCGATATATAATAATACTGATTCTCATTCCCGATATCGGGGAAACAGGTTAGCTCGCCTGCTTTTACCGGGTGGTCCAAATTAATGGGCTGCGCAAAGGACGACAAGGCTGCTCCCATTGCCAGCATCATAAAAAAGAATATTTTTTTCATATTTTCATTTTGATTGAATAAAGGGATTGATCGTTGTCATTAATTATTGATGACCCCTAATACTTCCTTAAAGCTGTCCAGCACTTTATCAACAGTAACCTTTCCCCCGGGACCGGGTGTTGTTATCGCCCTGGCCGCATCGATAGCTTTCATAAAAACATCGGAGGTCTTATCAGTAAGCCCGTCGGGTATAACCGCGTAAACATAATTATCATTAATCTTTGCACTCCAGGGCAGGGCCAGTTTACCTTCCGTGGTATGATTAAAAACCAGGCGGTATACATACCCCCTTGTATCCCTGTCCATAAAAAGCATCTTACTCACCAGCGATTCCGCCTTTGCGGGGGAAACATTGATATTCTCCTCTATTTCTTCGCCATATTTTTTGTACCGGACCTGCAGTGTCGCCCTGCTGATATTGGCGGCTTTGAGTTTATCCAGGTCCACTTCAAATTCAATGGTTCTCGGGACCACCGGTGGCTTTAATGTCACCGCCTCCATCTGACCTTTTTCCCAGCCGGGATCGGGCGGGAACACATTTCCGCCTCTTAAACTCCATTGCACCTTGTATTGATACATATCCGGGTTATTATCCTCGCCTGCCGCATAGGTCATTGCCGCAGTAATCCCTTTCTCTGTCACAAATTTTTTATCGATAGTAACCCGATCCATAAAATCATTCCCTGAATTCCGTTTCTTGCGCACATTGACTGTTACATAATTCACCTCCTGGTCAAACATTTCTTTGGCTTCCAGGTCGAGCACAAAGCGTATATCGAGGTGTTTAAAGAAAGGATCATTCAGGTTTACGCTGGCGATACAATTTTTATTATCCCTGACGGAATTATACCATGTTTTCAGGTTCTGTGAAAAAGCCACCGGCATCCCCAGCATATAATTGTAATTCATCATAATGACCTCTCTCTTTTTCCGGACGCTGTTTTCAATCCTTTTTACATCCAGGTAATACCCGTAAGCATCCTTCTTACCGGGCAGGTATTCCTTTTCTTTTTCTGTCGGTGGTGCTGCCTGCGGGCGGTCATCAGCAGGCTTGGCAAATTTGTCCATGAACAGCTGGAAGAAAAGTTCGGTCAGTTTTTCCGTAGTGGCATTCGGGATACCCTGGTCAATCTGGATAATGATCGCATTATTTTCCACCATTTTATCATAAACATTGTGCAGTTCATTCCAGGACTGGCTTTCCTGCACGGCATCCTTTGTTTCCACTCTCCTGTATTCCGCGGTGACTTTATCGTGCTTGATCACCTGCGACATCTTTTCATAATCCACAATGATCTTTGCCTTCAGTCCGTTCACCTTCACATAATATTTATAAAAGAAATCACAACTGAGGTCGGTAATGGCAAGGTCCTTATCAAATGTCTTTGCCAGTAACTGGGCACCGAACTTGTTCAGGTTGGTCGCAACCGCTACTTTTGCCCCTTCCTGCAAGGGGGCCTTACCTGATGTGACCAGGCTTTTCACCATGCCCCCCTCCCTGTTTACAACACCGGAAGTAATACGGAATGAATTGGCATCTTCCGCGGCAAACAGGTCAACCGGCCCCTTCACCAGCGCTCCTTCCATTTTTGCCGCGAGTTTGCCCTGGAGTTCATCCAGCTGGTCCTTTGTATAACCTAACTGCATCAGGAAATGCATTAAGGCGCCGCTTACACCGCCCTGGTCTTCCCGTTCCTCCGTAACATACTTCAGGAATAAAAACTCGGGAACCTGTGTCACCGGGTTTTTTGAAAGCATCGCCTGCGTGGGCACATAATAATAATTTTTCCCTCCCCTTGCGCCGGGTCCTGCTCCATCGGTCTGCGCGTAAAGAGTGATGGCCGTACCATCATTCAGTGTGATCACTAACTTGGAATTAAAATCGAGGTTTTGCTGGGAGACCGCTGCTAACGGCGAGAGGAACAATAGTACCAGTAAACAGGTAATGACTGATCCCGCTTTCGATCCCCACAATTGTTGAAGGACAATATTCATGGTTTTGATTTTATGTGATAAAATTTATAGTTAAGACCGGTGAAAAAACTTGTACAGGACCCGGTGCCGGATAAAAGAACAGGAAGCTTTGTCGTCCGCGTTTTTAATCACTTCCACTTCTTTTAATTTCCGGAGAGCCCGGTAAAACTTATTGGGCGTGGTACTCCACCCCGCCAGTATAAATTCCTTACTCCTAAGCTCAACATTCAGTAATCGCTCGATGGCTATCCGTACAAAGTCAGTACAATTAAACAATCGCGCATTAAAAGGGCGGTTGGCAACAACCATACTGTCCAGCAACCGGGTCAGTTGCTGATCCTGCTGCCAGCTGGTGCTGATCCTCAGCAGCCCGTCGCTGGGATAATGTTCCCTGTGCGGGATACCTTTATCAACTAAACTATTCAGCGTGATTTCTTCCGATGCCGATACGGGCAGTTTATAATACAGGGCCGGGATATTTTTGCCGGTGTTCCGCACATTAAAAAAATCATCGTCGGGCCAGAGGTCGTAATAGACCAGTTCACCGGTAGCAACGGTATCGGCCACCTGTCTTATCCCTCCCGGTTCCTGCACGTCCCGGTACACGACCTTGTATTTATCCAGCGCAATGCCTGCATGACCGGTCTTGCCTTTAAAGGTTGCGTAATAAACAACATATACATTGTCCCCTTTTGCAAAACAAGGTTGAGAAACCATTAATCCCCCCATCAATATGGTGACAAACCTTTTCATTGTCCGGGCATTGTATCAATAAATAAAAGTTCCGTATCATTATCCCCTGTTGCCGTTTTCTCCGTGCCGTCTTTCATTCTCCAGCGCAGGGTATATTTATACGCGTACTGACCCGAGGGCAGCGTTATATCAAATTGCTTTTGGGAAAAGTCATCCTCCGGCTTTATTGTGGTCTCCATACTCCGGTTTTCCCCGAAAAAAGAATATTCGATCCGGATGGTAACAGCCCTTACGTTTTTTGATTTGAGCAACCCTGCATCGCCGTCAATCTTCACCACCCTTCTTTCATAGGGGACATACAGATTGATCATGGAAGCATTTTGCCGGATCCAGTCCGTTTGATATGTTTTGCCGCCTTTGAAATTATACAGCGCTTTGAAATCGTAATTCAGCCAGGCCAGCCGGTCCGTATCACTTACCGATCCGTAATTCATGGTAAGCTGCCTGTTTTCGGTAATAGTGGATTTTACAATATTGACTTCCTTTAACGTAGTGCTTCCATTCCCGTGATCCTTTTTCATTGTCACCGTTATGCTGTTGATCATTTTATCAAACTCAGGCAACAGGGCCCCGTCCACCCCGATATAAATATCCCGCTGCTCAAAATCGGGATCGGTCAGCGACACCGTTTTAAAATACTCCTGGCTCTGCCCGTACTTTTTATAAAAATCCCCGATATTAAAAGTGATATAATGATGGCGGTCACTGGAAATGCGGCTGTTGAAACTAAGTGTACTCGTGCCGCTTGTTTTGACATCTTTTAATTTATAACCAAAATGAGCGCCAAAGCCAACTGTTTTCCCGCTTGACATAGAGCCCCCGCCGCTATTACCGAAAAGTCCATTTAACAAACCTCCAAGACCGCCCTGCTGGCCGGCAGGTAATTGTTCGGGTTCAACCCGCCGGAACAGCATATCGGTGATCTTGTTGTAAGCAGTTGTCACCAATGCATCCATTCGGGAATCGTCCCCTGCCATTTCCAGTTTTATCGCATTTGTCTTTCGCAGTTCCTCGTAGACTTTCTCAATTTCCGCACTTACGAAATAAACACTTGCCCCACCGGAAATTTTTTCATTCTTCTGTACCTCCGCCCAATCAACGGTGAGCTTAGCATTATACGCATCGGTCAGCCCTGAAAAAGCAAGGTCAAAAACAAGAGAAACATCCGGGGTGTTCATCTTAAAACTTTCCAGCAATAACTTTGAATGCTGCGGGTCCATTTCAAAAGACAAGGCTATCCTGCTGCCCTGTAAAACCGGCGCTGCCCCTATGGCCAGCAGGTTTCGCTCGTTCTTTCCATTGTCGGGGTTCAGGATGGAAGACACCAATGCAAACCTTCCTTCTTTAAAAACAACGGGGCCCCGGAGTTTTACACTGTCATTCCCGTTTAACAGTTCCCGCAAGGCCTGTTCCGCTCTTTTAACTTTTTTTTCATCTGTGTCATAGGTAACCAGGAAATGGAGCACCCCGCCACCGCCTGCCTGCGAGATGGATTTATCCGGTGATGCCGTATTGTCAATATTATTTACATACCGTATAAACGAAAACTGGGGTTGTTTCCTTTCATTTATTGCCAGTGAGGCCTGGTCTGGCAGATACAAATACTGGAGCGGATCGGTAACCAGGGGGAAACACCAAAGCCCTTCCACCCTTACCCCCCGGTCAATAGCAATTTGCTGGGCCGCTGCATTGAATGACAGCGATACCGCGAAGACCAGCCACAACGGGGTTAAAAGGGCAGTCAGCCTGCCGGGTATATTTTTCTTAAAGTTGATCATGGCTTTTTAAACTGGTCGGGTGAAGGGGTTGCTAAAAACAAATAATTTGAAGTAAGGTGGTTTAATCCTGCAGCAGCTTTCCCTTTTGTCTTACTGTACCAGACAGTCTGGTATACTACCGGCGCATCCTTATCGTGATATACCGAGACCTTCGTAGTCGAATTCTGATCCGTTGCTCTCAAAACGAAATGCCGTACTGCTTTTTTCTCCCCGCCCTGGATGCTGGCAAAACTGACATCAACGGAGGAAACACTATCCGTCATGAATTGCTGGCGGTCCGCATCGACTTCCACATATTCTTTTACAAGCGGCGGGATCAGTGAGACGGCGGGGTCAGCGCTGCTGATCCAGTTTTTTGCGTCAGCGGGGTATCGCACCACTTTCGAATTTCCTTTAAAACTCCAGAGTAACTGGTACTCATAATTCAGCCAGTCAGCGCTTTGCAAACCAAGACGGGGATAAGAAATCTCTTTAAGATTGATTCCCTTCTTCAGGTCGTTCCCGTTAATAATGAGCTGTGCTGTTACATCATCCTGGCCATTGCCATATTTTTTCCTGAAATTAACAGTCACGAAATTTACGATATCGTCAAAGGCATCCACAAATTCACCATCCACCTGGAAATTTATACTTCTGCGCTGAAAAGCCGGGTCGTCCATATTTACGATGCGGAAATAATTTGAGTCCGCCCCTAACTGCGTATACAATCCGCCCAGGTTTCCCGCCGTGTGAAAGGGAACCTTGATCGTGGTGGATTTACTCAGGTTGAGGTAAAACTTATTGGTCCGGATATCTTTCACATCTTTCATGATATACTGGTTATCGGTCCGGTATTCAGGATTGAGGTTCTTTTTTCTTTGCGGCGAAAACCATCCCAGGATGGGTAAGGAACCCATCACATCAGAAAGTCCTTCAGCAATATCATTCACCACGCCTGTCTTTTCCTGTTTACCCTGGTCAACAAAGCCCAGGCTGGCATCCACCCGCTCAGGTTCTTTGGACCATCCGGTTTTTGTATCAAACATGATTTCAGTAAGCTTATTCGTTACCACACTCAGTATCCCATCCATATCGCCGGTCTTAACACCCAACCCGGCTGACCGGTCAAACACATCCACTTTTATCCCGCCGGATTTTATCATTTCATCGGTCACCTGCCGGATCTGGTTCTTATTGTAACCTTCCTGGTTATTAAAGATCTGGCTGAAATGAGAATACACCACACTCATTTCAGCTGTCACAACCGCATTATACGCTCTCACGGAGGCTTCGTAATACCCATGGACAGATACCGACACATCCGATGTCGGGCCGGTAAACGAATTCCATAATAAAGTAGCCCCCTGCGGATTTAATAAGGAGGCCACGGCGGCTTTCGACCCCGGTGTAAGCGGTGCAAAGCCCGATGTAACCACGGATCTTGTCATTGCATCTTTACCTTCCTTATTACTCAGCACCCCTGATATGATCTCAAAACTCGGGGTGGTATTTTCCGGATCGTCTTTCTTCGGCTGCATCAGCGGCACCGGGCCGGCGATCCTGGCACCGGGTGTAATTTTCTGGAGTTCTTTGGTAACCGCAGCCAGTAAGGAATCGGGGATCTTAAATTCGATTAATGCATGGAAAAGTCCGCCGCTGTTTTCCACTTTATCGCTAACATATTTTATACAGAGAAATTCAAGCGTACCGTCCTCTTTGGTGGCCAGGCGGGGATAGCGGGGCAAGTAGTAGTAATCCGTTTCCTTACTACGGTCCTGCAGGAGGGTAAGTCCCCCGATGGTAACATTTCCTTCATCATACTTAACCTGGGCAACGGCCGGCAGGTTAACCAGGAAAAGTGCTGCCAGAGCAAGATTTTTAACGCTTAACATCATATTTTTCATTTTAGTCGGTGAATTACCTATTGGTTGTCTGTGTCAGCCTTTGGTACTATTTTATCAGGCGGCGATGTAATATCGAGCACCTCACTCCATTCTTTCTTTTCCAGCCAGCCGGTTGCGCGGGGTTCTCCATCCGTATTGATCTCCGTAACCCGGTAATAAAAGGGTTTGTCAAACCGGACCGCATAAATAAAACGTATGCTTTTAGCATAGATATCCGGTTTGCTGCCTTTAAATGAAAATCCTGAAATAATATCTGAGCCGTTTACACTGGTGGCCTTTATTTCGATTTTTTTAGCAAACAGGTCAGGCCGTAATTCATTATTGAAATCATAGCAATACACATCAAACAGGGGGTACTTGGCCGGAACTTTCTCATTAATATCCACTTTCTGAATAACCGAAGACCATTTATCAGGATCCGGAGCAATCACAAATGCATTGGCTTTGACCATCAGCAGGTTTACCGCGCTGTCCTTCTGGTTTCTTACCTCATTGGCAAAAACATCATACACCTGCCTGGCGATCTCCCCGTTACCCGAAACCGTCAGATCGTCCAGCCCCCTTTCCGAAAAAACAGTGTACATGGCATAGGAGAAACTCATCACCGACTGATGATTCCTTATGGCAGATTCCACCAGTTGCGCATCATTGTTATTCAGCCGCAGGTTAATGATCCGGTCGTTCCAGTAACTGTTATTGCCGGCCGCCGCCTCGTCAGTGGCTTCTGAAAAACTTGTTTTTATAAGATGCAGGCTGTCCCCCGCAGCTTCACCCGAAGTGCCCGCAAAAGTGAGCAGCGATGAGAATCGCCGGACCGGCAACGGTCTTAATTCTGCGGCAGGGTTTGTATTCCTCAGCAGGGTCCTGATCTCCGTCATTTTCCTTTGCAGCGAAGGGTCCGCCACCACACGGAACTGCAACAGGTTATTGAACTTTGAAATACCCGCATCACCTGTTGACCGGGTACCGGTGTAGCGCATTTCTGTTAAAGTAAAGGAAGGTTTCCCGTCCGTATCGGTCATCAGCTTATAATCCGCAGGGACATAATAGTAGAGTCCCGGCAGTTTTACATCCCGGTATATTTTCTGATCCAGTATGACCTGTGATGAAACCAATGAGGGCTGAGCCTCCGCATTGGCACAGAAAACACCAACGCAGGAAAGCAACCTGATAATATGATGAATACCCGGAACCATGTTTTACTACTGAAAAAAATTAATTGATACCCGGAACAATCCCCCGGAAAATTTCTTTCATTTTCGTTTTACCAAGTAATATCTCTTTATCAGCACCTTTTATCCAATCGTTTGCGGGATAGAAATCCCCGTCCGTTGTAGCCACCGTTATTTTGTACTCAAAATCCACTGTACCCCCGGCGGGAATAAACAAAGGCCCGGCAGCATTTTCACCGGTCTCCCTGGTAATCCTTACCGTCGCCAGCTCTTTCAGCTCCTCTCCTTTCGGATCCACCTGTTTACTACGGACGGCCACCAGGAAATAGGAAGCATGCAGGGTATCAAATACGGCCGGCGGGATCGTAAATTTTATTTGCTGTGATTTCGTACCCGATACCCCGCCGGTAACGGCATCCATCACTTTCCGGTCGCAATCGCTGCAATCCATTACACTGTAATCAATCCACATTACCACTGATTCTGCCCTGTCGAGCCAGCCGGGAACCGTACTGCTGTTAAAGGACACCTGCGCCTGGGAGGGAACGGTAATCCCGTTCATCGACCAGGAATAAATAATGGGGTTCTTACCGGTATTTTCCTTTTTTAAAACATGCAGGTAATTCAGTTTTAACGGGTAAGGCGTTTCATTTCGCCAGTTTCTTCCGCGCCACGCAGTGGGCTCAATACTCATTTTTCCAAGTGTGCGAATATCCGCCAGGTTGATCACGGCCGGTATTTGCTGATCCAGTATGCCTTCGTCTCCGGGTTTCAGGATCACCGAAGCGGCTACTCCTTCTCTTGATGTCAGTGCCGTCTGAATAAATTCCTTAGTATCCGCATCCGTTTGCCAGGCCACCCGGATGTCATTGCTGAGATCCGTACTGGTCTCCACGCTCACTTTATTCTGCGGAATATTATACTGTGCCCCCAGTGTGTTCTGGAATGTGAACTGGGGATTCTCCCGTAAAGGCAGGAATTTCACATTGGTAAAATCAGGCAGCGAGGCCTTTAATAAAGTCTTTACAAAATTGATTTCCCTTGTACTGATATCAGCGGTCAGGGTTGCCGACATCCGGACCGGGGCATCAGAGCCGGTTTCAGGTGTGGTTGCCCCTGTCTGGCTGCCATATAATATCCTGAAGTCATATCCCTTTTCCGGTTCCGCCTTTGGCTGCCATTTCAGGTGGTAGTCGGCCGGTAAAATATAGACAACCCCTGACCTGGGGTTCTTATCCAGAAAGGCGTTCAGGTTAATATTCGAAATATCCTGCGGCCGCTTGAAATCAACATCCGCAGAAAAAGCATCAATCAGGCTAAACTGCGCATCCTTATTCGGACCTGCGGATACCGTACTCACCGGCTGACCACCTGAAGACACGGGAGGTAAAGCAGCGACTTGTTTCAGGGTATAAACATTAGCCGCTATATAAACGGGGGTAAAATTCTTTTTAAACGTATAGGTAAAATTCTGTGTGCCGCCTCCTTTTCTCACATGCGTTTCATTGACTGTTAACTGGCCGCTGTTATAATTAATCGCCAGTGTGGCCGTGGCAAAACTCCATTCAAACACGGCCCTGAAATTATTATTTCCCAAATCAGCTAACGGGGTGTTTCCCCAGTCACAATCCTGCGGTGAACATTTCCCGAAACCCTGGATCGTGTTATTATTTGTAACAATGAGTTTGGTAATCCCCCTGGTATTTACGTCTGTATTGATCCAGGTGCCCGAAATATCATCCGGCAAGGTGAGGTGTCTGTAATCAACAGCGGGTATATGGTTGCCACCGCCGGTTCTCAGCATTTCCATCCGCCGGGTGTCCGCCGGCTTTATATAAACTCTTTTGGGATCAAACTGGATGATCTTTGCAGGGATTACATCCTTTACCTCCTCCGTTAACGAAGCCGCCTTCCCGACCGGTGTAAGATTGACAGTAACAACCACATTTTGCGGGTCGAGTTCATTTTTCCAGTTCTTACTCAGGTTAAATACGGACACATTGCCCACCCCGTTTTCTTTTTTGCCCACATCAATTCGCAAAAAAGAAGATTCCAGTTTCGTTCCTTTCGGAACACTGGCCGCCAGTTGCAAGGTGCATTCGTAAGGAGAGGGCGAGGCGGATTGTTGAATCTTTGCGGGTACCACCTCATTCTGCTTTTGTTTTGTGCTGCTCACTGTTGAGACAGTGAAATGCCCGTTTATGTACCCTGTATAATAAATCCTGGCCTTTAATGTTTTTTCAGCATCCCAGGTAACGATAACGCTGTCAATCTTACCGGAAAGTTTATTTCCAAACAAATTGCCGATCTGCGATTCTAAAAAAGAACCCATATCATCAACCCGGGTCAGCGTTTTATTCTGTAAACCACTATAATTCTGAGCTAAACATATATTCGCTATAAAAGCGAGCAGAAGAAACAGAGGAAGCTTTTTTTTCATATTGAAATTTTGTAGCTACTAAAGCAAAGCTCTATCCTCATCAGTACAGTTAATAAATAATTACCCTGTCCAAAATCTAAAGCAAGGTACTTATTCTTTATAGTTTAATAAATACCACTTTCAGGTAGTTTTTTAAATATACCCCGGGTGACAATCATAACAATGATGTAAGTATCATTCTGTTACACCGCATTTTGGCTCCCGGAACCGGTTAGTAAACAGCCGCATTTAAAGAACTTACCGGCTCTTTGTTAGTAAAAATCACAAGGTTTAATCCCATACGATTTTTGAATTAACCATAATTTTCTTGCTTTGCAATGGATGCGCATCGCCACCCGCTAATGGTGTCTTGAGTCAACAGCTGCTACGGGGACTGAGGCCGGATCTCTTTTCAATTGCAGCTATTTATTTCCTGCAAGCGGGGAAATACTTATCCGCTAATACCTTCCCCTGCCCTACAACCGGGATACAGAAATTAAGTTTAATTTGCGCCCCTGGAAGACCAATGCAAGATGCCATGGACATATCGGAACCCGGAACAACCATCCAATGCTGGGTGGAATTGTATTCGGATAAGCTCTACACTTGGGCCTTCCACAAAACCGGGAGCCGGGAAATAGC
This sequence comes from Bacteroidia bacterium, assembly GCA_037447355.1. GTDB lineage: Bacteria > Bacteroidota > Bacteroidia > Chitinophagales > Chitinophagaceae > JJ008. The sequence goes on along the minus strand of JBBIGW010000008.1, from coordinate 33,793 downwards.
CGAGGACCTGGTACAGGAAACCTTTTTAGCCGCGTTTCAATCTCTTCAAAAATTTGAGGGCAAAAGCGAACCAGGCACCTGGCTTTTTGCCATCCTGAACAATAAGATCGCAGAATATTTCCGGAAAAAATACCGCAACCCGTTCAGTAACACATTAAATGGCCCCTCCCCGGAGGAACCGGATGGCGATTTTTACTTCGACCGTAACGGGGAATGGCGGAAAGAGCAGCGTCCCGGGCCCTGGGAGGAAGATTCCCTGCATGTACTGGATGACCCCGGTTTTACAAAAGTATTGCAGAACTGCCTCGGGAACCTGCCGGGTAACTGGCAGGCCGCTATTCATTTAAAATACCTGGAAGAGAAAAAAGGCGAGCATATCTGTCAGGAGCTGGGGATTGCGCCTACTAATTTCTGGCAGATCCTGCACAGGGCTAAACTGCAGCTGAGGAAATGCCTGGAAATCCATTGGTTTAAAAAATAAGAAAATGAAAAAGCTGTTTCACTGGCTTATGCTTTCCTGCAAAAAGGCAACCGGGCTGATCGAGAAAAAAGCGGTCGCCCGGCTGACCTTCAAAGAAGGGTTGCAATTGCGCCTGCACAAAAGCATGTGCGACGCCTGCACGGCCTATGAAAAGCAAAGCAAAAAAATTGACGGGCTGCTGCGTAAGCACCTGACGGATGATACTGCATCCGGAACCGGGGTATTGAATAATGAAGCCCTGAAAGAAAAAATCCTGGACCGGCTGACAGACCTTTAATGCCCGCAGTCCATTCTTCTCTTCCTTTTCCAGCCATTGATTAATTAACAGCGCACGGTCGCAATGTTTTTTGAATATGCAGGGCACTGTCCCGCATTGGTATTTCCCAATGACCGGCACTAACATCTCTTTAACAAAAATTCCGGAAATTTTTCAAAAAAAATAATGCCCCGGTTGTCAGGATTTGTCCAACCCGGCAACTATATCCCTGTAAAGTGTATTATAAAAATTAAAACCCAAAAAAAATGGAAAAGAGAAAAAACATTATTGGTGCTTCTGTTATCACCGGGGCCGTATTAGCTGTTACCGGATTTGCGGCTAACGCAGCCGGCTTATTTAATTACCAGCACCTGGGAACCGGCAGCGAGGTAAGAAGCAACCTGCTGGACCGTAAAGATAACAGCAGAACACTGGAACTGGCCTGCGGGGCTAAGAGCAAAACAGACAGTACCGCCAAAAAAGGGCAGGATGGCAAATGCGGGGAGCAGAAAAAAACGGACAGCACCGCTAAAAAGGTAAAAGACGCCAAGTGCGGCGAAGGCAAATGCGGCGGCACAAAAAAGAAAAACTGATTTCACAGGATCCCGGGCAGGCGACTGGTTGCCTGCCCCTTTTTTTTAACCCTCAATAATTAAGCTATGGTAGGTATCGGATACCGGAAGGATTTCGCTGAAACATTCTTAGCCGGGAATGTATTAAATCCCGACTTTATTGAAGTGGCGCCTGAAAACTGGATGGGCATCGGCGGGTACTGGAAAAAACAGTTCGCAAAAGTACTGGAACGTTATCCTCTTTTTGTACATGGTTTATCCCTGTCCATTGGAAGCCCGGACGAGCTTGACTTTGATTTCCTGCGGAAGGTTAAATCATTTTTGAAAGAAACAGGGGCCGTCTTATACTCCGAGCACCTCAGCTATGCCAAATGTGATAATGCCCATCTCTATGACCTGCTGCCCATTCCCTTTACCCAGGATGCGGTAAAACATGTGTCGGAACGGATCCGGACCGTGCAGGACCTGCTGGAACAGAAGATTGCTATAGAGATCGTCAGTTATTATACACCGGTCGCTCCTGAATTAAGCGAAATACAATTTATCCGTTCGGTTCTGGAGGAAGCTGATTGTGAATTGCTGCTCGATGTGAATAATGTGTATGTAAACGGGTTTAACCACCACTATGATGCGGCTGCATTCATTGAGCAGCTGCCGCTGGAACGGGTGCGGTATATCCATATGGCAGGGCACGAAAGAGTTTCCGACACCCTTATTATTGACACGCACGGGGAAGCGATCATTGACCCGGTGTATGAATTGTTTGCCCATACCCTGCGGCAACTGGACCGGGATGTGCCTGTTTTGCTGGAAAGGGATTTCAATATCCCTGAATCCGGGGAACTGCAGGCGGAGATGGACCGGCTGACCCGTATTAAAAAATTAATCAGGAAAGAAAAAGAATATGCTTTTAACTGATACCACAAAGCAGCACCAGTCATCCCTGGCTTCTTATTGCCGTACCGGGAACCTGGCGGCCATTCCGGGCATTCACCCGGAAAACATCCTTGAGTACCGGCGACTGGTGTACAATGTAGTGGAAGATATGTTGCGGAATGCCTATCCCCTGGCGGCTGATTTTTTGCCCCGGGAAGAATGGGAGGCCCTGGTGAATGAATTCTTTTCGAAGCATTCCTGCCAGTCGCCGCAGGTATGGTATATGCCAAAAGAATTTTATGAATACCTGGCAGAAAATGATCACCCTGTTTTGGAAAAATACCCCGTTCTCCCGGACCTGCTCCTGTTTGAGTGGACAGAGACGGAGCTGTTTATGATGGAAGACAAACCGGCCGGCTGTTCTCCTTACGGGGACCTGCTGTTCAGCAAACTGGTCCTGAACCCCGAGCACCTGTTCCTGGCTTTTGATTTTCCGGTGCACCTGAAAAACGCAAGGCAGATCTCCGGGACAGATAAAGGGAACTATTATGTGGCCGCCCATCGCGATGCGGAAGGTGAGGTGATTTTCACAGACTGTTCACCGGCCCTGCTGCGAATACTCGGATACCTGGTTGAAAAGCCACAGTCCCTCCCTGAATTATTTAACCGTTTTGAGGAGGAATACCAGTTGTCCCTCAATGAAGAACAGCAACAATATATCATCCTGTTCCTGCAAAATGCATATCAGCATCAGCTTATTTCGGGATTTAAAAACTAAGAATATGAAAAAAATAACAGCGGCCTGCCGCCGCCTGCTAAACAAACCCGGTTTCCTGGAAAACATACCCTTGTTATTGATGAGACTGGTACTGGCCTTTGGATTTTTTACCCCGGCAAAAATGAAATGGAGCGATATCGGTTCGATCGCTGAATGGTTTGGCTCCATGGGTATCCCGGCGCCCGCCCTCAGCGCTTACCTCGCTGCCGGTACCGAAGCAGCCGGGGTAATCATGCTCGCCTTTGGCCTGGGTACCCGGATCATTACCATTCCCCTGATCATCACGATGGGAGTGGCCATTAAAACCGTGCACTGGGCAAATGGCTTTGAAGCGGGGGAAAACGGGTTTGAGATTCCCCTGTATTATATCATTATGCTGCTGACCCTGCTGGTTTTTGGTGCCGGTCAATGGAGCCTTGATCATAAGATCGGGAAAAAATACCGGAACAACTTATAGGATCCTGTTACTTCCGTCCCGGAAAAACCCGGACAATAGTACCCGAATGAAAAGAGGCTGTCCCGCAACCCGGAACAGCCTCTTTCAAAATTCAGGACAACTTATTAAAACACCAGTACTCCTTCCCGGTAACCGGTGGTCTTCTCACTTACTTTGATCTGTACCTTTCTCCGGGTGGCAAATGCCTGCTCCAGTTTTTCCCGGATATCATTGTAAACGGCCACCGGGTAATAGATCGCAACAGCCCCGTCCTGGCGGGAAACTGCATAGGGAATATTTTCTCCTTCGGAATAAAATACCAGCTGGTAATTCCCGGCTTTTATATCCGACATAACCAGGTTCACCGTAATGCGCAGCGCATGTTTGAAACTGTTGTTGCTGCCATCCGCTGTATTGGAGGCGGCAAAGGAAACCCCGCTGATCCCTTTCACCTCCCAGGTATCGGCTTTATCGGCAGCGGGCATCTCTGTTTTAAACTCTCTTTTTTTATAGACCCCGCCGGACTGAATTACATTGGGGTCCTTTTCAAATTGCTGGCCGTTTGCTTCAAATGCGAGGAACCCGGCCACTGCCATCACTGCTATAAACTGTTTTTTCATAATTGAGCTTTTATACATTTTAGCGGCCAAAGATAATTAAACCCTGTTGAATGAGCATACCTGCGAAAAGTAAAGTCTGTCAAGGGCACCCTTTAGCTTTTGTTAATGACCAGCCTGCTTTCCATGACCACCCGCTGAGGAATGGTCTCGCCCTCTTTCCTGCTTATCAGTCGCAGCAGGATCTCCGTGGCTTTCTCCGCCTGCTGGTAAGGGAACTGCTCGACAGAAGCGGCCGGGGGATTGTCCAGGTAACGGGTCAGGGGCAGGTTGGCATAACTCACAAAGGCGATATCCTTATTGATTTTCAGTCCGAAATCCCGGGCATATTTCATTGCATCGAGTGCCACATAATCATTAAAAGTAATAACCGCGGTAGGGCGGTTTCTCAGGGCCAGCAGTTTATGCATCGCATCGGCAGTCCTGGCACTGCTCAGGTCGGTAGCTACCACATACGCTGATTCCGGTTTTATGCCGTGTTTTTTCAGCCCCTGCTGGAAACCATTCAGCCGCTCTTTGGAATGGAGGATGGCTTCGGGGCCTTTGATAAACCCGATCTTCCGGTGTCCCTGGCCAACGAGCCAGTCCACCAGTTCCACCGAACTGTGCTGCAAATTGCAGGTAACACAATACGCACCGGCGGTATCCGGTACCCGGTCAAAAAAAACCACGGGGATATTGTATTTCTCTAACTGGGTAAAATGATCAAAGGACCGGGTGTTCTTGGAGAGGGAAACCACCAACCCGTCAACGCGGTGCCGGCGCATGGTGTCCACGATCCGGGCTTCCCGGTCGGCCAAATCGTGCGACTGGCCAATCAGTACTGTATAATTATTGCGGATGGCCACATCCTCGATTCCGTTAATGGCCATTGAAAAAAACTCCTCCTGCAGGTGGGGAAGGATGACACCCAGGGTCATGGTCCTCCCCTGCTTGAATGAGATAGCGGCCTGGTTGGGTTCGTAATGCAGTTCCTCTGCCAGCTTCTTCACCTGCATTTTGGTCCGCAACCCTATACTGGAGTGATTGTGCAGGGCCCGGGATACGGTAGACACCGACACATTTAACCGTTTTGCAATTTCCTTTATCGTGGTGGGTTTCTGATCCATCTAAGCCGGCCATTTTGTACAATGTTACAAAGATTTACCGGACGAACCGGCTCCCGGCCTAAATCAGCTTTTTCTCATCCCGCATTTCCGCAAAAAATGTATTTTGGCTCAATTCATTTCTTTTGTAACTTTTCCATCAGAAATTGCTGCCACATGACTAAAGTTGCTTCTGTTCTGAACCGCAAAAATTTTCAGCCGGTTACGGTTACTCCGGACAGGCCTGTAATAGAGGCCCTGCAGATTATGGCCGATAAGAACATCGGTTCCTTGGTAGTTATGAAAGGAGATCAGTACCTCGGTATTGTGACCGAAAGAGATTATTCCCGTAAAATAGCCCTGAAGGGTAAGAATTCAAATGAAACACGTGTGGAAGAAATCATGTCCACTGATCTCCCGCAAATCAGCCCCGACGACAGTATTGAATACTGCATGGAGCTGATGACAGCAAAAAACATCCGTTATATGCCGGTATTTGAGAAAGGAAAACTGACCGGTATCATTTCGATGAGTGATGTGGTGAAGGAAACCATCCTGGCCCAGAAAGAAACCATCAACCAGTTACACAGTTACATTCACAGCTGACTTACCTGCTCATTAAATACCCGCGAAGCCCCGTAAGGCTTCGCTTTTTTATTTTGGCTCCCCTGCTTTTTCCTTTACCACCACCAGGCCGCTGATCTCCACCTGCATTGGCAGCTGGCCGATCTTCACCACCGCCCTTTTCCCTCTCAATTCCATTACCTCCCCCACCTGGTGATTTCTTTTCATCTTCACTTTATCCCCTACCCTGATCTCCCCGCCTACTTCGCTGAATTTCTCATCGAGTTTTTTCTGCATTTTGCCGGCCACTTTCTTTTCGTCCTTTTTAAAGAGCAGGGCTTCCATCTGCTTCACCACTTTCTGCTTATTTTCCTCCCGGCGCCATTCGATCAGAACCTGTTTCAGTTTTCGCTCCATGTCCCTGAGGTAGGCAATTTTCTCTTCAGATACCCGGTTTTGTTCTTTTAACAACTCCACCTGCTGCTGGTGTTTTTCCCGGTCCATGACCTGCTGCATCTCCTTTTTAATCCGCTCGTTTTCCTTCAGGGCAAGATTGAGCTGCTTTTCTTTTTTCTGCAGAGACTGCAGGTCCTGTTCGGTCCGGTTCAGCAATTTGTCCAGGCGGTACTGGTCTTCGTCCACCAGTTCCCGGGCCCGGCTGATCAGCCGTTTGTCCATTCCAATACGTTCCGCAATGGAAAAGGTGTAGGAACTCCCCGGTTTGCCCACGACCAGCTTATACAGGGGTTGCAGGTTCTTTTCATCAAAGGCCATCGCCCCGTTAATAACCCCGGCTGTTTTTCCCGCCATTACTTTCAGGTTCAGGTAATGAGTGGTCACCACGCCTATCGCATGTTTTCGCACCAGTTCCTGCAGGATCACTTCGGCAAAGGCGCCACCCAGGTTGGGATCACTGCCGCTGCCCAGCTCATCAATAAAGAAAAGTGTGCGCCCGTTTGCCTGCTCGATAAAATATTTCATATGCAGGAGGTGACTGCTGTAGGTACTCAGTTCAAACTCGATACTCTGGGTGTCCCCGATATGGATCATCAGCTGCCGGAAGATCCCGAAGCTGGAAGAAGGGTGTACCGGTACCAGCAGGCCGCTTTGCACCATCAGCTGCAGGAGCCCGATGGTCTTCATCGTTACGGTTTTCCCCCCGGCATTGGGGCCGCTGATCACAAGTATCCGATTGGATTCTTCCAGGGTGATGGAAACAGGGATCGTTGGTTTATTCAATCGCTGGTTATACAGGTACAGCAAGGGGTGACAGGCTTCCACCAGGCGGACACCGGCTTTGTCGGAGACCAGGGGGTATTCCCCCTTCATATCCCCGGCCAGTTTTGCCTTTGCCCGGATAAAATCATAATCCCCGAGTACCCGGTGATAGGCTGTTAAGAGCGGGGCATAGGCCGAAAGCCTGGCGGTGAGTTCCCGTAAGATGCGGTAGACCTCTTTCCGTTCGTCATTCTCCAGTTCATGCACCTGGTTATTCAGTTCAATTGTTTCCTCTGGTTCCACGAAGGCCGTTTTGCGGCTGTCACTTTCCCCGTGAAGGATCCCTTTCACGGTTCTTTTCTGTTCGGCATATACGGCCACCACCCTTCTTCCGCTCATAAAACTCTCTTCGATCTCGGCCAGGTAACCCAGTTTGTTCAGCCGGGCAACAATCTTCTCAAACAATTTTCTCAGTTCATTCCTTTTCCGGAATAAGCCCATCCGGATCTCCTTCAGTTCTTCGGACGCATTATCCTTTACCTGCCCGTATTCATCCAGCACTTCATCAATCATCTCCACGATCCCTTTTTCATACCAGGTATCCGCGATCACAGCAGCCAGTCCTTCATACGCAACCCTTCTTTCATTATCAAACCAGCGGAATATCTTCCCGGTGTTTTCAGCCAGTCTGCGGATCCCCGTCAGCTGATCAGCCGTCAGTACGGCACCGGGTATCGATAATAGTTTCAGTTCTTTGGCGAGATTCAGCACCTGGTCATTGGGGAAATAAATGCTGTTGGCAATTAACTGCCTGTATTCGTGGCTTTGGCGGAGTTCCCTTTCAATCATCTCCTTTTTGGTATGTACCCGCAATTGCAGGGCCCGGGTCCGGGCATGATCGGTCTGGCAATAGTGGGCCAGCAGGTCCCTGACCTTGTTAAACTCAAGCTGGATATGCGCCGATTCAGGGAATAACCTCATCGCTGTTCTTTCATTGGTTTACGAGGAGGCAAATTTCGGGTTTTAAACCCAACTTTTGGATGGGTCATTCCTGTCCGGGGCCTTTTTCCGGAACATTACCCGGATTCGGGGAATTCCGGTTTGCGGTGCGGTCTTTAGATAGAAAAACCGGGGCACTGCTTCATTTTACTTTTACCTGCAATTCCTCCCAGGGAGTACTGCCGTCCTTCTCCCGGGTAAACCTGTACTTGCCGGTGGACAGAAGAACGATTTCAGCCGTAGTATATATTTTGCAACCAGGCATCAGGTGGCCGCCCAGCGTGGTACCGCTGCTGTTGCTGATGCTGAGATGCAGGTGCGACCCATTGACACTTACCGTACCTGTTAAACTGACGATCTCAAAATGCCCTTTCCCGGCGACGGCACCCGGCTGGTTGGCAAAACGGATCGTATAATCCGTAAGACTGCCCACCCCGGCAGCCACCCAACCGGCCACGATATTATTTTCTTTAACGGCTTTTTCAATCCCGGTTTTCAGGTCTTCCCCGGGTTTGAGCCGGAACGCATAGGTATGCAGTTTTTCATCTGGCACAGATGTGGATTTACAGGAAATAAACAGGACAATTGTTAAAAGAAGTACAACAAATTTCATACAGCATCTGTTTTTACATTCGGCCCGTAAGTTAGTCATCCGGTAGCTAAACCGGGTAAGCAAACAATGAATTATTTACCGACATTTAATCACTGAAACAAAAACAGCAAGGAATGAAATCTATCCTGGCCTTACTCGCAACCGGGTTAACCACCCTGGTATCCTGCGCCCAAAAAACACCGGCGACCACCCAGCCAAAAAAAGAAACGAATCATATGACGAGTATCAACACTGTACAGCCCAATACGGCTGTTGCCACATTTGCCAACGGGTGCTTCTGGTGCACCGAAGCGATCTTTGAAGAACTGAAAGGAGTGATCAGCGCGGTCTCGGGCTATTCCGGGGGAGACACTGAAAACCCCACGTACAAAGAAGTTTGTTCGGGGACCACCGGTCATGCCGAATGCCTGCAGATCACGTATGACAGCACGAAAATCAGTTTTGATGAATTACTGGAAGTATTCTGGCAAACCCATGACCCCACCACGCTGAACCGCCAGGGAGCCGATGTGGGCACCCAGTACCGCAGTGCAGTTTTTTATCACACGGAAGAACAAAGACAGAAAGCCGAAAAATACAAGGCCGAACTGGATAAAAGCGGGGCTTTTGACCGGCCCATCGTTACAGAAATCACGGCCTTTACCCATTTTTTCCCGGCTGAAGACTATCATCAGCAGTATTTCGAACAAAACGGGAACTCCAACCCCTATTGCCGGATCGTGATCCAGCCGAAACTGGAAAAATTCCGCAAGGTCTTTAAGGACAAACTCCGGGAGAAAGATCAGTGAGTCCCGAAGCAGGCGTTCAGAAAAACAGGAATGGCCTTCTTTAATGAACACTGCATCTTTCAGATCCAGCTAAAAAAGGGAGCCGGTCTGCATTTGACCCGGCTCCCTTTCTTTTTCTATCAACCCTTATGCTTTTACTGAACAACCACTTTTTTTGTGTACAACTGGCCCGCGGTCCGGACCGCCACTACATAATTTCCCTTCGTGTAATTTTCGAACCCGCCAAGGGCTATGTTGTTGGAGCCGGCCTGCAGGTTTATTTTTTGCTGCTTTACGATACGGCCGGAAAGATCCGAAACCAGTAGTACAGCATCCGTTTTTTCTTTCACTTCAATCCCGACCGTGGTACCTGATCGGATGAGGGAAGGACTGACTTTCATTTCAGCGGTGCTGCTGTTCAGCTTTACGGATATGATGCTGCTGTATTCCGTTTTACCACTGATCCCGATCGCTTTTAACCGGTAGAAAACCTGGTTTCCCTGCAGATCCGCATCTGTATAGCCTGATTTGGTATGGCTGCCGGTCATCTCTTCATATACGGGGCTGAAATTAGCGGCCGTGTTGCTTTTTTCCAGTATCACCCTGCTGTATTTGTCTGCAGCCAGTTCCCATGACAAATTCACCCTGTTATTTACCGCCACCCCGTTAAAGGAAAGCAGCCCGGAGATCGCCAAAGGGAAGTGCTGGTAAGTAAATTTCTTAAAATAGAGGCTGGCATATCGGGTACTGGTGGACCCATTCTGGTTGTCAGAACCAACGCGGTATGTCATGGCCGTTACATTGGTTGCCGTTACCGTGTACATCACTTCTTTCGCCGTGGTATCTACCAGGGCACCGAACAACTGACCCGTCGCATTGGCACCGGTGATAGCCGTACCTGCCTGAGACAGTATCAGCTGACTGTTGTAAGTATTGTATTCATAGCTGCCGCCTCCCATATCGATCATATTGAATTCTTTCAGGCTGCTGCTGCCTTCGCCGGGACTACCGTCAATATCAAGTCCTGTTGCCGCAATAAGCGGCCGTACCGTGGGGACACTGGTGCCTGCGATCACAAAAGTGATCCTGAAATCAATATAGGCGTTGGTGGAACTATTAATCCGGTACTCCGGCTGAAATGCTTCCTGGTATCCATCGGCCGTCCGGTCCATATTTTTTAACGTGATACCGGATGTCATGGCGGTAATTTTCACCAGGGCGTCCACTCCCAGGGCAACATTGGTGAAACGATAGACGGCACCGATCGTATTCGCTGTACCGGAATCAAGGGTGTAGGTGGTGAAACTTAACGGAGGAGGTTGTTGCGATCTTGCCTTTTTGGGAAAAAAGACGAGGGCAAAAAAGCAGGCGGTAATGCATACCGCACAGGTACGAGTTTTCATAATAGGTTTTTTGTTTTACAAAGGGTTGAGATCGGTTGGTCTCCCGGGGAAATTGGATAAGGTGCTGAACAGGCTCCGGATGATACCGGGTCATCGTGAAAACCGGTTCTTTGTGACAATTACGAAACCATTTTACAATAGTCTCTCGTAGTTCTCTGATGAATCAAAAGTAATAGCCCTCTTTGAAAGATGCAAGGTTTTACGAAGAAAATATTCAAGTATTTACCTGGTAAATTTACGAATATGTAACCACTTAGCTGAGGTTCAAACGCTTACCGGACGCGGGTTGTACGGAGTTCGAGCAAATTAAGTGCATTGGCCCGGAAGTTCTTAACACCCGGCTGCACCAATCGTACGGCTTTATCGTACCACAGCGGTACAACAGGGGCATCATTGATCATGAGCTGATCTGCCTGCTGGTAGAGTTTATAGCGGATGGAATCATTTGTTTCAGCAATCGCTTTTTCAAATAAAGCGTCAAATGCGGGATTCTGGTACCGCGTATAATTCGGCGGCGCCGGGTTCTTTGAATAGAAGACAGACAGGTAATTTTCGGCATCCGGGTAATCCGCGATCCAACTGCCACGGAAAAACGCGGCCCTCGAATTGGAGGTCATATCCAGCAATAACGACTTCTGCACCACTTCCACCTGTACCGGTATCCCGGATTCTTCCAGTTGTTTGGCAATAAAATTGGCCATATCCGCATAAATGGCAATGGTGAGTAATTTAATAAGCGGCATTCCTTTCCCCCCCGGGAAACCCGCTTCCGCCAGTAATTTTTTTGTCCGGACCGGGTCATACTGATAACCCTTCACGGCCACTGAATCAAAAGATGGCAAGCCCAACGGTACAAACCCCGATTCAGCCGGGGTGCCCAGGGAGTTCCGCAGGTAAAGGATCATTTTTCTCCGGTCGAACCCATAGTTAATAGCCTGTCTTACCTTTTTTAAACGAAACGCTGATTTCCTGACCAGTTCATTCGTGCTGTCCATCAGGATCCCCAGGTATTCAATATTCAGATAGGGACCGGCGATCAGCCTGATCTTCCCTTCCCATTCTTTTCGAAGGGTGCCTCTCTTGGTCAGTACTTCGTCTTTAAAAGAAGCTTCGATATCGTTAATAAAGTCCAGCTCTTTCTGGCGGAACAATAAAAACTCAGTGGCTTTGCTGTCATAAAAAGTGACTTTCACCCCGTCCAGGTAAGGCAGCCGGTTACCGGCACTGTCTTTTTCAAAATAGTTTTCATTCTTTTTCAGTACCAGGGCCTGCCCCTCTTCCCAGGCTACCAGCCGAAAGGGCCCGGTGCCCACCGGGTGTCGGCGGAAATCGGCCCCGTAGTGTTCCACCGCTTCCCGCGGAACTACGGAACAATATTGCATGGATAAAATTCCCAGTATGGGGTTGTATGGCCGAAGGAGCTTCAGTTGGAAAGTGCTGTCATCCACCACTAAAAAAGGCTGAATCGTATCCACTTTGCGGTTAAAGATCCAGGAACCGGGGCTCGCTACCTGTTTATCAATAATGCGGGCAAGGCTGTACCGCAGGTCCTCCGCGTTCATCTTTCTCCCCTTTCCTGACGCAAATGCGGGGTCATCATGGAAAAAAACATCGGTCCGCAGGTGAAAAGTATAAAAAAGCCGGTCTGCTGATATCTCCCAGCTTTTGACAAGAGAGGGAACAATGTGCAGGCTGTCGTCGATCTCCACCAGGGTATTGAACAACTGGTGGGCCGGCCACATGGTTGCCTGGCTTTTCGCAAATGCCGGGTCAAGCGTGGGAATACCGGAGAATTCGTTATAATGAAAAATAGCTCCTTCCCGGCCCTGCTTATTGTAACAGGATCCGTGTAATATCCATAAGAAAGATAAAAAAAGGAAATATTTTGTTAAACGGTGCATGCGTTAATTACAGGCGGTCTAAATTAGCAAAGTATCGCCAACAATCATTCAACCTGACGAAATGCCCCGATTCATCACAAGGCTTGCCCTGCTTCCTTTTTTCCTGACCAGTTTGTACAGTTGTGCCCAGCCCCTGAATAAAAAAGAAATATTCACCCGGCAGGATACGCTGCGGGGCAGTGTGGGAACGGGCCGCGACTGGTGGGATGTCATGCAGTATAACCTTTCGGTCAGTATTGATTACGGGAAAAAAGAAATCAGTGGCAGTAACCAGATCAGCTTCCATGTAACCAGGGGAGGAAAAAACAAATTACTTCAGCTGGACCTGCAAACACCTATGCAGGTTGACAGTATTCTGTATGGACCACAGCTGAAAACAAAGGCGGCCTTTAAAAGGGAAGGTGCTGTTTACTGGGTGAGTTTCGGAGAGAAGGAGTTCACCGAGAGCCAGCCTGGAATAAAAAATTATGATTCCATCTTCGTATATTTTCATGGTAAGCCCCATGAAGCCAAAAACCCGCCCTGGGATGGCGGCTGGATCTGGACCAGGGATACCAAGGGGCGGCCCTGGATGACGGTGGCCTGCCAGGGACTGGGCGCCAGCGTCTGGTATCCCTGTAAGGATTACCAGGGCGATGAACCCGACGAGGGGGCCACGGTCAGCATTAGCGTTCCTGATTCACTGGTGGCCGTTGGGAATGGGCGGCTGACGGGAAAAAAAACCAACAGGAACGGCACGGGTACCTGGACCTGGCAGGTCAAAAATCCCATTAATAATTACAATATCGTTCCATATATCGGCAAGTATGTGCATTATGCCGGTCACTATGCAGGGGAAGCCGGCAAGGAGCTCAGTCTTGATTACTGGATACTTGATTACGATTCAGCCCGGGCCGAAAAACAATTTGGCCGGGATGTAAAGAGAATGCTGGAAGCCTTTGAATACTGGTTCGGCCCCTATCCCTTTTACGAGGATGGTTATAAACTGGTGGAGTCCCCCCACCTGGGTATGGAACACCAGAGCGCGGTGGCCTATGGCAATCATTTCCTGAATGGTTACCTGGGTATGGATCTTTCCGGGAGTGGCTGGGGCAAGAAATGGGATTATATCATTGTCCATGAGAGCGGGCATGAATGGTTCGCCAATAATATCACGACAAAAGATATTGCCGATATGTGGGTGCATGAAGGGTTCACCATGTATTCCGAAGTATTATTCACCGAATACCATTACGGGAAAAAAGCGGCTGATGAATATTTACAGGGGATCCGCAACAATATCAGCAATGACCGTCCGCTCATCGGCACTTATGGGGTCAATAAGGAAGGCAGCGGGGATATGTACAACAAAGGAGCCAGCCTCCTGCATACCATCCGCCAGGTGATCCATAATGACAGCCTGTTCCGGGAGATCCTGCGGGGACTGAACCGGGACTTCCGGCATCAGACCGTAGATTCAAAAGAGGTTGAAGATTATTTTTCTAATAAATCCGGCATGGACCTGGCCGGTATATTTGACCAATACCTGCGACACACAGATATCCCGGTGCTGGAATATAAAACCGAAGGGAACAAACTGCATTACCGCTGGAGTCATTGTATCCCCGGTTTTCATATGCCCCTGTTACTGGAAGGTAAAACGGAATACTGGCTGTATCCCCGCACGGACTGGCAGGACATCCTGTTGCCGGAGGGAACGGGCATCAACAACCTGAACCCCAATTTTTATATTTCCCTGGAAAAAATGCCCTGATCCGGTTTGATGGCGCATTCACGCCTGACCATTATCTTTACGAAATGAGCAATATCCGGCGGCAAAGTATTATCTCCTCGTTGGTGATCTATATTGGTTTCGGCGTCGGCCTGCTGAATATCTATTTATTTACCCGGAAAGGCATTTTCCTGGAGCCGCAATTTGGGTTGTACAATGCGTTTATTGCCATTGCAACACTTATGATGGCGTTTTCCAGTTTCGGGATGCCGACCTATATCTATAAATTTTTCCCTTATTACCAATCACATTTGCCGGAGAAGAAGAATGACCAGGCCTCCATTGCGCTGGTCACCGGGATCATTGGATTTATCGTGATCATCATAGCTGGTATCCTGTTTAAACCGCTGGTGATTAAAAAATACATCACGTATGCCCCGGAGATCATAACATATTATAACTGGATATTTGTGCTTGGCTTCGGGCTGCTGATCTTTACCCTGCTGGAAGCCTGGGCCTGGCAGATTCATAAATCCGTTTTTACCAATTTCCTGAAAGAACTGGGCTGGCGGCTCTTTACCATGTTGCTGATCCTGCTGTTTGCATTCCAGCTGATTTCATTCGACCTGTTTATTAAACTGTTTTCCTTCAGTTATCCCTTTATTGCGGTCATCCTGCTGCTGTACCTGCTCTATACCCGGCAGATCCAATTTAATTTCCGGCTGAGCAAAGTAACCCGCCGGTTTTCCGGCAGCATCCTGAAACTGACCTCTTTTGTTTATGCGGCGCTGGTTGTTTTCAATATCTCCATCGTTTTCGATTCCCTGCTGATCAGTTCGGTCCTGCAGGATGCATTGGCCCAACTGGCCATTTATTCCGTGGCCCAGAATATCGCCGCAATGATCCAGGCGCCTCAACGGGGTATTATCAGTGCCTCGATGATCCACCTGGCCACCGCCTGGAAAGAAAAAAACAGGGAATTGATCCGGAAAATCTACCAGCGTTCTTCCATTAACCAGTTATTGTTTGCCTGTGGTTTCTTTTCGCTTGTTGTAATAAACCTGCAGGATGCTGTTGTTACATTTGAATTAAAAGATACCTATCTGAAAGCTTTTTATGTGGTAATCTTCCTGGGACTGGCCAAAGTGGTGGATATGGGCACCGGGGTGAATTCCCAGATCATTACCACGTCCACGTACTGGCGTTTCGAATTATTCAGCGGGATTATCTTATTGTCGGTGATGCTCCCCCTCAGTTATTTCCTGACAAAGGGATATGGCATCGTGGGCACTGCCGTGGCACAGCTTATTTCTATCAGTATTTACAATCTTATACGGGTCCTGTTTCTCTGGAATAAATTCAGGCTGCATCCTTTTTCCCGGCATACAGTTTACACACTCCTGCTGGGCGGGGCCAGCTTTATGTTGAGTTACCTGCTCTTCCGTGACCTGCACAGCTGGGCCGGTCTTTTTGCCCGCAGCCTCTTTTTCATTGTTGTATTTGCCGGGGGGGCCACCTACCTGAAATTATCCCCGGATATACAACCGGTGCTCCGGAATATCCGTAAAAGATTGGGAGTAGAATAAGTGATTGGATTACTTGCTGGCTACAACCTGTTTTTCATCGATCCGCCCGGCACCTGCAAAACGCTTCAGGTAATAGGATTCAAACAGGTCGCTCACCATAACACCTCTTGAAACAGAAGCATGGATGAATTTATTATTCCCGAGATACACACCCACATGGGAAACCCCTCTGCCTTTTGTATTAAAGAATACCAGGTCGCCTTCCTGGAGTTCGGTAGTAGAGATTTTCCGGCTCATCCGGTATTGATCGCGTGATACACGGGGAAGCATTAGTCCGTAAGCCGCTGTGTACACGGCTACTGTAAAACCTGAACAATCCACCCCGCTCTTTGTGTTGCCTCCTACACGGTACCGAACGCCATACCATTCATCAACAGCATTCAATAAGGTATTGCTTGGCAGTGACTCCACTTCGGTATTGAGAAGCAGGGAATACTTGAACTGAACGGGTGAAGCAGTTTCCACAGAAGGGGTCCGGCCCGCAAACAGGTTCAATGGAACGGAAGCTTGCTCTTTTATCACCGGCCGCTCCTGGATTTGTACCGGCCTTTTGTTCTTTTCGGGTTCTTCGGTACCCGTGACTTCCTCTTTGGATACCGCATTCCGTGGGGTAATAGAAATATCTTCTATAAATTTAGCCTTTGCAGGTGCAGCCGGCGCAGGATCCGCAACAGCGGCCACCTGCCGGTTACTGGTAAAGTTCATCTGTTTCAGGGCAGTACAACTGCTGAAAAAAACGACGAGAAATATGAGCGTTATTAATTGCTTAACCATTGGGATTTCTGCAAAGGTTGATTTCATAGGCGGTTAAAAAGATAATCGGTTTATAGTCAACCTGCCCGGAGGAAGGCCAGCAAAAATAGACCTTATTCATTAAAAATGAGGTAATACATAAACGAATTTGAGGGTCTGCTATTGCTGATTTTCTAAACCGTTGTAAATAAGTATTTTAAAAATTATTATTGACCAGAGCCTGAGTATTATCAGGTCTGGTCAGGTCCAAATATTTGATTATTATTGACTATCTGTTTTGTTATGCAAATACTATTCCCTTTTTTCAGTCTTTTATTATTTAGCACCGGATGCCAGCAAGCTCCGGCCAAACAGGAGGCCCTGCGCCCCGTAATTGTACGAAACCCAGCCCGGGATACCACGGTTTTACCCGTTTCGCCAAAACCTTATTCGCAGCTGGAATTTGAAAAAAAAGAAATCCTGAAAGCAGCTCCGGGCACTAAATCGGTATTGTTTAATGCTGCAGGTTCAAAGCTCTATGCCATGAACCTGGAAGGGATGAGTGTTTATGAATTTAACCAGGCCAGCCGGAAAGTAGTCCGTGAATTCAAGTTCAAACCCACCCGGGGCACCGGATGGGATTATGCGAAGAGTCAGCCGATCGCATCCTTCCAGGAAAAACCGGTGGAAGCCTGCTTCAGCCATGCTGATAAAATATTATGGATCTCCCTGCACAATGCCGGGGGAATTGTACCCATCTGGCTGGATTCACTGACCCACAACAAGACTATTCCAGGCGGGGGACAAAAGATCAAACCCATCATGGTGGTTTATCCCGGGACGGTTAGAAAGGATACATTCAATGTGCCGCTGATCGAAACCGGCAAAACCCCCAAAGTAATTGCCCGTTCTGCCGACAGCAAATATTTGCTGGTAAGCAACTGGCATTCGTATACCATCAGTGTGCTGGAAATGGATGAAACCCGTTCCCCTTACGGCAAAATCATTGCCACCGTTCCGGTTTCGGATATCCCGAGGGGCATCGCCGTGGATGATAAAAACAAAAAATCCTTTGTGGCCATTATGGGTGGATCCAGCCTCGCCGTGATCAATAATGAAACCTGGAAAACTGATACGATCCTGCCGGTGCTGCACAGTCCCCGGCACATCGTTATGGACACCAGCGGTCATTTGTTTGTTTCCTACAACAGCATCGGGACCATTGCCTGTATCGATGCCGGTTCCGGGAAACAGCTTTTTTCCGCCAAAACCCATTCCCAGCCCCGGACCATCGCACTCTCGAAAAATCATAAGTTCATCTTTGTCACTTGTTATACCAGCGACCTGGTGGATGTGTACAAAATCAACGCGGATAACTTTGAGAAAGTGGCATCTTTGCCCTGTGAAGGTCACCCGGTGGGTGTGGATATTTTTGAAGACGATACCAAACTCGAGGCCTGGGTCTGCAGTTATAAGAAAGGGGAGCTGAATGTGTACACGTTTAAGAAGAAATAATAAATACAGTTAGTAGTCAGTAGTTAGTAGTCGGAACAGATTTAAAGAGGCCGAGACTCTATTTACCGGCTTGCGTATTCCTTTATTGAACGGGACACTGATACTGGTTAAGGCAAATACGACAAGTAAGAATATGGCTGGCCCTTCACAGGAAAAAATATTGACAAAACAGAAGTGAGCTTGAAATGGATATGAAGTTTTCGCATTTACACGTACACACACAGTATTCCCTGCTGGACGGGGCAGCATCGATAAAAAACCTCTATAAAAAAGCGATCAGTGACGGGATGCCTGCCCTGGCCATCAGTGACCATGGCAATATGTTCGGCGCTTTTGAGTTTGTGGCCGAAGCCTATAAGAACAAGGACGAAAGCGGAAAAGTAAAAGTAAAACCCGTAGTGGGCTGTGAATTCTATATCACGGAGACCCGGCACCAGAAGACTTTTACCAAAGAGCAAAAAGACCGGAGGATGCACCAGATCCTGCTGGCCAAAAACGAACAGGGCTACCGCAACCTTGTAAAATTAACTTCGCTGGGATTTATTGAAGGGATGTACGGAAAATACCCCCGGATCGACAAGGAACTTATCCTCAAATACCACGAAGGCCTGATCGCCACCACCTGCTGCCTCGGGGCTTCTGTACCGCAGGCCATCCTCCGCAAAGGCGAAGAAGAAGGAGAGAATGAATTCAAATGGTGGCTGAATGTTTTCCAGGAAGACTATTATGTGGAACTGCAGCGGCACGGAATGACCGAACAGGATAAGGTAAACGAAGTGCTGGTAAAACTCGCCCGCAAATACAAGGTGAAGATCATTGCCAGTAACGATTCCCACTATGTGGAACAGGATGATTTTAACGCCCACGACATTTTACTCTGTATCAATACCGGTGAGAAACAGGCCACCCCTGCCCTGCGGGATTTTGTGGATGATGATGTAAACCTGAAAGACCGGCGTTTTGCTTTCCCCAATGACCAGTTTTATTTCAAAAACACCCGGGAAATGAGCCAGGTCTTCCAGGACCTGCCCGAAGCCATTGACAATACCAATGAGATCGTGGACAAAGTGGAACTGCTGAACCTGACCCGCGATATCCTGCTGCCGAATTTCCCGGTGGAAAAGAGATTCGAAATCCATACCAAAGAGGAGACCATCGGCAAATACAAAGTCTCCGCCGAATCACAAAACCAGTGGGAATTTTTAAAACATATTACCTACGAGGGCGCTGAAAAGCGTTATCATGAACTTACGGATGATATCCGGGAACGGATCGACTTTGAATTGTTCACCATCAAAATGATGGGCTTTGCGGGATACTTCCTCATTGTAAGTGATTTTATCAAAGCTGGCCGGAGCAAAGGGGTTTTTATCGGGCCGGGCCGGGGTTCCGCTGCCGGATCAGTGGTGGCGTATTGCATCGGGATCACCAATATTGACCCGATCAAGTACAACCTGCTGTTTGAGCGTTTCCTGAACCCCGATCGGAAGTCCATGCCCGATATCGATACGGACTTCGATGATGAAGGACGGCAGAAAGTGATCGATTATGTGGTGGAGAAATACGGCAAGAACCAGGTGGCCCAGATCATCACCTATGGCACCATGGCCGCCAAGATGAGCATCAAAGACGTGGCGCGGGTCATGGATCTTCCATTGGCGGAGTCCAATGCCCTGGCCAAACTGGTCCCCGAACGCCCGGGGATCGAATTAAAAAGAGTATTACATGCCCCGCTGAAAACAAAGGATGGTGAAAAATCACTGGAAGAAAAAGACGGGCTGGGCAATGATGACCTGGAGAATGTGAAGAAGCTGCGGGATATCTATAAACAGGCCGAAACGCCCGCAGGAAGAGTATTGCATGAAGCGGAACGGCTGGAAGGATCGGTGCGCAATACCGGGATCCATGCGGCGGGTATCATCATCGCTCCGCGGGACCTGACCGAACTGATCCCGGTGGCCACCTCGAAGGACTCGAATCTCTGGCTCACCCAGATCGAAGGGAATGTGATTGAGGAAGCCGGTGTTATCAAGATGGACTTCCTGGGTCTGAAGACCCTGACTATTATCAAAAATGCACTGGCCCTGATCAGGCAGAATCACGGGGTCGATATCAATATTGATACGATCCCGCTGGATGACCTGAAAACATTTGTACTCTACCAGCACGGAGCCACCATTGGTACCTTTCAGTTTGAAAGCCCCGGGATGCAGAAATACCTGCGGGACCTGAAGCCTGATAAATTCGGGGACCTGATCGCGATGAATGCCCTTTACCGCCCGGGTCCCATTGCCTATATCCCCAATTATATTGAACGGAAGCATGGCCGCGAAGCCATCAGTTATGACGTTCCGGAAATGGAAGAATACCTGCAGGAAACCTATGGGATCACCGTGTACCAGGAACAGGTGATGCTGCTGGCCCAGAAACTGGCCGGTTTCAGCAAGGGAGATGCGGATGTGTTGCGGAAGGCCATGGGGAAAAAACAGAAAGCGGTACTGGATAAAATGAAGGCGCAGTTTATCGCCGGCGCCAAAGAAAAATTACTGCCGGAAGAAAGACTGGAGAAGATCTGGACCGACTGGGAAGCATTTGCCCAATACGCTTTTAATAAATCGCACTCCACCTGCTATGCCTATGTGGCTTACCAGACCGCTTATTTAAAAGCCCATTACCCGGCGGAATACATGGCGGCCGTACTCAATAATGCCGGCAGCATTGACAAGATCACTTTTTTTATGGAAGAATGTAAGCGGATGGGGTTGAAAGTACTGGGTCCGGATATCAATGAATCCCTCAAGGGTTTTGCCGTGAATGAAAAAGGCGAGATCCGGTTCGGGCTCGGCGGGTTGAAAGGCGTGGGCGAAGCCGCTGTGGAAAGTATCATTGAAGAACGAAAAAAGAACGGGTGGTTTAAAAACATTTTTGAATTCATCAAACGCATCAACCAGCGGACCGTAAATAAAAAGACCCTGGAAAGCCTGGCTTATGCCGGCGGGTTTGATTGTTTTCCCGAACATCACCGGGCACAGTATTTCACGGTACCGGAAGGGGAATCCATCAACGGGCTGGAAAAAGTGATCAAGTACGGACAGATTATGACGGCCCAGCATGCCAGCAGCAGCAATACCCTGTTTGGGGACCTGCCGGTGAGTATGGAAATCCCTCCACCGCGTATTCCCGACTGTGCGCCCTGGCCGCTGGTGGTGCAACTGGATCATGAAAAAGAAGTAGCCGGCATCTTTTTAAGCGGCCACCCGCTGGATAATTACCGTTTTGAGATGAAACACTACGGGGTTACCGCCCTGTCTGATTTTAATGAATTCAAAGATGCCATCCGGATGCAGCCCAACCCCGGCCGCCCTTTCCGGATCGTGGGACTGGTCTCGGATGCCCAGCACCGGATTGCCCGGAGCGGCAATAAATATGGCAATTTTGTGATCGAGGATTATTCCGGCAAAACGGAATTCCCCCTGTTCAGCGAGGATTATATGCGGCTGACCCCCATTTTGCAAACCGGGAGTACTGTACTGATCCATGGTTATTTCAAGCCCCGTTATAATAAGGAAGAATTTGAGTTTAAAGTGATGTCGGTAACCCTGGCGGAAACCATGAAGCGGACGATGACCAAACAGGTGACGATTGAAGCCCATCCGCAGGATATCAGCCCGGAGATGGTCCGATTTGTTGAAAAAAACATGCGGGATTTCCCGGGCAAGACCACCCTGCGGTTTAACCTGACTGAGCCGGGGAACAAAATGAAAATCAGCTTAGTGACCATGAACGGCGGGTTTGAAATGAACGAGGAGATGATCCATTTCCTCGAAAACAAGCCGGATTTAGAGGTACAGGTTCTGACCAACTGACCGGGGACGGAACGTTATTTTAACGGCTTTTAACAGGTTGAACTGCCAAGTTTTCAACCGGCGCGACAAGTTTTACACAAGTTTGTGCCAGTATCGCATGTTAACCGGGCAGGACTTAAATTTGCTCTCCCTTTAGAAACAAAACAAAAAAATTATACAATGGCAAAAGAATTCACAGACGCTAATTTTAAGACTGATGTACTGTCATCTGATAAACTCACTGTAATTGATTTCTGGGCTGAATGGTGCGGCCCCTGTCGTGCGATCGGGCCGGTGATCGAAGAGCTTTCCAAAGAATATGACGGCAAGGCCAATATTGGTAAACTGAATGTGGACAATAACCCGGAAGTATCCATGAATTATGGCATCACTTCCATCCCGGCGATCCTCTTTATCAAGAATGGCCAGGTCGTGGATAAATTAGTAGGTGCACAACCGAAAGCGAATTTTGTAAGAAAGATCGAGGCGCATATCTGATCTGTTTTTCGAATAAATAAAAATCCCAAACTCCGTCATAGGATTTGGGATTTTTATTTGCATTTATTTTATCCGTGTTTTAGTTCTGCAGCCCGGTCAGGGTCATGCTTGTATTTGAACACGGCCAGGAAGACTACAGCTATCACCAGTGCATAAACAGCAAAACTGAACCAGATACTTTGCCAGTTTTTATTCCCGGCTGCATCTGTAAAATAATCCACTATTGTACCGGCAAATAAACCTCCCAAAATCGCTCCAAGTCCGTTTGTCATTAGCATAAACAGTCCCTGGGCACTGGCCCTGATAGCAGGGTTGGCTTCCCGGTCCACAAAAAGGGAACCGGAGATATTAAAGAAGTCAAAGGCCATACCATATACAATCATGGAAAGCAGGAGCAAGACCAGTCCTGATCCGGGGTTACCCACTCCAAATAAACCAAAGCGGAGTACCCAGGCAATCATACTGAAAAGCATCACCCGTTTGATACCGAATTTCCGCAGGAAAAAGGGTATCGTGAGGATAAACAATGTCTCGGATATCTGGGAAAGGGAGATCAGAATATTGCTGTGCTTTACCGCGAAGCTGTCGGCGTATTCCGGTATTTTACCAAAATCGCCCAGGAAAGGGTTCCCGAACATATTGGTGATCTGCAGGGCCGCCCCGAGAAACATGGCAAAGAGAAAGAATTTTGCCATCATAGAACTCCGGAATAGCCGGAAGGCATCCAGCCCGAGTCTTGTAGCAAAAGATTTTTTTTCATTGGAACTGTTGACCGGAACCGGGGGCAATGTAAAACAATATAAACCGGTGCAGATCCCTGCTACTGCGGCAAAGTAAAACTGGTTGCTGTTCTGTGTCCAACCCAGCAGGTCAACCGCCCATTCTGCAACAATGAATCCCACCGTACCCCACACCCTGATCGGGGCAAAACTCTTTTGGATATCGTAATTGCTTTTACTCAGCAGGCTATAAGAAACCGAATTACTCAATGCGATGGTAGGCATATAAAAACAACTGACCATGAAGATCGCCCAATACATGTCGGAGGCATTGGTAACCGTGCTGGCATAGTACAGGGCTGCCCCTCCCAGTATATGGCTGATCCCGAGTACCACTTCAGCCCGGATATATTTATCAGCCAGTATTCCCAGCAGGGCCGGCATAAACAGGGATGCCCAGCCCATGGTCCCATATGTATTCCCTACTTTAAAACCAAGGCTCGGATCAACCGGGTTGTTGAAACTGGCAAACATATAACCACCGAGGGAGATAAGCCAGATACCCCATACAAAGAATTGAAGAAAACTTAATGCAGTTAGCCTGAGTTTTAAATTCATGACCCTGTTTTTTTTTATGACAAAAATCAATAATCGGGAAGATAAGAATTTTTCCGGCCCGGCAATTTTCCGGAGTATAGCATTTCCGGGCTGCTTACCTTTGCCTTTTAACTGATTAAAATATGATAACGGAAACCGCCCTTTCCACCGACCTGCAGCAGATCGCCGATAAAGTACAAGCCGGCCAGCGTATCTCGGATGCAGATTGCATGACTCTCTTTGAAAAAGCCAGCCTGGGTTTTGCAGGAAGCCTGGCCAATGCCATTAAGGAACGCAAGCACGGGGACAAGGTTTTTTTCAACCGCAATTTCCATATTGAACCCACCAATGTCTGTGTATTTAGCTGCAATTTCTGTTCCTACAGCCGCCTCTATTCCCACAAAGAAGAGGGCTGGGAACTCAGCATAGAGCAAATGCTGGATATGGTAAAAAAATACGACGGCAAACCGATCACCGAAGTGCATATCGTGGGCGGGGTGCATCCGAAAATGGACCTGAACTTTTTCGCGGACCTGCTGAAACAGATCAAGGCCCACCGGCCGGGTCTGCACATCAAAGCCTTTACCGCCGTAGAATATGATTATATGTTCCGTAAGGCAAAGCTCTCCGTGGAAGATGGACTGAAATTCCTGATCGCTGCCGGGCTGGATTCCATTCCCGGCGGAGGCGCCGAGATTTTCCACCCGGAAATC
Organism: Bacteroidia bacterium; assembly: GCA_037447355.1. Taxonomy (GTDB): domain Bacteria; phylum Bacteroidota; class Bacteroidia; order Chitinophagales; family Chitinophagaceae; genus JJ008. Next base: position 9,311 of record JBBIGW010000008.1, on the reverse strand, counting down.
CGGGAAAAGATCTGTGCGGATAAAGTGAACGCCGATGGCTGGCTGAAAATTCATGAAACCGCGCACCAACTTGGTTTGCATTCCAATGCCACTATGCTCTATGGCCATATCGAAAAATATGAGCACCGGGTGGATCATATGCGCCGGCTGCGGGAACTGCAGGACCGTACAAATGGGTTCAACACTTTTATCCCGCTGAAGTTCCGGAACAAGGACAATGATATGAGTCATGTTCCCGAAACAACGAATATCGAGGATATGCGGCTTTACGCGATCTCCCGTATTTACCTGGACAATTTCCCCCATCTGAAAGCTTACTGGCCCATGATCGGAAGACAGAATGCCCAGTTATCCCTGTCCTTCGGAGTGGATGATATTGACGGAACCATTGACGATACCACGAAGATCTACAGTATGGCCGGTGCGGAGGAACTGAATCCCTCCCTGTCAACTGCCGAACTGGTCACGCTGATCCGCCAGGCCAACCGGGAGCCGGTGGAACGGGATACATTGTACAACGAAATAAAAAATTTCGGGAAATCAGGAGGAGAAATCAACCCGGAGATGAATTAATCGTCTTTTGTTCCCATAAAAAAACAGCCACCGTGAAGTGGCTGTTTTTTTTATACTGACAGTATCAGGCTGATTCTCCTTCCTGGCCTGTATCCTCTTCATCCGGTTCATCTGCCGTAAACCCGTTTTCTTCAGCTCCCTCCGCTTCCTCATCAAACGTAATTATGGTTTCAGTCACTTCCAGTTCCCCTTCCGGAGTCATAAATATTTCTTTCACTTCTTCCACCATGACGGGAGATTGCGCGGCAGGCGGTGCCGCCTTGGGTGTTGGCGCAGGTTTTTTCTTTTTCACTGCCCCCGGTTTCTTTGCCAAGGGCTTTTTAGCAACGGGTTTTTTCTTCGCTGCTTTTTTATTGGCTTTCTTCACTGTCTTTTTTACCGGTTTCCGGGCCGCTTTCTTTTTCCCTTTTTTAGCCGGCGCTTTTTTGACAGCTGATTTTTTCTTCACTACTTTTTTAGAAGCCGCTTTTTTCTTTTTTGCCGTTACTTTTTTCTTCGCCGCTTTCTTTTTTGATACACTCTTTTTGCGCGGGGCAGGTTTGGCAACTTTTTTCTTTGCTTTCTTTTTAGTAGCCATAGCAGGTAATTTAATGTTGGATAATTCAGGTTTGAGGTGAACTAAATTTACAACATCCTTTTTTGTAAACAGGCATTCAGCCGGTAAAAAATTGTTACCAGTTCCCCGGGCGGGGGTGGTTGCCTTGCGGTTCCCCTTCCTCTCAGCATTCCGGCAGGCTCAGGGGCACATGGACGGCCAGCCCCCCATCGGCGGTTTCCTTGTACTTATGGTTCATGTCAAGGGCTGTATCCCACATGGTCTTTATGACCGCATCCAGGGAAACCTTGGCATAATCCGGGGTGCTTTGCATAGCCAGTTGGGAAGCAGTAATGGCCTTGATGGCACCCATGGTATTCCGTTCAATACAGGGAACCTGTACCAGCCCGGCAATGGGGTCGCAGGTAAGTCCCAGGTGGTGTTCCATCGCTATCTCTGCGGCCATCATCACCTGCTTCTGGCTGCCTCCCATGCATTCGGTCAGCCCGGCCGCGGCCATCGCCGAAGAAACACCAATTTCAGCCTGGCAGCCTCCCATTGCAGCGGATAAAGTAGCTCCTTTCTTAAAAATGCTCCCGATCTCACCGGCGGCCAGCAGGAAATGAAGGATCTTTTCCTCCCGGTTGCCATCGCAGAAAGCAATATAATACTGCATAACAGCCGGAATCACTCCTGCAGCCCCGTTAGTGGGTGCCGTGACCACCCGGCCAAAGGATGCATTTTCCTCGTTGACCGCCAGGGCAAAGCAGCTCACCCAATCCAGCGTATATTTAAAATCATTCCCTCCGGCACGGATCGCCGTCAGCCAGGAATCGTAATCATGGTATTTTTTACCCGCGATCAGTTTTATATTCAGTTCAGCCGCCCTTCTCCTCACATTCAGCCCGCCGGGCAGGGTACCCGGACTGTGACAACCCCGGTAGATACACTCTTTCATCACCCTCCATATATTCAGGGCCGCCTTCAGGGTCTCCTCCTCACTTCTCCAGGTATTTTCGTTTTCCAGGACAATATCAGCAATACTCATCCCGGTTTTAATGCAACCATGAAGCAGGTCATCGGCCGTATTGATGGGAAAGGGTAATTGCGCCTCCGCGGCCGGCCCGGCTTCCTCCCCTTCTTTTATCACGAATCCGCCTCCCACAGAATAATAGGTTTCAGCAACTGCAGTGCCGTTATCCAGTGAAACCAGGAAGGTCAGGGCATTGGGGTGAAAGGGCAGGGTCTCGGTGAGCAGGAATTCGATGTCTTCCCGGGGATCAAAATCCACTTCGTGCAGGCCATGTAAAAGCATCTTTCTCATTTCCGCAATGGAACGGATCCGGGAGCTGACCTGTTCTACCGGGATATGCACCGGATCCTCGCCGCATAGTCCGAGCTCTACCGCCACATCCGTCCCGTGACCTTTCCCTGTTTTGGCAAGTGATCCGTATAAAAGTACCCTGATCGATCTTACTGACTGCAACTGTCCTTTTTCGTGTAAGGTTTGCACAAAACGCCGGGCAGCCTGCCAGGGGCCGAGGGTATGGGAACTGGAAGGGCCGATCCCTATTTTGAAGATGTCAAATACCGATATGGCTTCGTATGGCAAGGTGAATGATTTGGATCAAAAATACAGTAAAAAAAGACCCCGTCGCTGCAAGCAGGACGGGGTTAGCAGAGCATAAGCAGTAAAGGCTCAGCAATTATTGAACATCTACGAGTTGAATTTCAAAATACAGGACCGAGTTGCCGGGTATGGTTCCGTATCCGGTACAACCATAGCCCAGTGAGGAGGGGATAATCAGTTTAATAAGCCCCCCTTCCTGGATCAGGGGCAGGCCTATTTGCCATCCCGGGATCACCTGGTTCAGTGGAAAGGATATTGGATCTCCTGTCCGGGAATCAAATACGGTCCCGTCCAGTAATTTTCCGGTATACCTTACCGAAACAGTAGAGGATAATGTTGGTGCCGGGCCGGATCCGGCTGTCACCACCTGGTACTGGATACCACTGCTGTGTTCGGTGACGGTGATCCCATTACTGGCCGCATAACTCTGCATTGTAGCCTTTTCACTTTCCACTGTTTTAGGCTTACAACTGTTATCCTTCAGACAACCCATTCCCGATATCAATACAAAGAATACGGATACAATAACGATAAACTGCTTCATAATCAACTATTGGTACTAAATCATGAATAAGACCCGGTAAAAGTCCCTTTCGCTGCAAATAAATAAAAAAATTTAGCTTTCTTGATCCCGGTCCAGTAATTCGAGATAACGCTGTTCATTTTGTTCCCACCGGTGACGGGCGGAAAAAATAACAACAAATACAATAATCAGCAGGGAGGCCAGCAGCAAAACGATGATCAGCGAGGCGTTTTCCCTGAAAAAAACCATCTGGGCCCTGCCATACCAGCCGGAAAGCAGGTTGGCAAAAATAGCCACTACCAGCACCATGGCCAGGGGCAGGCCGGCGTAGATCTGCCGGAGCACTTTTTTTTTGGAAGCCCTGTTCTGCTCCCAATAGACTACAAAATCCTTTTCTTCGGGGGTCAGCATAATTCATGCAAAAATAACCCTTCCCGCCCCGGGAACTTGTCCCGCTCCTATAAAATTTATATATTGTATGCATTAAAAGCCAAAACCTTGAAATTAGCCCTGATACTTGCCCAATATCTTTACATAAATAAACGGCTTGACCTGCCGGGTATCGGCAGTTTTTATCTTGACCCTGCTTTCGTGATAGACCCTGAATTGGATAAGAATACTAAGAAGGAACCCACAGACAGCATCCGTTTCGAATACAATGCAGCCCTTAAAGAAAACACGGAGGTTATCAATTATATAGCTTCCAAAACCGGAAAAATAAAGGCCCTGGCTGCGGCCGATCTTGACTCTCATCTCTGGCTGGGGCAGCAATTCCTGAATATTGGTAAACCTTTTGTGCTGGATGGCATCGGGCAGTTGCTGAAAACGCAGGCCGGCCAGTTAACATTCACGAGCGGAGTGATCCTGCCTGAAGTACTGAAGGAACAACCGGGCCGGCAACCGGTTCCTGATCACAGCTCCCAGGAACGGGAGCATGATTACTCCGATTTACTGCATCCCCGGAAAGAAAAAATGCAATGGAAGAAACCGGCCGCTGTTATCCTGGTGCTGGCCGGCATTGTGGTAGCCATCTGGGGCGGATATATAATCTATAAACGGAACTCCGCCGAAACAGAAGAAACGAAAACAACGGCCCTGGAAAAAGAAAAAACGGCACTGCCTGCACCCGTTCCCGGGCCAGCATCAACCGATACCGGTCTTACAATAGCGGCTGCAAAACCCGTTCTCCCGGCAGGGAACTATAAGTTTGTTGTGGAGACCGCCGGGAAACAAAGGGCCCTGGCCCGTTACCAGAAATTAAAGAACCTGCCCACCGATGTCCGGATGGAAACCGCAGACTCCGTCACATTTAAATTATATTTTTTACTCCCGGCCACCCCGGCCGATACGGCAAAAATCAGGGATTCCCTGCGGCTTTATTACACACCCAAATGGAGCATGGCTTTTGTAGAGCAATAAATCCGTTTGCTGGATCCCGTTGAAAAAATTGGCCTATTGAATTACCCGGTCTTCTTCCCCGGACACCCGGTAATAAACATTGCAATAACAGGCAGCGGGGGGCTTATTGCTCCCGGACCGGTTGCTTTTGCTTTTCTTTTTGCTTTTCGAGTTTGCGGAAATAACCGCGAAACAAAAAATTATGCTTCAGGGCCTCCATGATATCATTAAACCCTTCCGTTCCTTTCTGCAGATTTTGAATACTCACCTGCAGGTTTTTCGCCAGGACAGAATCTTTCAGTATCGTCCGGGCAGGTCCCCGGCCTTTTTCTACATCATACTGCAGATTTTCCGTCAGGGTTCTGACAGCAAGAGCGAGTGAGTCGGCATCCTTGCCCACCTGGCTGATCCGGCTGATCGCCTCCTGCAGGCGCAGGGCAAAGGAAGAATCGGTGATGATGGCTCCCAGCGACCCCTTTCCTTCTTTTACATTTGAGACCAGCCCCTGCAGGTCACTGACCAACAGGCCGGCTTTTGCCGTGGCAGACCGCACATTCAGAAGCGAGGCACGGAGATGTTGTGGAAGGCTCTTGTCATTGAGGATGTCCCATACCGCAGCACTGTTGTTAATCCGGTTCACGGTATTCTTTAACTGGGCGGCGATCACCGCCACATCCTCATTTGTCCGGGCAAGGGTTTGCAGCATCTCATCCACTTCCGCGGTTTTCTTCACGGGCAGAATATCATTCGCTTCCACCAGCGGAGCCGGATTGACGGAAGGAGATATGTTCAGCACCCGGTTTCCCATCAGTCCGTCAGTGCCGATGGCCACCACCGCATTCTTACGGATATACTGTTTCATTTTTGTTTCGATCAGCATCACCACTTCGATCAGCGTATCATTCAGGATATTCACTTTTTTCACCGTTCCAACCTGGATACCCGCATACCGGACATTGTTCCCGGCTGTCAACCCCTGTACATTTCCAAAATGCGCCCGCAGCCTGAAGGTATTGCCAAACATGTTTTCATTCTTCCCGATCATATACAGGAGCAGGATCAGGAACAGCAGGCCTGCTATTACAAAAGCGCCCAGTTTAATATTGGAAACAGTTTGTCTCGCCATACCATCATTTTATTCAAAGAATTTTTTAATCGCCGGATCGGCCGAACGTTTCAGCTCATCATAGGTTCCGTCCGCATAACATTTACCATCAATCAGCATCACGACCCGGTCCGATGCCATCCGCACACAAGTCATATCATGCGAAATAATGAGCGATGACGATCCGTATTTTTCCTGTATTTCAACCATCAACCCGATAATTTCTTTAGCAGTAATCGGATCCAGTCCCGTGGTCGGTTCATCATAGAGGATGATCGAAGGTTGCAGGATCAGGGTCCGGGCCAGTGCAATCCGCTTGCGCATTCCCCCGGATAACTCGGCCGGCATCCTATCAACCGTATGAACCAGACCCACATCATCCAGTGCATGCTGTACCAGTTCGTCCACTTCCCGCTGTGAAATACGGATCGAATGCCTGCGTAACGGGAATTCCAGGTTTTCCCGAACGGTCATCGAATCATACAGGGCGTTGCTCTGGAAGAGAAATCCCAGTTTCATCCGTACCTGGTCCAGTTCCAGGTGGCCGAGGTCCGGAATATTTTTCCCAAACACTTCGATGCGCCCGCTGTCCGGTTTCAGCAACCCGATAATACATTTGATCAGTACCGATTTACCAGAACCGGATTTACCCAGCACCACCACATTTTCGCCGGCCGCCAACCCCAGGTTAAAATCAGTCAGCACATGATTATCCCCGAATGATTTATACAAGCCGGTTATCCGCATCACTTCTTCCCCTGCTTTGACAGGCATATCCGGTAAAACAGCCAGGGTCTGGAAGCTTTCCATATGCTAATTTAATCCCAGTATATCTGTAACCTGTACAGCAACCAGGTCAATGATAAAGATGAGGATGGAGGACAGCACCACGGCCGAATTGGCTGAACGCCCCACCCCTTCTGTCCCTTTGTGCGAATGATATCCTTTAAAACACCCCACAATACCAACAGCGAATCCAAAGAAAAATGATTTTACAAAAGCCGGCACCACATCCCCAAAGGAGAGGTTGTCAAATACCTGTGTCCAAAACAGGTCAAAACTGGTTACTCCGCGGATATTCACACCAAGATAAGAACCATATAACGAGATCGCATCCCCCAGCATCACCAGCACGGGTAACATCAGGGTGGTAGCCAGTACCCGGGTAACCACCAGGTATTTAAAGGGGTTGGTTCCCGATACTTCCATCGCATCAATTTGTTCCGTCACTTTCATTGAACCCAGTTCGGCGCCGATACTGCTGCCGATCTTACCCGCAAAGATCAGTGCTGTAATGACCGGTCCCACTTCCCTGACAATGGCAATGCCTACCATGGCAGGTAACTGCGATTCCACCCCGTAATCAATCAGGGAAGGCCTCAGTTGCATGGTCAGTACCAGGCCCATGATAAAACCTGTCAGGCCCACTAAAGGCAATGAACGGTAACCCACAATAAAGCATTGCCGGAAAAATTCAGTTATCTCGTAGCGGGGCCTGAACCACTGGCTGAAAAAACGCCCGGTGAAACGGGACATATCCCCGGCTTCCTCCAGCCATTGCTTCCAATTTTGGGTATTGATCAGCATAACCAATACTCAAATTAGTCACAAAAGCAACCGGCTTCCATGAAGGCTGTCAGCAGGTTCTGTGATTATGATCAGCAGGACCGCTGGTCCGTACTGCTCTATCAGCCCGGGAGGGTTAGCGGTACAACTGCTTATCGGATGGATTCTATCCAAAGATCCTGATTATAATCAGGGACCTTCACCAGGTGCCGGCTCCTCAAAGACCGGTGGTTCTTCCTCTTCCGGATCGGGGATGATATCCGGATTCTCTTCAGGATTCAGGGGCTCTTCCGGATCCACAGCAGGAATTGGTTCGGGACGTTTACCCGGATAAGGACTTTCCGGAATTTTATCGGGAGCTATCTTCTTATTCTTAGCCATAACAGTAAGGTATTCAGCATGTCAATGATTGCCGCCCTTGCCCTCCGTAAGCGGGTAAACAGGAATATTGTGAAAGAGGATATGCCTGCTTTTCCCACTTTTCGCAAGCTACCAAATCAACACTATTTAACCGCCCGTAACAATGAGGACCATCATAGTTCAGGGTGATGATCCTCATTGGAACCGCCGAAAACCGGAGGGTAGATTTAATCACCCCAAACTGCGCTATCATGTCAAACAGCCAATCCCCCATTACGACACTGCACCAGTTGCTCGATTTTGATGTCTGCCGTTTCGCCAGCTCGGAAGTGCAATTACAAAAGAAACTGCCGGAATGGGCAGGCAGGGCATCATCGCTTATGCTAAAGGCATTGGTGCAGAAATATGCAGACCTGGTATCCCTGCAGAAGCAACAACTCGACCGGTTTATCGAAGAGGAAGATATCAACCAGTTGCCCTTATTCAGTCGCATCATGCAGGCATTCATTCTTGATACGGAGGATCGGCTGATCCATTGCAGTGACCCGGAAGTAACAGATGCCTGCCTGCTGGCCTGTATCCAGGGGATCAACCATTATAAGATCAGCGCCTATGGCACCGCAGCCGCATTTGCCCATGCCCTGGGTATGGAAGCTGCAGCAATCATATTCCGGGAAGCTGAAGTAAAAGAAAAGCAAATGGATGACCGGCTTTCCCAATTAGCGGAGCATGAGATCAACCTGAAAGCCCGTGCCCCGATCGTCCTGCCGGGGTAATTAGCAGATCCGAAAATGGTGTAAATACTGAAGTCCTGGAAAACCCGGTAACTGTGGGTATGATACGTCAGGTCCCCTTTATATTTTGCCCGACCACCGGCCTATGAATCCTTGATTACACTATGCACATATAAAGCAGCACAATAGCCGGCAAAAAATTTCAAACAACCAGCTCTGCCCGAAAGCCATTAATATGCTTACTGGCAATTACAACAATTAACATGCAATTCTTCATCATCTTTTTCCTATCAGGATGCCAATATTTAATTTATTTAATTGATAATCAAACTATTTAACATAATCATATTTATTTAAACAAATTTGTTTATTTTTGAGCTGTGATACGGGAAATCAATATAGTAAAGGGCATACATCCGGGACTATACCTGGAGCATAAGATCCGTGAGAAGCACCTGAAGAAAGGACAATTGGCGCTTTCCGTAAATGAGTATCCCCAAACCCTGACCACGATCACCAAGGGTAAACGGGACATGAATACAGCACTGGCGCTAAAGTTGGAAAAGGTGTTAGGTCTTGAGGAAGGTACTTTAATGATCCTGCAGGTGTATTATGACATCAGGAATGAGAAAAAGAAACTGGAAACCGAAAAACCAGACCTCAGCAAAATACGCCCTGTGCTCTTCTGGGATACCAACCTTCACGCGATCGAATGGATCCGGCAATATAAATCGGTTATCCGCCGTGTTTTTGAACGCGGAAATGAGCAGGAAAAAAAAGAAATCACCCGGTTTTATGGCAAGGAAACAATTGACCGGGTATTGAATAAATTATAACTGTGTACTGGAATACGGTTACGCCCATACTGCAACAAGTATTAAGAGCCA
>JBBIGW010000007.1:0-52259 GCA_037447355.1 Bacteroidia bacterium | reverse complement strand
TCTTTTAGAGAAAGCATATTCCGGATTTTCCGGGTGCTTAGCTGTGCTGTTTCAATAAGAGCAGTCAGCACATACATAACCCAATCATGCCAGTTATTGTTTTCTGTCACGCCACGTAATAATTGATAGTATTCTGTTTTATATTTTACGATGTAGGAACTGAGGTAAAGTACCGGCTGCGACAAAAGTTCCTGTTGGACCAGGTATAGTGCGTTTACAATTCTGCCTGTCCGTCCATTGCCATCTGCAAAGGGGTGAATGGCTTCAAACTGGTAATGGATAAAAGCCATTTTAACCAATGGGTCTAATGGAGAACTATCCGGGTCATTTATAAATTGTTCCAGGGAAGCCAGTTTTTCCCTCAACACCTCTTCACAGCAGGGGGGCGTGTAAATGATTTCCCCGTTTATGGCATTTTTCAAGGCGGTTCCAGGAACTGTTCGGATTCCCGATTTATTCTGTTTGATGGTTTGTACAATTTCAACCATTGTGTTAGTAAGCAGCAGGTTCTTCTGGCTGATCATTTTCTCCAGTCCTGCATATAGGGCTTCCCGGTAACTAAGAACCTCTTTAGCAGCATGACTGGCCGTTCCTTCTTCACTGGCAGCCTTGTAAAGTTCATCCTGGGTGGTAACAATATTTTCAATAGCAGAGCTGTCCTTACTTTCCTGAAGAACAATGGTATTGATCAATAGCTGAGGGTCGGGCATAGAGGCGCAAAGGCCATTTAATTCCCCTAAATGCTGTGCTGCCCTGGCAAGTTGTCTTAAAATTTCTGGCGACTCAGTAAAGTCCTGAGGCGGCAGGGCTGGTAAGTCATTAAAGGGAGTTTTTTTATTGTAGGCCATGAGGATGAAATTTGTGTATTTTTTCTATGCTACTCTGATATCAGGTCATTTTTTCGACATAAACTTTGCTTAATGATGAAATTACTTGTTATTTTCGACATAAATGGTGTATGGTGTCGATCAAATGTATACTAATTGTCATAAATGGTGGAAAATTGGAAAATTTTCGACATTAATACTCTAAGCCATTGGTTTTTACAAAAAAAAGCAAAGATATTTCCATAGGTAGCCCTCAGTCGGCTTCTGTTTACCTCTTAAAGCATCAATAACGGGGTGAACTCCCAACTCCAACCATTTCAGCCGTTTTTTTATACTATCAAATCATGCAAAGGCTTTCCTTGGGTTGAATATTGCCGGACAAGCAGCGGCCTGTTCCTTACTTAGCGAACTTCGACTAACTCATACCCGGATAAATCAATAAAACCCGGGCCTTCCCCTTACTGCAGTAAAATCCACCGGCTGCATATTCATTGCCTCTTGCCAGGTTACTGATATGGGTATAGCTGATCCTTGTTTTCAGCAGCAACAGCATTACCTGGAAAAATGAAGGGGTGAGGAAATGACCGAGGGTATATTTCCTGGATAGTGATATCAGGCAGTTAATGCAAGCAGAGATGCCAGATTCAAGCAGTTTGACAGGCAATGTCTTGTGTGTGGAAAACAACAAACCCAAAGCTCAAACTGATGAATTTTACCCTTGTAATGTTAATTTATCAAGCTATGTAAAATAAAGACAAGTAAAGTTCTTCATGTAAGCAGGATATTATTAACCAACAAACGGTCCGCAAAAAGAAAAACCCGCTGCGAGAGCGGGTCCTAATCAAAATATTGCGGACCGGACGGGACTCGAACCCGTCCCCACAATGCTGTGGGGACGACAGGGCTTCTGCACTCCGGTAAGGGTAACTGTGTTTTACTCAACCGGGAACCGGGTGACAATATTTTTAGAGTGGCTTAAGAGAGCCAGGATTCTTTCCAGTGTTGCCTTTTTCAGGTTTTTCTCCCTTTTCAGGGCTTCAGTTTTCGAATCCAGTTCTTCCACATAAACTAATTTCCAGGGAACCTTGCCCGCGGTATATACCGATTCGCGATTGTTATGCTGTTGCAATCGCAAAGCCGTGTTTGATGTATACCCCTTATAAAAGGAGCCATCCAATTCACTTTGAAGTATGTAAACATAATGGGGCATAAAGCAAAAAAGGCTCTGATCAATCAGAACCTTTTTGCGGACCGGACGGGACTCGAACCCGCGACCTCCGCCGTGACAGGGCGGCATTCTAACCAACTGAACTACCGATCCGTTTCCATCAAATGAGCTCCCGCGGACCTCATTTTTCAGGACGGCAAAGATAGGCCCGCAATCTTTTTCAACCAAAAGTTTTTCTATTAATTATCCACCTGTGATTCAGCCCTTTGCCATCCCGCGCTTATTCTCATATTATCCTTAATTTAGCCCCCTTATAATTAGCCTATGCCTTCGGATAAAAACCGGCAGTTTATAGATTTTGAGAAACCCATCAAAGACCTCCTGGAAGAGATCGATGACCTGAAACAGAAAGCGGAGAAAAGCAAGGTGGACTACAGTGAAGTGATCGGGAAGCTGGAGACCAGTGTGATTGAAAAAAGAAAAGAGATCACCCGCAACCTGACCAGCTGGCAACGGGTACAGCTGAGCCGTCACCCGGACCGGCCCTATACCCTGAAGTACATTGATAAAATGGCAACCAATTTTGTAGAACTTCACGGGGACCGGAATGTGAGAGATGATAAAGCAATGGTTGGGGGCTTTGCCTCTCTTGACGGGGAAACCGTAATGATCATCGGCCAGCAGAAAGGAATCAATACCAAGATGCGGCAGCATCGCAATTTCGGGATGGCCAACCCGGAAGGCTACCGCAAGGCCCTGCGACTGATGCGGCTGGCGGAAAAATTCAACAAACCGGTCATCACCCTGATCGATACACCTGGTGCCTATCCCGGTCTCGAAGCCGAGGAAAGAGGACAGGGAGAAGCGATTGCCCGGAATATTTATGAAATGATCCGCCTGAAAGTACCGGTGATCTGTGTGATCATTGGGGAAGGCGCCAGCGGCGGAGCCCTTGGCATTGGGGTGGGTGACAGGGTTTTCATGATGGAAAACTCCTGGTACACCGTTATATCTCCCGAAAACTGTAGCGCTATACTATGGAGAAGCTGGGCTCAGAAAGAAGTAGCCGCTGAGCAATTAAGGCTAACCGCCGATAAAATGCTCGGCTTTGGCCTGATCGACGGGATTATCCCTGAACCACCCGGCGGGGCCCACTGGGATTATAACGAAGCCGCACAGATCTTAAAAAAGCACCTGCTCCCCGTAATCAGCGAACTGAAACAACAGACCGCAGCGCAACGGGTCAATAACCGGATTGAGAAATTCGGAAAAATGGGATTTTGGGAAGAGGCTTGAGCGTTTAAAGTTCGGGGTTTATTGTAGCACAAATAATAATTATAATAAAAAATGTCACTCAGGAAAAAATTTACCGGAACAGGAATCGCCATTGTTACCCCGTTTCATGATAACGGGACTATCGATTGGGAGAGTTTTAAGAAGCTGATCAATTTCTGGATCGATGGCAAAGTGGAATACCTGGTAGCGCTGGGCACTACCGGGGAAAGCGCTACCGTGCATGGGGCGGAAAAGCAGGAGGTTTTTTCCTTTGTAAAAAAAGAAGCAGCCGGACGGCTACCCCTGGTGGCCGGCATCGGCGGGAACGATACCCATGAAGTAATCAAGGGGTTCCGGGAATTTGACCTTTCCGGTTTTGATGCGATCCTGTCGGTGAGCCCCTATTACAATAAACCCAACCAGGAAGGGATATTCCAGCATTATAAGGCGCTGAACGCGGCCACCCCTTTGCCCATCATTATGTACAATGTACCGGGCCGGACCGGCCAGAGTGTTACGGCCGAAACGCAACTCCGGATTGCCCGGGAGTGCAAAAATATTTTCGCCACCAAGGAAGCCAGCGGCAATTTTGACCTGGTCAACCAGCTCATCAAAAACAAACCTGATGATTTTATGGTCATCAGTGGCGACGACCCCATTACCCTGCAAATGATCGCGGGCGGAGCCGAGGGACTGATCTCGGTGGTGGCCAATGCCTATCCCAAAGATTATTCCGATATGGTGCGGTTATGCCTGGCGGGAAAATTTGAAGATGCGCAAAAACTGCACTCCAAATACCTTGATATCATCGCTTCCATGTTTGCCGAAGGCAGTCCCAGCGGGGTAAAAGCCTACCTGAGCGAAATGGGACTCTGCCGGAACAACTTCCGCTTACCGGTATGGAAAGTGAGTGAGAAGCATCAGGCGAAGATCAGGGATCTGATGAAGGGCGTATAAGGACTACAGGTAAATGAACTCAATTTCTTTTTTCGGTTCTGCCTTTTTTTCTACCCGGTATAAACCAGTAATTATAAACCCTTTTCTCGCCGGGGCACAGGTCCACATCATTTCATCATGGCATAGCCGGACAATCTTCAGGAATTCACCATATGGCATATCATTGGTAAAATTTATAATGATGGCCATAGAAGAATCATGGGTGTATTTCATTTTTCGGGTTTCGTAAATCAGTATTTCAAACTTCTTCTGGTTAAGTCCGGTATTCCCATCCAGTGTCAGTTGCAGTTTTTTTTTATTTTTTGTTAGCTGCCATGCATATTTTTCTGTGAACTGATATGGATTTCCTGAATCTTTTGGAAAGTTAACTGGAAGTTTAATATAATACCGGCTCAAGGGATTGAAAAGCTGATATAATATCACCCAGTTGAACAGAATGATACCCAGGAGTAATATCCAGCTGAAAGTCCTGGCTGTTTTCATATAAATAAGAGCAGGACGGGCAACATTTCCATACACAAACATTTATTGAGTAATTTTAAATATGCGCACTCCATTTTTACTTCTGCTGATGTTGTTGATATGGACTACCTCCCATACCCAATACAAAATAAGGTTTGAATTAACCGCTGGCGCCCCGGTGAGCCTGGATGACTCATTATATGTCGCCGGTTCATTTAACGGGTGGAATCCCCGGGACCCACGCTTCAGTTTCCGGTCAGGCGGGACATTATACATAAATCTGGCGGCGGGGTCTTACGAATATAAAATCACCCGTGGTAGTTGGTCCAAAGTGGAATGTAAATCGGGTGGAGCCGGCATTGCCAACCGGGTGCTGAAAGTGGAATCTGACACAACGATCCGGCTGACCGTGGAAGAATGGGCCGACCAGGTTCCGCCAAAACCAAGGGTCAGTACGGCCAGTACAAATGTGCAGATACTGGATACCGCTTTTTATTCCCCCCAGTTAAAACGGTCCAGGCGGGTCTGGATTTACCTGCCTTCCCAATATTCAAGGAATAAGAAATACCCGGTGCTTTATATGCACGATGGCCAGAATGTTTTTGAGGATACCACCGCTTATTCGGGTGAATGGGGGGTGGATGAATACCTGGATTCAGCCCTTACCCGGCCATGTATCGTGGTGGCCATCGATCACGGCGGTAACAAACGGCTCAATGAATACAATCCATATACTACTGAGCGGTTCGGAACCGGTGACGGCGATGCCTATGTGGATTTTATTGTAAAGACGCTGAAGCCCTTTATTGATAATAAGTATAAACCGGCCAAAGACAGGAAGCATACGTTTATTGCCGGCAGTTCGATGGGCGGCCTGATTTCGATGTATGCTGTTTTGAAATATCCAAAAGTCTTTGGCGGGGCCGGTGTTTTTTCACCGGCATTCTGGGTGGCACCGGGAATCAGCCATGCTATAAAAGAACGGGGCAAAAAAATTAAAGGGAAATTATACTTCTATGCCGGTATGCAGGAAGGGGAGACGATGGTGCCGCTGATGCTAAAGGCTTTCGAGGAACTGACTGCTGTTTCAAAAGCCGGTATTGCTGTTGTGATCAGGAACGATGGGATGCATAATGAAGCGAGGTGGAGACAGGAGTTCCCGTTATTTTACCAATGGCTGATGGGGAGTCAAAAACCTTAAAGCGGAAAATGCGGATACGAAAATCCCATTTTGATGAATTTAGGAGGGATCAGCGTGATATTTTGCTCCTCCCGCGCTTAGTTCCGGTGGCAGGTTTGAATTTTAAATTCCCTTCACACTTCGTAACAGACTCCTTCTAAGGCCAGCTCCGCGTCAGGGAATACTTCCTTCGCTTCGGCTTCAAATTCTTCCAGCGTATCATACTTGCTGCTGAAATGCCCGATCAGCAATTTTTTTACCCCGGCCTTCAGGGCAATGGTCGCGGCCTGTTTGGTAGTGGAATGGAAGCGCAGTTCCGCCCGGTCGCGCAGGTTATCGAGATAGGTGGTTTCGTGGTAGATCATGTCAAAACCATCAATATGGGGTAAAAGGGTTTCGTCGTATTTGGTATCGGCACAGAATGCATAGCGCTTGCCCGGCTCAGCGGCTTTGGTCACTGCTTCATTTTTTACCAGGGTCCCGTCTTTTTTGGTATAATCCTCCCCCCTGGTAAGCCGTTCGTAAAACACCGCCGGGATCTCGTATTCCTTTGCTTTTTCGGGAAGCAGTTTCCGGGGCGGTTTTTTCTGGATAAAGGAGAACCCGTAACATTCCACCCGGTGATTGGTCGGAAAACATTTAACAGTCAATTTGTCGTTGTCCAGCAGGATGGCTGCTTCTGTAATATGATGAATATGCAGGGGGAAACAAAGCTGGGTATCGGCTACTTTGAGCTGAATTTCGATAATTTCCCGGAGAGGAGCCGGGCCAAATACATGCAATACCTGCTGGTGTCCCAGGAGGCTGAGTGAATTGATAAGCCCGATCAGTCCGAAATAATGGTCGCCATGAAGGTGAGAAATAAAAATATGCGAAATCCGGCTCCGGCGGATCTTGTAGTTGATCAGCTGGATCTGGGTACCCTCGCCGCAGTCCACCAGGTAATTGGTTCCGTCCAGGGTGACCACCTGGCTGGTAGGATGACGGTCAAAGGCAGGAACAGCAGAGTTATTTCCAAGGATCGTGACGGCAAACATGAAATGGTGAGTGGTTTTTATATGTAATTATTTGAAAAGACTGGATTCGATAGTACTTAGCTGCACAATCCCTCTTAAAAAACCCCGTCATCCATCATTTCACGCTCGATTTCCTCCATTTGTACAATGTCCCAGGCCTCACTTTCGGTGGGGGTCACATTCATCAGCTCCAGCAAACCGTTATTGTCCAGGAATTCTTCCACCTGTTTTTGCAATTCGCAAATAACAAAGGAAGCGCTGTTTTCGTAAAATTTCTGCTGGATATAGACCAGCTTTTCCGCGGCAACCGTATCCAGTTCCTTCACGTTTTTAAGGATCAACACAAGGTTTTTAGACTCTTTTTGCAGGTAAGGGAGCAAACATTCGCCTATTTCATCTGTCATAGTAGCAGACAAAGCCGGGTCAATAACAGTGATGGCATGAAATTTCTCTTTGGTATCCGTTTTGACATTCATTGATCTGGGTTTTAATTGTTGCGCCTGTCCGCTGTCCGGAGGCTGCTGCAATGTAAAAACTTGGGTTTTCCCCACAACTTAAATTATCAACAGACCGTTTATAAGTACGGGGGAACAGGAACCAAATTTATTCGTTAATATTGTATCACAACCAATTATCTTAAAATGGATAATAATTTTTCAACTCAGGTTAAGGAGATCATTTCATTCAGCAGGGAGGAAGCATTAAGGCTGGGCAATGATTTTATTGGCACCGAGCACCTGTTGCTGGGCCTGATCCGCGAGGGGGATAATGCCGCCGTGCGTATCCTGAAAAGTTTTAATGTGGATCTGTATGAGCTGCGAAAGGAGATTGAAATGGCCGTGAAGGATAAGACCGGGAAGAATATCGCCAATATCAACAGCCTGCCGCTGACCAAGCAGGCGGAGAAAGTGATCCGGGTGACCGTACTGGAAGCGAAGGCCCTGAAAAGCGCCACCGTGGAGACCGAACACCTGATGCTCTCTATTCTTAAGAATAAGGAAAACATTGCGACCCAGATATTAAATCAGTTTGATGTGGATTATGACCTTTTCCGGCAGGAACTGGGGATTGTGAAATCAAATGATCCCCGGGCTGAATTCCAGGATGAGAATGACGATGATTTTGACGAAGAAAAAAAATATTCTCAACCCAAAGGAGGAAGCAAGCAGGCTGGTACTACAAAAAGTAAGACCCCGGTCCTTGATAATTTCGGCCGCGATATCACCAAGATGGCGGAACTCGGCGCCCTGGATCCCATTGTGGGACGTGAATCAGAAATTGAGCGGGTTTCCCAGATATTATCCCGCCGTAAAAAGAATAACCCGATCCTGATCGGTGAGCCCGGTGTGGGTAAGACGGCCATTGTAGAAGGGCTGGCCCTGCGTATCGTGCAGCGGAAAGTGTCCCGGGTACTGTTTGACAAAAGGGTAATCTCCCTGGATCTTGCCGCCTTGGTGGCCGGGACCAAATACCGCGGCCAGTTTGAAGAACGGATGAAAGCCATCATGAATGAACTGGAAAAAAACCGGGATGTGATCCTGTTTATCGATGAATTGCATACGATCGTGGGAGCCGGTGGCGCGAGTGGTTCACTGGATGCGAGCAATATATTCAAGCCGGCTTTGGCCCGGGGTGAACTCCAGTGCATTGGCGCATCCACCCTGGATGAATACCGGATGTATATTGAGAAAGACGGAGCCCTTGACCGCCGTTTCCAGAAAGTAATGGTGGATCCGCCCAGCGTGGATGATACGATCCAAATTCTCAATAATATCAAATCCAAGTACGAAGAATATCACAATGTGAACTATGACCAGGAAGCGATCGATGCCTGCGTGAAACTGAGTGACCGCTATGTGACGGACCGTTTATTACCGGATAAAGCCATCGATGTGATGGATGAAGTGGGCGCCCGCGTGCACCTGAAAAACATCAATGTGCCACAGACGATCGTGGACCTCGAAAAGAAGATCGAGGATGTGAAGAACGAGAAGAACAAAGTAGTGAAGAGCCAGAAATTTGAAGAGGCTGCTTCTCTTCGTGATACGGAAAAACGATTACAGGAGGACCTGGAGAAAGCAAAAGCTGAGTGGGAGGAGGAAAGTAAACACAAGCGCTACCCTATTGGGGAAGAACAGATTGCGGAAGTGGTGAGTATGATGACCGGTATCCCGGTGAAGCGAATGGTACAGGCCGAAACAGAGAAACTGCGCAAGATGGCCGATGATATGCGGGGTATGGTGATTGGCCAGGATGAAGCCATCCTGAAAGTGGTGAAAGCGATCCAGCGGAACCGCGTGGGCCTGAAAGATCCCAAGAAACCCATTGGTACGTTTATCTTCCTCGGACCTACCGGGGTGGGTAAGACCGAACTGGCCCGTTCACTGGCCCGCCAGATGTTTGATTCGGATGAAACCCTGATCCGGATCGATATGAGTGAATACATGGAAAAATTCACCGTGAGCCGCCTGATCGGCGCCCCTCCCGGTTATGTGGGATACGAAGAAGGCGGCCAGCTTACCGAAAAAGTACGCCGTAAGCCTTACAGTGTGATCCTGCTGGATGAGATTGAAAAAGCACACCCGGATATTTATAATATCCTGCTGCAGGTGCTTGACGACGGTCAGCTGACTGACGGGCTTGGCCGGAAAGTGGATTTCAAAAATACCCTGATCATCATGACTTCCAATATCGGGGTAAGGCAACTGAAAGATTTCGGCGCAGGGGTGGGCTTTGCCACCGCTTCGCGGATCGAGAATGAAGACGAAGCCAATAAGGCGGTGATCGAAAAGGCCCTGAAGAAAACTTTCTCTCCTGAATTCCTGAACCGGATCGACGATGTGGTGATCTTTAACAGCCTGAGTAAGGAAAATATCTTCAATATCATTGATATCCTGATGAAGGGCGTAATGAAAAGACTGGCCAATCTCGGGTTCAGCCTGGAGCTGACAGTACCGGCCAAGACCTTCCTGGCGGATAAAGGGTATGATTCCCAGTTTGGGGCCCGACCGCTGCACCGGGCCATCCAGAAATACCTGGAAGATCCCCTGGCGGAAGAGATACTGAGCATGCATGTGAAAGCAGGAGATGTGCTGGTTGCGGATGTGGATGCAGACAATACAAGGTTATCTTTCACTTTCAAAAGCAAGACCGAAGCGCCCTCGAAGGCGTAATGGAAAAGAATAATCCTTTTTTCCGGGCTGTATCAAAAGAAGATACAGCCCGTTTTATTTACTTTTGCCCCGAGTATGCGGGGTAAAAAAATTATCATAACGATCGATGGGTGGTCCAGTTGCGGCAAAAGCACGCTGGCTAAACAGCTTGCCAAAGAACTGGGCTATGTGTATGTGGACAGTGGTGCCATGTACCGGGCCATTACCCTTTATTTTATCCGGAACAATGTGGATATTGAGCATAAAAAAGAAATAATTGAAGCGCTCCGGAATATTAACCTGGAGTTTGTATTTAATCCCGCTGCCGCTCGCAGCGAGATGTTCCTGAACGGGGAGAATGTGGAATACCTGATCCGTGACCTGCTGATTGCAGAAAAGGTCAGTGATGTGGCAGCGGTTAAAGAAGTCCGCACGTTCGCAGTGGCCCAGCAACAGAAAATGGGGGCCAAAAAAGGTGTTGTCATGGATGGCAGGGATATCGGTACGGTCGTATTTCCCAAAGCCGAACTGAAAATATTTATGACGGCCGATAATGCGGTACGGGTGGAAAGGCGCTTTAAGGAACTCTATGCCAAGAACCCCAATATTACCATTGAAGAAGTAAAGAATAACCTCGAGATGCGGGATTATATCGACTCGCACCGGGAAATAAGCCCCCTCCGCAAGGCAGCAGATGCCCTGGAACTGGACAATACCAATCTTACAGAAGACCAGCAATTTAAGAAAGCACTGGAATGGGTACTATTACGAAAAAAATCATAAAAGAGGTACAGGTCTTGTATTTGTCCGGATCTTGTATTAGTTTCACTGTGCAATTCCTCCCGCATCTTATTCAATTCCTCCCGGGAAACCCCCATTATGATTGATACCCGTTGAATCCTCATTCATTGAATGCCACAGGTCCGCTCCATGGAGAGCTGCCGGTTAAACTGCATTGTTAGTAAAACCGGGGATTTATTCACCATTAAATTACCTGGGCATGAAAAAGATTATCCTTTTTTTACCGGCTTTTTTCATCATTATGATGAACGAAAGCCTGTACGCGCAATGCGACCTGAAAGATGTGGTCATCAGCATCCAGGGTACCAGCCAGGCTGGCGCGGATTGCCAGACTACTTTTAACCTGAGTTTAAAACTTAAAAATAACGGCGGGAATAAGACGGTCGTTATCCAGGCCTGGAAGGAGGCTGACTATCCCAATTTCTGGGGTGTAAACTGTTCCAACAACCATTCCCCGCAGGGCAATGATTTACGGCTGAACGGGACAGGACCCTTTCCTTTCCTGAATATCGCTTTTGATATTGCCACACAAACCGTAATCGGTTCTGCATCCTATCCCGGCGGCGGGGTAACCCTTGGTTCGGGTTATACCATTTCGGCCGGCACGGCCGATGCGCAGGGGTTTTTCCCGATCGCCCTTAGTAACCTGACGGTAATTGTTCCAAACCAGCAATGCGGAAACGGGGTTACGATCAAAGCCGATGTATGGTCTTCCCAGGGCGCTCTTAATTCTCAGTGGACGCCGCATTGTGTGATCTGTAATAATATCTATGCGTTTAATTACCCGGTTGTAACGGCCCAGCTAAACTGCCTGGTCCCGAGAAATTATTTTGTACGTATACAAAATATCAATACTGCCCAGACCATTGTCTCTTCGTGGAGAGCCTACCGGGATGAGAACAGCAACGGCCTGCTGGATCTGACAGACCCGCTGGTGGACGATCAGAGCACCAACCTGCAGACCATTGCTTCAGGCGGGGCCTATGTTTCCGGTTTTATCCCCTATACCGGCAATACCCTGCCTCCTGCTATTAATAAAAACCTGATCATTGAAGTGATCACGCAGGGACTCGGTAATTTCCAATATGCCCTTGCCGCCAATGGCTGTTCCCCTCTGCCGGTCCGGTTTACATCCTTCACGGCTTCCCGTAACAGGGACTTCGTGAATGTGAGATGGGAGACGCAGACCGAACAGCAATCGGCTTCTTTTGTGCTTGAACGGTTGACCGGCATGGGCGGATGGCAGACCGTAGCGGTTATACCTTCCCGTGCTGCGGGGGGTAACAGCAATACACCACTCGATTACCAGTATACTGATCTGAATGCATATAAAGGAATCAGCCAGTACAGGATCCGGCAGGTTGATTTGGATGGCCTGTCCCGGTACAGTGAGGTCCGGGCGGTAAGAGGAGAGGCCCAGCCGGTCAGGTTAACCATCTATCCCAATCCAAGCCGGGATGGAAGCGTGACCGTGGTTTTTGACGACCAGCAAACGACCCGTGACCTGACCCTGCTGGATATGAGTGGTAAGGTCATCCGCCGGTTACCGGCCGTCACCAATAACAATATGGTGCTTCAAAATCTTTCATCGGGAATATACAGCCTTAAAGTGGTTGCCACAGGAACGGGAGAGCAGACCGTTCAGAAAATCGTGGTGAACAGAAGATAATGCTCAGGGTTTTTAATTAAATCCTACGGGGATGGCTTTTTGGCCGTCCCCCCTTTTAATAAAGTCATATGCGGATATTTGTTCATTAATTACATTTGTATAAACCCGATTTTTTGAAGAATTCCACTTACAAACTGCTCCAGCCCTTTGTCATGCTGCATATCATTGTGGTCACGGGTATCCTGGGCTATATGATCATAGAAGGGGCTTCTTTTTTTGATGCGATCTACATGACCACAATCACGATCACAACGGTGGGGTACGCGGAAACGATCCCGCTTTCAGCTGCTGGAAGGGCTTTTACCATGTTCCTGCTGATCACCAGCTGGCTGACTTATGCCTTTGTCATCACCCGGATCACACAGTTCGTGATCAGCGGGGAACTGAACCAGTATTTTAAAAACCGAAAACTTATGAGAGATATTTCCCGGTTACAGGATCATGTCATTGTTTGCGGGTATGGCCGGAATGGGAACCAGGCCGCCAATATCCTCACGGCCCATAATGTCCCCTTTATCGTGGTGGAAAAGGATGAACACCTGGTTCAGCGGGTGGATGCGGAAGGCAACGGGATCATCCGGCTGGAGGGAGATGCCACGGATGATGATGTATTACGGGCAGCGGGAGTGGAGAGAGCCCGGGCTTTGATCACCACCCTTCCCCTGGACGCGCAGAATGTATTTATCGTTTTATCCGCCCGTTCCCTGAACCCCCGGCTCAAAATTATCAGTCGTGCTTCGGAGGCCACTTCTGTGGCTAAATTGAAGAAGGCCGGCGCAGATAACGTGATCATGCCGGATTTTATCGGGGGCACTCATATGGCCACCCTGATCTCCAAACCGGATGTGGTGGAGTTCATCGACTTCCTGTCCGGGGAACAGGGTCATTCGATTCATATGGAATCGGTGAGTTTTGATGATCTCCCGCTTTCATTAAAGGATAAATCCCTGCACGATGTAATGGGCTGGAAGAAGACCGGCGTGAATTGCATTGGTATAAAAGATAAGGACGGCAACTTCCTGATCAATCCCCCGGAAGATACCTATATCACCCCGGGTATGCGGGTGATCGTATTGGGAACGATCGAACAGATCCGTGAAATGAAAGGGAATCTGCAATCCTGACAGGAACAACTGTAAACTAAAAGGCCCTTCTGGTGAAGGGGCCCTGGTTATTTCAGTAATATTCTTATTGTTTTCTTTTCACGCCCAGCAATTCTACTTCAAAAATGAGCATGGAGCCACCCGGGATATCCCTGTTATCATACGCTCCATACCCCAGTGCATAAGGGATATAGA
Organism: Bacteroidia bacterium; assembly: GCA_037447355.1. Lineage (GTDB taxonomy): Bacteria > Bacteroidota > Bacteroidia > Chitinophagales > Chitinophagaceae > JJ008. Next base: position 38,454 of record JBBIGW010000007.1, on the reverse strand, counting down.
ATTTATATTTAGAACCTACTGTCATCAGCTGCAGGCCTTCCGTCCAGCCGGCAATAACATGATTCAACGGGAACGTAATGGGCTCACCCCGGTCATACGAGTTATCAAATCCCTTTCCATCAATAAATGTTCCCCTGTAATGACAGGTTACACTGTCATCCTTATTGGGTCTTTCCCCGGTACCTTCCCGCAGGACTTCGTACTGCAATCCGCTGGGGGTGGTTTTTACTTCGGGTCTTTTTTTGTTATTCACGAGATAGGCCTCGCCGGCCAGGATCGTTCCTTTTGATTTTTCCTGCTGCAGGCGGTTCATATAATTGTTCATGCACATATTGACTGCGTTATCATCAAGCAGGGCCTTTTTATTACCCAGCACATCATTGATGGCTTTGGAGACCAGGACGGTGTTCAGCTTTTTAACGCCCTGCTCTTTATAAAAATTAGCCACACTGACACCCACAGCATAACTCGCGGAATCATCCATCGTCTTCAGTACCGGCAGGGCGGGTTTGGCTGCCGGTTTGGTAGCGGGTTTTGTAACACCGGGTTGTGCTGCAATGTAAAGACCTGCTGCAACCAGGATCGTTGATAAGATTGTTTTTTTCATGTACGATTTATTAGGGGCCAAAAATACAGTTTGCGGGCTAAAACCCCTTGCCTCTCTTCAATTAATTTCAGGGGATAAGACAGGGGGTTACAGCCAGGTTACTTTATCAGGGAAGCGGGCTGCATAGCCCTGTACCAGGTTACGGATAAAACTGTTCTCCCGGTAATTCGTAAGCCTTTCTTTTAAGGTTTCCAGGTTGTCCAGGGGGCTGTCCGCCGGGATATATCCCATCCCATAGAAGATGCCTTCCTCGACCAGGATGCAGGAACGGTCATCCCCGCTGAGTCCTTTATCGAGGATGGCAAAGGAGGGCCGGGATTTCAGGGAAGTGACGGCTTGTTCCACCCGCTGATTATAGGGCAATGGTTTTTCCTTTTGTTCACAGGCGCCCCGGCAGCTTCCTTTTTCCATACCCGTGCAGGGGCCATTGTCCTTTTGCAGGAAACAAAGTTTAGGGCATAGCTGGAAATCCCGGATCAGTTTGCGGATCATGGCATGGCCGTCCACGATATAGTGAAAAGTACAAACGGGGTTCAACCGCTTGCGGTTCTTATCGATCCCCAGTCGCAGGTAGCCGTTCTGGTCTTCAAAAAGATAAATGCCATAGACATCTTCCCATCGTTTCTGCGAAGAATTGAAAACGGGCCATCTTTTTTTGATCTCGGCGGATTCCAGGATACAGGCCATCAGTTCCGTGCCGCAGGACTGGTAACTGATGCGGTGCACATGCTGCATGAAACGCTGTTTCTGCCGGCTTTGTGAATTATTACTGAAATGACTGTTGACCCGGTACCGGATATTATTGGCCTTGCCCACGTATACCACTTTCCCTTTTTCATTATGGAAATAATATACCCCTGGAGTATAAGGAAGCTGATCGAAATGTTCTTTCGGAACATTTGGCGGCAATATCGCTTCTTTGGAATTCCGCCGGAGGCTTTTTTCGATATGTTGCTCCCGGTCATGCTGGAGCAGCAACCGGAAGACTTTTACCGTTGCCTCCGTATCGCCTCCGGCCCGGTGACGGTCATAAACAGGAATGCCCAGTGACTGACAGAGTTTACCGAGACTATAGGAGGGGAAGCCCGGGAAAATTTTCCGGCTCAGCCGCACGGTGCAGAGTTTTTTTGTATTCAGCTCAAAGCCGGCATCTTTCAAATGGGCTTTGATAAAGGAATAATCAAAGCTGACATTGTGGGCAATGAATATGTTATCTTTCAGCAGCCCGTAAATCTTTTCTGCCACTTCTTCAAAACGTGGCGCACCGGCCACCATCTGGTCGCTGATGCCCGTCATGGCCTGGATATAATAGGGGATGGGCTGGCCGGGATTGATCAGGGTTTCATAACGTTCCACTACCGACTGCCCGTCAAAAATATGAATGCAGATCTCTGTGATTCCGTTGGCCGCAGCATAACTGCCCGTGGTTTCTATGTCGACGACGGCGTACAGGGGGAGTTGAAGGTTAAAAAGTTTAGCGTTTAGATGTTCGGTGTTCGGTCGTGTCGGGTTGGAAAGTCAGCAAGTTAACCTGTTAACTTGTCAACTTGCTGACTTATTAGCCCTAAAGTCAGATATTTGGGTATTAAATTTCGTAAAAAAATGGAGACTGCGGGGGAAGAGGAAAAATTTTTGATGTTCCGTAACCGGTTGCAAAAGGTATACCGTCACCTGGGCAGGCAGGCCCGGAGGCTGGGGGTCAGTTGTTACCGGGTTTATGACCACGACCTGCCCGAGTTCCCGCTCTGCATAGAACTTTACGGGGAAAAACTCTATGTCGCGGAATACAAGCGCCGCCATGGGATGACCGAAGCGGAACATGATGCCTGGATGGAGCACGCTCTGGATGTGGCGGCTGAAGTGCTGGAGCTGGATAAATCCAACCTGTTTCTCAAACTAAGACAGCGTAAGCCGGGCCGGCTGGGGCAATACCAGAAATACAATACGGTGCAGCATGAATTTGTGGTGGATGAAAACGGGCTGAAGTTTATTATTAACCTGAGCGATTACCTGGATACCGGTTTATTTCTCGATCACCGCGTGACCCGGCAACTGGTACGAAGCCTGTCCGGGGGAAAGAAAGTCCTCAATCTTTTTGCTTATACCGGTTCATTCTCTGTGTATGCGGCTGCCGGAGGCGCAGCTGAAGTGATGACAGTGGACCTGTCGAAGACCTACCTGAACTGGGCCGAAAGAAACCTGGCCTTAAATGGGTTCACGGAAAAAGAAAAGTACAAAACCGTTCATGCGGATGTAAAGGTCTTCCTCAAAACCCTGCCCCCGGCTTATTTTGACCTGGTTGTAATGGATCCTCCCACTTTCAGCAACAGCAAGCGGATGGATGATATCCTGGATATACAGCGGGATCATGCGGAACTGATCAATGATTGCCTGCAGGCCCTGCAGCCGGGCGGCCTGCTGTTCTTCAGTACCAATTTCCGGAAATTTGTACCGGACAAAGAGAAAATACAATCTCCCCTGATAAAGGACATCAGCAAAGCGACCACCCCGTTTGATTTTGAAGGCCGCTTATACCGCCTTTGTTACCAGGTTACCCGGCCCTGAATTATTTCAGCCCGTAGATTTTTTTCAGCAGATAGGAATAGGGAGCAAACATATGGTGGATGAAAGTTTTGTTTTTATCATCCGGGAACAGTTGCCGGTATTCTTCGTCGGGAAGCAGTACCACCGGTGTGCCGGCCCGCATATAGTTATTGCCATGAACATAAACCGGTTCTTTCAGTTGCGGCAGGGCCTTGCGGATACCGTGTTTATATAATTTATGTCCCAGGTATTTTTCGAATTTGCGTTGTGCTTTGCGGGGTTTCCGTTCCAGCTTATCATAGACCACTCCCCCCGCTATCCGGATCAGGAATTTCTGTTTTTTCAGAATGGGTTTAACATTGATCAGCGGGTTCACCGGGTTAAAATCATGAAGGGTCTGGATAGAAAAAGGAGATTCCGGCACCCAGTCAGCTGCATTTACCACCGTGAGGGCCCAGCCGCCCCGGGTGATATAATCATAGTCATACGCATAATAGAGATTGCCCGGTTTCGGGGCCGCGCTGCAATAGGTTTTAAATGAAATATCACCTGGGAGGGTCCCTTTTTTTTGTTCATAGTACAGGTAAGATTGCAGCAGGTAAGCGATGGCGCCCCCCTGGCTGTGGCCGAAAATAAAAAAAGTGGCCGTGCCTTTTTCCCGGTGAAGCCGATTAATGTGTTCAATGATTCCCGGGGCCAGGTGACCCAGGGCAATGGTCCAGCCTGCATGTACAGCCGCAGCGGGGTTTGCGGCTAACTGGTAATTAAATACGGTGCTGTCATTTAACTGCAGGCTGCCGGTGGCAGGAATCATAGGGGCGTAAAAATTGGCCATCCAGCTGGTGGCTTTGTTAACGGTACCGCGGATATTGATCACGCCAACATTGTCATCCCTGCGGTAAAGACTCCAGCGGTTGAGCAGTCCCATTTCCGGGGAAAGGTATTCCAGCTGGTAAGGGTCTTTTGCTTTCAGCCGTTCCAGGGAATCGGCGATGCTGCTTCCGTGAAAAGTAATGGATAACAGGTCCGCATATTCCCGGGGATCGAAGCCGGGCTGCAGTTTTTGTTGCCCGGGGGAATTAGTGGATAAGGCCAGCAACAAGCTGAGGATAAGAGTTCGCATCGGGGTTTTTGTTTGTGAAAAGATAGTACAAAACTTTTTCAGGAAAAAGAAAAGGGCTGTATCAGGAAATGAATACAGCCCTTTTTATTCTGCCGGAAACGAATTACAGCGTCTTCAGCACTTCATTCATATTTCTGACCGCGTCGGCGCTCTTGTTGAATGCGGCCTGTTCGGTTTCATTCAGTTTGAAATCGATGATCTTTTCCCAGCCATTCTTGCCGATGGTAACCGGAACCCCGAGGCAGATATCTTTTTGGCCGTATTCACCTTCCAGTGCCACACAGCAGGTAAAGAGTTTCTTTTCATCCCGCAGGATGGCTTCCACCAGGGCGGCTCCGGCGGCACCGGGAGCGTACCAGGCAGAAGTCCCGATCAGGGCTGTCAGCGTGGCTCCGCCCACCATGGTGTCTTTCACGATTTTTTCCTGTTGTTCCGCACTCAGGAAATTGGTTACCGGGGTACTGTTCCAGGTAGCGTGACGGATCAGGGGGATCATGGTTGTGTCACCGTGACCACCCACCACAACGGCGTTCAGGTCAGCAGGGCTGCAACCCAGGTGCTGGCTCAACTGGTATTTAAAGCGGCTGCTGTCAAGCGTACCACCCATACCGATGATACGGTTTTTGGGTAAGCCGGTTGACTGCAGGGCCAGGTAGGTCATGGTGTCCATCGGGTTGCTGATCACGATAAGGATGGCATTGGGGGAGTGTTTCAGGATATTTTCGCTGACATTTTTCACAATGCCTGCATTTACGCCGATCAGCTCTTCCCGGGTCATGCCGGGTTTGCGGGGCAGTCCGGAAGTGATTACCACCACATCGCTGCCGGCCGTTTTGGAATAGTCATTGGTGCTGCCGGTGATCCGGGTATCAAAACCCAGCAGGGTGGCGGTCTGCATCATATCCTGCGCTTTTCCTTCGGCAACCCCTTCCTTGATATCCAGTAATACCAGTTCCTGGCAAAGTTCTTTACGGGCAATATTATCAGCACAGGTAGCTCCTACGGCTCCAGCGCCTACAACAGTTACTTTCATGAGTAAAAATTTATAGAATGAAAAATTATTTACCAGGTTGGGGTCGCTTTCACGGCCGGCGCAAAGGTAGCGGAACCGGGTTGTTTTTGACCTGGTACCAGCCTAATTTTTGAACTTTGCCACCACTTTTTCAACAGGCATAGATCCTTCAAAAGTATCCAGCAGTTCTTTTTTCCGGTTGTAAAAAGCCAGGAAGGGCAGGTTGCTGATCATAAAATAAGTGGGCATCATGACCTTATTATCCTGCGCCACGGTAATATTTTTATAACCGGCCAGTTTGTATTTTTCCCGGAAAACCAGCATGGAGTCAAAGGGCATCGGGGTGGCCATTACGATATGTACATTTTTAAATTCGTCTATGTGTTTGAGGATTTGTTCAGTTTCCTGCTGGCAATGCGAACAGGAGGGGCTGAAGAGCATGAGTAAAACAGCTTTGCTATCCGGCAGGTCATTTTTGGTAAAATAGGAAACCCCGTCGGGCAGCAGCAGGCTGATGGGAGGGAAACCCGGGAATCGCTTAAAAGGCGCCCTGGTACTGTCTTGCTGGGAAAAGGACGTAAAGATCAGTGCCAGGCAAAGCAGGGTTAACAGTAATTTTTTCATAGGCCAAAGATAAAAGGAAACCGGCAACCGGTTAACGTATCATGGTGACCAGGCCCTTACGGCTCATCAACTGGCCCTTATAATCCACTGCTTCGGCCATCCATATAAAGGTACCGGTTGGCTGCCGGACTCCGTTGATCGTGCCATCCCAGCCCTTTCCCGGATCCTTTGTCTGGAATACCAGCTGCCCCCAGCGGTTGAATACCCGGAAGAAATGAAATTCTTTTATCCCCACCGCAAACGCTTTTAATTCGTCATTCAGGCCGTTGCCATCGGGTGTAAAACCGGAAGGAACATAGATCTCGGGGCCTTTGTATACTTTGATAAACACATCATCCAATCCTTCGCAGCCATCCGCGGTGGTGCCGGTAACGGTATACGTGAAATCATGGGGCAATACCGCCACCGGGCCGGCTATATCTGCCTTATCAAGAAAAAAGGAAGGTGACCAGCTATACCGGATCACCCCGGCATTGCCGAGTTCAGTGACATTCAGTTGGACCGGCTGGTTCATGGCAGCTACGGTATCACGACCGGCAAAGAGGCGGACAGCCGGGGTAACATTTACTTTAATGTCATCAGCGGTAACAGACTGGCATCCCCGGGTGTCCTTCACCGATAAATAGTAGGTGATGCTGGCAGTTGCCTTCAGTGAGGGCGCCTGGATATCTGACGCTGTGGTAAAATAAGTGGACGGTGTCCAGTTAAAGCGAACCCCGCCTGAACCATTCAGCTGAATGATTTTTCCAAAACAATCCGATATATCAGGCCCCGCCTCGGCTACCGGGGCGGGCCAGACGTTAATCGTGACGGAATCGGTGCGGGAGCAAATACCTGTGCTGGCTGTTACATAATAAAGGGTGGTATCCGTGGGGGAAACAGTCGGAGTTAAGCTGGTTGCATTTTGCATACCGGTGGCGGGTGTCCATAGAAAACTGCTGCCATTGGAACCGGCATTCATCCGGTAGCTGGTTCCTTCACAGATCGCCGTATCCATACCCGCTTCAATCATTACCGTATTATTCAGGGGGATGATAACCGGTTGGGTAAGCAGGCAGCCATTTTCATCTTTTACGGTAATACTGTAATTACCATTGCCCAGGTTAAACAGTCCGGAAGACTGGAAATTGATCCCGTCCATTGAATACAGGTAGGGGGCTTTTCCGCCGGATACCGTGAGGCTCGCCTGCCCATCCGGGTTGCCCGAACAACTGGCGGGGCTGATGGTTGTATTATTCACCAGCAGATCCGGGAAAGCCTGGCTGATCGTGACCTGTACACTGTCTGTGCAGGTAGCGTCTTTGACTTTTACACTGTAAATGCCCACGGGAAGGTTGCTGAAACTATTGGTGCTTTGCCAGTTGATTCCATTGAGTGAATAGGACAATGGCGCTACCCAGCCGGCACCGGTCCTTACCTGGATGGTACCGGTGGAACCGCCGCGGCAGTTTACATCGTTTTTGGACTGCAGTTCCACGGTTTTCAATTGAACAAAAACAGAATCCCTGGCATGACAGGTACCTTCTGTGGCGGTGCAGGTATACGTAGTGGTACTGTTAACAGGTGAGGCAACGGGGTTTGGGATCCCTGTATTGCTTAAGGTGGGATCCGGAAGCCATTGATAGGTACTGTAACCCGCGGATGCAGTCAATTGTACAGACCCATTCCGGCAGACGGAGGCTGTATCCGGTGCGAGAGTCAGTATATCATAGTCTCTTATCTGGATCAGGGTACTGTCGGTGGGGGTACCCGCAGCGCAGCCGGCCAGTGCATATACTTTGATAGATTCGATTCCTTCGGGGGTGCCGTCAATCAGGGGAACCACATCCACTGTAACAAAACTGTCGTTGGCCGGGATCAGTACATTGAGCGGTAGTGGCAGTACATCTGTTCCATTGACGGCCGTACCGCCGTAGGATAACAGGATGTTCAGCGGGAAAGGATCCTTGCGGGGGCGGGTGATATTAAAGGCGCCGGTAGCGCATCCCTCTACCAGGTAACTGTTTCCGGAGGGGTCCGTTTGGGTCAGGTTGGAAATGCCAAATGCATTTGAGCTGAGACTTCTGGCCTGCAGGAAAACACCACTGTCCACCACCGCGTCTGAGGCATCGGCCAGCACCAGTTTCAGGTGGTAGACCTGGCAGGGCTGTACTTTTTCACTGGCTGTAAAGACAACCGTGTGCCCGTCATGTGTGAAAAAAATATTGCTGCTGTTGTCTGTATAATACTGAGCGTTATTCGGGCAGCCTCCGCCGGGAACATTGTTCACATTAAAAATCGAAACCGGGATATTCGTACCCGGGATCAGGGCGATATTCTTCAGCCCGGTGATACCGGGACCGGAAATAAAGAAAGCAAACGCATCATTAAAGGAGCATACATACTCGGCAACATATTCCTCGGAACTGAAAACATAATTGAATTTGATGCTGTCCCCAAGTGGTACAAAATCGAATTCCAGGACACAGGCATCCTGCAGGTTTGAGTTCCCTATAGCAATGGCAAGATCCGGGTCACCGGGTAAAGACCACCCGGTGCTGGCTTCAACGGAAGAAGCCATTGCTGTTCCGTTGCCATCCACCCCCCAGTCGCTTCCCGCTGTTTTGGCTTTTCCGGTTGTCAGCACGATACCACTGTCAATCCCGATCCGGGTTCGATTGGCACGGTTCTGAAAAAAGGAAGCCATTAAGGGGTTACCGGTAAAACTGACATTGCTGATACTTACACCGTCGCCAACCAGTCGTTGCGCCAGGGCCTGGGCATCGGGATGTGCGGTTATTATGAGCTGTCCCGGGCTGTATATCGGGAAAAGGATGAGCAGGAGGGATAATATGAAAAGGGGCAACCCGTATTTCATAAGCAGCAGTTCAGCGAATATACTTCAATACCGGCGGAAAACTGCCCGGATCTGTAAGCTTCCTTTTGCCGTCAGGCCATCCTCCCTTATCTTTGCGACCTCAAAAAAAGATAATAATGGCATCAACAGCAGACATCAGCAGGGGGTTAATTATCAAACTGGATGGCAGTTTATACACCGTGGTAGAATTCGGGGAAAATAAAACTGCCCGTGCAGCCGCCAAAGTTTGGGCTAAACTGAAGGGGGTGGATAATAACCGTACTATTGAAAAGACCTGGAATTCAGGCGATTCAATCTTCCCGGTACGGGTGGAGCGCAAGAGTTACCAGTATCTCTATAAAGACGATACCGGCTATAATTTCATGGATACTGAGACCTTTGAACAGGTGGCCCTGCAGGAAAATATGGTGGATGCTCCCCAGTTCCTCAAAGACGGACAGGAGGTAAGTGTGCTTTTCAATACCGAGCTGGAGCAACCCATGAGTGTGGAATTACCTGATAAAATAGTGCTGCTGGTAACCTATACCGAGCCCGGGCTGAAAGGGGATACAGCAACCCGGACATTAAAGCCGGCCACGGTAGAAACCGGTGCCACGGTGAATGTACCTCTTTTTGTAAATGAAGGTGAGCTGATCCGTGTGAACACCAAGTCTGGTGAATACGTGGAAAGGGTAAAAGAATAGGCTAAGAATTTTATATGAAAATGGCCCGAAATCGCCCGATTTTGGGCCATTTTTGTATGATTTTACCTCGTTTTTGACTAAAAACATTAAAAAATCCTACAATTTCTCCTTTCGATTTCCTTACCTTAGCCTCCCTTTGTAAAAGGGAAAGATCTTAGGTCAGGACCGTTCAGATTGGCATTGAAAATTGAATATTGAGAATTGAGCATTGAACATTCCTTTAGTTCCCAAAAACGGGGGGTAAAAAATTTTCAATATTCAATGCCAATGTTCAATTTTCAGTAAGAAAACATTTCTAACTTATTGATATTCTTTCTTAGAAGGGAAGGCTTTGTAAAACCAAAACATCTATTAAATTGAAAAACATGGACTTTAAGCAAATTCAGGAGTTGATCAAAATGGTCAACAAGTCGAATATTGGCGAGCTCACCATCGAACAAAAGGATTTCCGTGTAACCATCAAACAAAAAGAAGAACATGTGACCCAGATGGTTTCCGCCGCAACCGTCCAGGCGGCCCCGGTAGCGATTGCCGCCCCGCAGGCAGCGGCCAGCCAGCCCGTAGCAGCCGTGGAAAAGCCCAGGGCCGCTGAAGCACCGGCTGCGAACCTGGTAACCATTAAAAGCCCCATGATCGGTACATTTTACCGCAAAGCATCACCCGATAAACCCAATTTTGTGGATGTAGGAACTGATGTGGTTCCGGGAACCGTGGTTTGTATCATCGAGGCCATGAAACTGTTCAATGAAATCGAAAGCGAAGTGAGCGGAAAGATTGTGAAAGTGCTGGTGGATGATGCATCGCCGGTGGAATATGATCAACCGTTGTTCCTGGTGGAACCCGCATAAAGAATGCAAAGTCAAAACGGGAATGTCAATAGCCTTCTGTCCGGAAATACTGAACGGACTGAGGCCGGCTTCCAAATTTTACTTTTTACTTTTTAATTCAACAATGTGTTTAAAAAAATACTTATAGCGAACCGCGGGGAGATCGCATTGCGGGTGATACGCACTGCCCGGGAGATGGGGATCAAGACCGTGGCGGTTTATTCCACGGCCGACCGCGACAGCCTGCATGTGAAATTCGCCGATGAAGCTGTGTGTATCGGCCGTCCGCAAAGCGGAGATTCCTACCTCAATATTCCTCACCTGATGGCGGCAGCGGAGATCACCAATGCCGATGCCATTCACCCGGGTTATGGATTCCTGGCCGAGAATGCCAAATTTGCGCAGATCTGCAATGACCATGGTATAAAGTTCATCGGCCCAACGCCGGATATGATCAACGCGATGGGGGATAAGATCACGGCTAAAGAGACCATGATCAGGGCCGGGGTACCGGTGGTGCCCGGCGGGGATGGTTTATTACAAAGTGTGGACGAAGCCAAAGGGATCGCTAAGGAAATGGGGTACCCCGTTATATTGAAGGCTACTGCCGGCGGTGGTGGTAAAGGAATGCGCATCGTATGGGAAGAATCCGAATTGGAAAAAGCCTACGATACCGCCAAGGCGGAAGCAGCTGCGGCATTCAAGAATGATGGGATCTACATGGAAAAATTCGTGGAAGAGCCCCGTCATATCGAGATCCAGGTGGCCGGTGACCAGTATGGTACGGTTTGTCACCTGAGTGAGCGTGATTGTTCCATTCAGCGCCGTCACCAGAAACTGGTGGAAGAATCCCCTTCCCCGTTTATGACCGATGAACTCCGCTATAAAATGGGGGAGGCCGCTAAAAAAGCAGCCGGGGCCATTAATTATGAAAGCGTGGGTACGATCGAGTTCCTGGTGGACAAGCACCGCAATTTCTATTTCATGGAGATGAACACCCGGATCCAGGTGGAGCATTGTGTGACCGAGGAAGTGATCAACTTTGACCTGATCAAAGAACAAATCCTGATCGCGGCCGGTCACCGTATTTCCGGAAAGGATTATATCCCGCAGATGCATTCCATCGAATGCCGGATCAATGCCGAGGATCCCTATAATGATTTCCGCCCCTCACCGGGTAAGATCACGGTACTGCACCAGCCGGGTGGTCACGGGGTGCGGGTTGACAGCCATGTCTATGCCGGTTATGTGATCCCGCCGTATTATGATTCCATGATCGGGAAACTGATCACGGTAGCGCAAACAAGGCAGGAAGCCATCCAGACCATGTACCGTGCCCTGAGCGAGTATGTGATCGAGGGGGTGAAGACCACCATTCCCTTCCACCTGCAGCTGATGCAGGATGAACGCTTCCGGAGTGGTGATTTTAATACGAAGTTTTTGGAGAGTTTTAGCCTGAGGTAGTTGATAAGTTAACAGGTTAACTGGTGAATAGGTTGATAGGTTGGATTCACATAGAGGCTTTCAGCCTTTTGCGTTTTCAACGTGTCCTACTACCATCAGTTGCGCAGAAGGAAAACAATGCCCCTCCCGGACAGTTGCTCCTTTTAGCCAGTAAATCATTTGTGCCGGTGTTCAGTATAATCCAGCGTTTTTCCCGGAATGCTGTTAGGTTCTGCAAGCCGGTCTTGTTGGTGAAAATATCAACAAGACTCACTCCTTCACCCTCGTATCGATTACAATCTTTTTCCGGTTCAGGTATTTCCCGAAAGTCAGTCCGAATACCTTGTGTTTGATGGAGGGGCCGCCATCACGGTTGCTGAGGTTGGCGGGACTATGTGTGTACTGAAAGTAAACGATAAACCCGCCGTCTTTTTCATAGCCCAGCTGGCCGAGGAAATTGGCAGAGTAGCGGCCGTATTCCCCGGGGCCGAATTTCATATTGCGGCTGACACTGCCACCTCCAACGAGATTGAATTTTTCACGGGCCAATAACATGAAATCGAGTGAAGGGCCTGCCTTGATGAACATATGAGAAGGGCTGCGGCCCAGGTCGAACTGTAATAAGGCGGCCAGTTCAAATGTATGGAACCGTGTGCTGTTGTCTTTTGCATTGATATCCGGCAGGGAATTGTACAGGTTGTAGGTTACATCGTAGCCCTTATAACTGTAAAAAGCGGCCGGTGCAAAATAGAGGAAACCATCAAAGGGGACTTTCATGCTGATCCCGGCGTGAAAACCGGTTTTGTATTTTGTGTCCTGTTTCTGGTGCTGGACCGAATAATTTGCCGTGGATACCTGCGGGCCGGCAAAAAGGGCAACCTGGTTCTGGGCAGCCATATCTATTCCCGAAAATAAAAACAAGACAATAAAAAGACGGTTCATACAGGTGGTGTTGATCGGTTTCAGTTATTTTCAGCTTTTCAGTATGGATGGACCGCTGACCGTAACGGGGCGGCTGGACGAGCGGGCTAAAATAGCTAAATAATCCGGGTAATGCAAGTGACGAGAATTTTCCTGTTGGTGGAGACGGATTTGCCACCGCATTTTCGTGTTTCATCACATAGAATACATTGACAGGCAGAAGCAGATGGGGAATGCAGGTTTCTTAGAAAGCTATGTGCCGGCCGCAGGCTTCTATATTAACCTTTGCCTGTTAGTAAAGTACTGGCTTACTGTTACCCTTTAGTAATTTTTTGCCGGATCCTTGAGTTCCGCGGTATCATTATACAACTGTGAATCTCCTTTCGGGATAGACAGGTTCTGCCAGCTTTTATTCTTAATGATCTTAGCCAGAAAAATAATCTGCCCGATATGGTAAGGATAATGGGCCAGTTGCCGGTTGATGGCATCAATGACCGTCAGCGGTTCCTGCCGGATATAAACGGTTTTCTTCAGGTCTTTTTTCTTCAGCGAGGCAAGCGTATCCAGGAAACAGCTCCATCCTTTTTCCCAGTGTTCAATAAGTTGTTGTTTGTTGAGCTGGTGAATTTCAAATTCTTCATCCCGTTTGCGCCATTCCTTTTCGCCATCTTCGCTCAGGAAATTGGTCCAGCGGCTCAGCATATTACCTGCCATATGCTGTATGATCACGGCCATACTGTTTGACTCGTCATTGGGCTGGTAATGAAAATCCCAATCGTTCAGCTGCGCGAAGGTTTTATCGCCAAGGTCTTTGTAATATTTAAAGCGGCGGATAGCGGTTTGGAGAAATTCTTTACCTGTACTCATAAGGATGCTGGGGTTGAGGGTTTAAGGTTGAAGAACCGGATAATATGCAGATGCAAACTACAAGTCTTAAATGGCATATGTTTTTAAAATCCTTCTGCCGCATCATCTCCCCTGTTGTCCGCTACAGCCTCAAATCTTCCATCCGGCAGCACTTTGATACATTCTGTCCGGCCGATCCCGCTTCTTTCCTTGCTGAAACTGTATCCCATTTTCAGCATTGCCTCTTTTATGGCCGGTGGGAACCCTTTCTCCGTCATCACTTCATCCGGCAGCCACTGGTGGTGAAATTTGGGTTTGTAGACCGCGTCTTCCGTGCTCATATTAAATTCCAGTATGTTCACAAGGGTCTGAAATATCTGGGTGGGGATCGTGGTACCGCCGGGAGTGCCTACAACGATATAGGGTTTGTTATCTTTTAATACCAGTGTCGGCGTCATGGAACTCAGCATCCGTTTGCCGGCTTTGATGGCATTGGCTTCACCCCCCACCGCGCCGTACATATTGGGCACGCCGGGTTTGATGCTGAAATCATCCATTTCGTCATTCAGGAAGAAGCCGGCACCACCTACTACTGTGCGGCTGCCATACGAATTATTCAGGGTGGTGGTAACCGAAACGGCGTTGCCGTCTTTGTCGATGACGCTGAGATGGGTCGTTTCTTCGCTTTCAGCGCGGAGCAGTTCCCCGGGTTTGATCACGGTACTCGGGGTGGCCTTCTCCGGATCGTAGTTCCTCATCCGGTTCTTCAGGTAGTCTTCATTGCTGAGCATGTTTACCGGTACTTTATAATAATCCGCATCACCCATGTATTCGGCCCGGTCGGCATAGGCTCTTCTTTCCACTTCCGTCATCAGCTGGACGGCGCCCACAGAATGGAAACCCATGCCGGCGATATCTCGGTGTTCAATCATCTTCATCATCTGGTTCAGCAACAGGCCCCCGCTGCTGGGCATGGGCATACCCACTATTTTGTACCCTTTGTAATCAAACACATGGGGTGTCCTGGATTTGGCCCTGTATTGCTGAAGGTCATCCAGGCTAATGATACCACCGCCTCTTTTCATTTCTTCCACGATCAGCCTCGCGGTTTCTCCCCTGTAAAATCCGGCTGCTCCTTTTTCCCGGATGCGCCGCAAGGTTTTAGCGAGGTCGGGTTGTACAAGTGTATCGCCTTCTTTCCAGGGTGTTTCTTTTACAAAGACCGGCATCACACTGTTGTATTTTTTGAGATCGGGCTGCAGGCTGTTCAGGCTCCTGGCCTCTGATGCAGTGATGATAAATCCTTTTTCTGCCAGTTCAATGGCGGGTTGGATCAGTTTTTCAAAAGGAAGTTTTGCATAGCGGTGAGCGGCAAAGAGACCAGCCACTGTTCCCGGTATACCGGAAGACAAATGACCCAGCTGACTTTGCTGCGTATTCGCCGTGCCATTCGCATCCAGGTACATATCCCGGTGTGCGGCACCCGGTGCCATTTCCCGGTAATCCAGTGCGACCGTTTCCCCGTTACTTAAACGGGCGACCATAAAACCGCCGCCGCCCAGGTTGCCCGCATTGGGATATACTACAGCCAGCGCCAGTTGAGTGGCGATCGCTGCATCCACGGCATTGCCCCCTGTTTTCAGGACAGCAACCCCTGCCTTGCTGGCCAGCGGGTGTGCCGATACCACGGCGCCATTCGCTGCCTCTACTTTCTTGGTAACCGAATAATGGTAGGGATCAAAGGCAGTGACCGCCGCATTCTTTTGTATGGGTTTGCAGGCGGCCAGGAGGAACAGTACAACAACAAATGCAGGGATTCTTTTATGCATGCGATGAATTTAAAAGCGGATAAAACTACAGAAATCAGGGGACTTGCCGGGAAACAAAATCCGCATGCAGGAGAAACAGATCCCCGGGAGCCCTGCCGGTAAAAAAGGGGCTTGACGTTTTGATACAGGCCTTAGCTTCGTTAACTTGCTGTACTAAATCATATGCCATGCACCGTAAGCTGCTCCTCCCGGTTTTAAGTTTGCTGATAGTAGTCGCCTCCGCGGCACAGGTAAAATCACCGGAAGAATTTCTCGGGTATAAGACCGGTACCCGTTATACCCCGCATTTTAAAATAGTCAGCTATTTTCAGCATGTGGCAGCCAATGCGCCGGACATGATGAAACTGCAGACCTACGGTGAAACACAGGAAGGAAGACCCCTGCTGCTGGCCGTTATTTCTTCCCCGGAGAATATGCAGCAGATTGAACAGTTGCGGATGAACAACCTGCGGCTGGCCAACCTGTCAAAAGATAAGATGGCGCCCCTGGAAGAAAATGCGCCGGCTGTTGTATGGCTGAGTTATAATGTACACGGGAACGAAGCGTCATCCTCAGAGGCCTCGATGCTTACCCTGTATGAACTGGTGAACCCGGCTGTCAATAAAACAAAGGAATGGCTGAAGAATACAGTGGTGATCATTGATCCCTGCCTGAATCCGGATGGGCGTGACCGTTATATAAACTGGTTTAATTCAGTAGTGGGCAAACAATTTAACCCGCAAGGGGTGGCCCGTGAGCACCGGGAGCCCTGGCCGGGTGGACGAACCAATCATTACAATTATGACCTGAACCGTGACTGGGCCTGGCAGACGCAGGCGGAAAGCCAGCAGCGGATGAAAATGTACGGCCAGTGGATGCCACAGGTGCATGTGGATTTTCATGAGCAGGGGATCAATGAACCTTATTATTTCGCCCCGGCCGCGGAACCTTATCACGAGGTGATCACGAACTGGCAGCGGGAATTCCAGGCAGCGATCGGGAAGAACCATGCGAAATATTTTGACCAGCAGGGCTGGCTTTTTTTTACCAAAGAACGGTTTGATCTTCTCTATCCTTCTTACGGGGATACCTATCCCACGTACAATGGCAGTATTGGCATGACCTATGAGCAGGGGGGGATCGGGGCCGGCCTGGGGGTGATCCTGGAGGAGGGAGATACGCTGACCCTGGCGGACCGGGCACAACACCATTTCACCACGTCTTTAAGTACGATCGAGATATCGTCGTTGAATGCGGGCCGGCTGGTAAAGGAATTCCGTAAGTTTTTCAATGATGCGGTTACAACGGGCTATGGCGAATACAAAACATTCGTCGTGAAGTATGAGGCCCGTAACGAGGAACGGATCGGGAAACTGCTCCAGTTACTGGATAAAAACGGAATACGCTATTCAGCAGGGAATGGCACCGGAGGAAAAGGATATAACTATTTCAGCGGGAAAGAAGAATCGTTTACGGCCGGTACAGATGATATCGTGATTTCTGCCTTACAGCCGCGTTCGGCCCTGGTGAAAGTATTGTTCGAACCCAAATCGAAATTATCCGACTCCGTAACATATGACATTACAGCCTGGTCGCTGCCTTATGCGTATGGACTGAATGCCTGGGCCTCAAGGGACAAACTGCCTGCGGGTGGAGTTTATGGGCAGAAAAAACCGGTGATCAACGGTGAAACAAGTTACGGGTATGTGATTCCCTGGGGCGGGACAAAAACAGTTAAACTGGTGGGTCACTTATTGCAAAAAGGGATACTGCTCCGTTATGCGGAACAACCCTTTGAAGTAAATGGAAATAAATTTGACCGGGGAGCGGTGATCATACTCAGAACGGCGAATAAAAAATTCGGAAATGGTTTGTGGAAACTGGTGCGGGAAATGGCCACATCAGACGGAATACAGTTATACCCCGTCAGCAGTGGTTATGTGGACAAGGGTTTTGATTTTGGGAGCGACAGGGTACACCCGCTGCAGGCGCCCCGGGTGGTGCTGGTAACCGGCGAAGGAGTGAATCCTAACGCGGCCGGCGAACTCTGGCATTTCTTTGACCAGGAACTGGATTACCCGGTCACGCTGATCAACAGTAATGACCTGGGCCGTGCCAACTGGAATGAGACCGATGTACTGGTCATGCCGGACGGTAATTACCGTTTCCTTGGGAATAAAGAAGAACTGGAAGCATTCAAAGCCTGGATCAGTAAAGGCGGGCGGGTAGTGGCCCTGGAAGGGGCCGTGGCACAACTCGCCAAAGCGGATATCGGCAGTAAGCCCAAAAAAGCGGAGGAAGGAGAAAAGAAAGATAAAACGGAAAATTATGAGGCCCTCCGGGAATACCAGTCCCGTGAACGGGAATCCGTATCCGGCTTTACTCCCGGTTCAATCTGGAAAGTCACACTGGACCCATCGCACCCGCTGGCTTTTGGCTATCCTGATTATTATTATACACTCAAACAGGATGATACTATTTATGAGTTCCTGAAAGAAGGCGGCTGGAATGTAGGAGTGATCAAGAAGGAAAATGCCGTGGCCGGTTTTGTAGGTGCCACCCTGCAGCCCAAACTGAAAGACGGTTTATTATTCGGTGTGCAGCAAATGGGGAATGGTACCGTCAACCTGCTCAGCGATAATGTACTATTCCGGAGTTTCTGGGAGAATGGTAAATTACTGTTTTGTAACGCGGTTTTTTTGTCGGGGAACTGATGGGTAGGGAATGGGTGAATGGGGAATGGGGCCTTCTAAGTAACAGAAGGGAAATGGCTAGTCTATCGGAGTTATAGGTAGGTAGTAAGGAGTAAGCAGGAAGGCCTGTCTTGTCCTGGCAATTAACAACTAAACAGGCAGTGGCCCCGGACAAAAAGTGAATATATCCCGCTTTAAGCTTTTGACTCCCGCCTGCGCCATAGCTTCGTGGACAGGTTTTTTTTGGGAAAGGGGATAAGACTATCTGAAACCCTCTAAAGCAGGTGTTGAATAGGGAATGGATTACTGTGTTACATTCTTTCCCGTTTCGGCTCCACCTCACAGATATTCCTGGTGATTGCCTCTGCATAAAGGCGCCCCGGATTATTTTGGAATTATCAGCTTTATTGTAATTTTACTTCTTCAATGTTTGAAAAATGAACACTGAGGCCGACTATGGGGTCTTTATTTCAATCGAACCTGAGATAGGTTTTACCATTTACAACACTTCTCCACCCGGTATTTAAATCCTTATTGCAGGATGGGTTCTGCGGTTTCGCAGGAACCGTCTTACGGCTGATCTTTATCATGTCGAAAACTTGTGGGCATCTTTTCAGGTCTGCACCGGTATGCTGTATCGCAAAAAAATAATTTCAACCACTCATAATCATTAAACATCATGGAAAAACAGGAAATCATCAAATGGGCCTTTATCATCGGTATCCCATTATTCATTTTACTTTTTTACAAATTTATACTCCGGGTCTTTTTCGGGCTCGTGATCGTCCCGGAAGACCGGATCGGGCTGGTGACTAAAAAGTTTGTGCTCTTTGGGCAGCAGGAATTGCCGGAAGGACGCATTATTGCCACGAAAGGCGAAGCGGGCTTCCAGGCACAGACCCTGGCACCGGGAGTATATTTCTGGAAATGGATCTGGCAATACTCCATCAGTTTCCAGCCTTTTATCGTGATCCCTACGGGGAAAATCGGACTGGTACTGGCCAAAGATGGTGCGGAACTGGAAACAGGCCGTATTCTTGGCCGTAAAGTGGATTGCGACTCTTTCCAGGATGCGGAGGCCTTCCTGCACAACGGCGGAAGGAAAGGGCGGCAGACCGCTATCATTGCACCGGGGTCCTATCGTATCAATACCCTTTTGTTTGAAATAGAACTGACGGATATGATGATGATCCCGGATAATGCCGTGGGTATTGTGACCACCGCGGAGGGCAAACCCCTGGAAGAAGGGCAGATCGCGGGTAAGATCATTGAAGGCCATAATAAATTCCAGGACGTGGATATGTTTTTGCAAAGTGAAGGACTCAAGGGATTGCAGGAGCAGGTGATCCTGGCGGGTTCTTATTTCTTAAATCCCTGGTTTGCCAAACTGGAGATGGTAAAAATGACGGAGATTCCCATCGGGCATGTAGGCGTGGTCATCTCTTATGTGGGAGCGGAGGGAGTGGACCTGAGCGGGGTGGAATTCAAACACGGGAATATTGTTTCAAAGGGCTCAAAAGGCGTTTGGGCGGAGCCGTTAGGTCCTGGTAAATACCCGATCAACCCGTATATCATGAAAGTGGAAATGGTGCCCACCACCAACCTGGTGCTGAACTGGGCCAGCGCCCGGAGTGAATCGCACCAGCTGGATAAAAATCTTTCCACGATCACCGTGCGCAGTAAGGATGGTTTCCCGTTCAACCTGGACGTATCCCAGATCATCCATATTCCCACCACGGAAGCCCCCAAGGTCATTGCCCGTTTCGGGAATATGAATAACCTTGTCAGCCAGGTGCTGGAACCTACGATCGGTAACTATTTCCGGAACAGCGCACAGGACAGTGATGTGATTGCCTTCCTGGGTACCCGTAAAGAAAGACAGCAATCGGCAAAGGATCATATCGGGAAAGTACTTGAACAATACAATGTGTACGGGGTGGATACCCTGATCGGGGATATTGTACCCCCCGAAAGCCTGATGAAAACCCTGACTGACCGTAAACTGGCAGAAGAACAGAAAATCACCTACGATACAGAGAAAAGGGCCCAGGAAACAAGGCAGACCCTCGAAAAGGAAACTGCGATTGCAGACATGCAGAAAGAAATTGTAAAAGCGGACCAGGGAGTACTGATTGCTGAACGCATTGCAGATGCTTCTGTAAAAAAAGCGACGGGTGATGCCAACAGCGTGCGGCTACAGGCAAATGCGGAAGCCGACCGGTTGAAACTGCTGGCCAGCGGGGAAGCGGAAAAAACAAGGTTGCTGGCCAAGGCCGACTCTGAAAAGATTGAGTTGCTGGCCAAAGCCGAAGCCGAGAAGATATCCCTCACCGGTAATGCGGAAGCGGAGAAGATACTGGCTATTGGTAAATCCAATGCGGAATCGTACAAGCTTTCCGTAGAAGCTATGGGGGGTGATAATTTCACCCAACTGAAAGTGATTGAGTCCATCGCGGCGGAGAAAGTGAAGATCATGCCGGATGTGCTGATCGGTGGCAACGGAGACGGTGCCAATGGAGGCATCAGCGGCCTGCTGGGTTTGCAGTTGCTGGAGAAACTGGGGAAGAAAGTAAACAAGGAAGGAGAGTAGAGAGTCGGAAGATAGTAGCGAACAGGTAATTGATATCTGACAACAATAAACTCCGGGAAGGAAGCTACAGGGGGAACAGGATGGTTCTTATTTGTAGCGGAACTTTCCGGAGCTTTTAACAGAATATTTAAGGACGACGGATCAACCCGCCCGGTTCTTCCGCTCATCCCTGCTTTCGGGCACCCGGAGTATCCGTCTTCCTGACTTGCAGACTTTCCGATATATTCGCTGAATAATTTTCCCGGATGAAAAAAATGCTTTTATTATTCCTGGCGGCAGGCTGGTTGATATCGGGCGGGGCACAGACTCCCCAAAACCGGACTTCAGCGGAAATGTACCAGGCATTGCTCAAACTGAAAGTGCTGGGTTCCGTATTGTATGTGGCCGCGCATCCCGATGATGAGAACACCCGCCTGATCACCTATCTGTCGAAGGATAAACTTTACAGGACCGGTTATCTCTCCATGACAAGGGGAGACGGGGGCCAGAACCTGATCGGGGAAGAACAGGGCATTGAACTGGGTTTACTCCGCACTCAGGAATTACTTGCAGCCCGTCGTATCGATGGCGGGGAGCAATTTTTCACCCGGGCTTACGATTTTGGTTATTCGAAAAATCCGGAAGAAACTTTCACCAAATGGGATAAAGAGAAAATACTGGGTGATGTGGTTTGGGTGATCCGGAAATTTCAACCGGATATCATTGTAACCAGGTTTCCGACAACCGGTGAGGGCGGACACGGGCACCATACTGCTTCCGCCATCCTGGCCAATGAGGCTTTTACCGCCGCTGCCGATCCCAACCGCTTTCCGGAACAACTGAAATATGTAACCGTATGGCAGGCCAAACGGGTATTGTGGAATACCTTCAATTTTGGGGGCACCAACACGACAAGAGAGGACCAGTTCAAAGTAGATGTGGGAGGGTACAATCCCCTGCTGGGAAAAAGTTACGGAGAGATCGCGGCCGAGAGCCGCAGCCAGCACAAGAGCCAGGGCTTTGGCGTACCGGCCACCCGCGGTGAATCCTGGGAATATTTCAAAGCCACCAAAGGGGATCAGCCGGTTACGGATCTGCTGGACGGGACCGACCCCAGCTGGAAAAGGGTAACCGGCAGTGAAGCAATCACCGGTTTGCTTGACAGTATTATCAGCCGCTTCGACCTGCTGCATCCTGAGCGATCCGTACAGGGACTGGTGCAGTTGTATTCAGCGATCAACCAATTGCCGGATGGAAACTGGAAAATACAAAAGCTGTCCGAGGTGCAGGAACTGATCACCCAGTGCAGCGGCCTGTTCCTCGATGTAACAACGACAGAACAATTTGCTGTGCAAACCGATTCTCTCCGGGTCAGTTTCAGTTTAAATAACCGGCTGGGAACAGATGCCATACTGGAAAAAGTGCAACTGGACGAAGAATTGGATACTGTATTTAACAAAGCCCTGGAGAAGAACCGCAATTTCAGTTTCCAGAAAACGGTACTGGTGCCGGCAGAGAAACCCATTACCCAGCCCTACTGGCTGGTGAACAAAATGGAAGAAGGTTATTTTACAGTGACGGATCAGCAAAAGATCGGGCAACCCGGTGCGGATCCGGCCTACAAAGCGGTCATCCGGGTAAAAATATACGGTCATTCCTTTTATTTTGCCCGGCGCGTCAAATACAAATTTACCGACCCGGTGAAGGGAGAACTGTACTGGCCCCTGGTGGTACTGCCGCCAGCTGAGTTTGAGTTCGATGCTGCCAATACTATTTCCATCAATGACTCCCTGACAAAAACTTCACTGCATTTCAGCACCAATCTCCGCCGGGACTCTACTGAGTACCAGGTGAGACTGAATTTTTCAGATCATTGGTATGCAGACAGAAAGGAATTTACCTATAATCCCTGGCCCGGCAATCGCAGCAACACGGCTTCTTATAACCTGGTGCCACGGACAAAAAACAGGTCTTTTGCCGATACAATTTCGGTTGCTGTCAGCAAAAAAAATAAACCGGTTTATGCGGGGGAGCGAAAGCAGATCCGGTATGACCATGTACCTGCGATCGTTTATTTTAAAGATGCGAAAGTGAATGCAGTGCAGATCGACCTCAAAATTTTTGGCAGGAAGATCGGGTATATTACCGGCGCGGGGGATAAGGTTCCCGAAGCGCTGGAACAAATGGGATATGAAGTGACGATCCTGGGGGATAAGGAACTCTCCAAAAATAATCTAAGCCAGTTTGATGCGATCCTTACGGGCATCAGGGCCTATAATACGCATGACTGGATGAATAAACATTTTGACAGGCTGATGAAGTATGTAAGTGAGGGAGGCAACCTGATCGTGCAGTACAATACCAGTAACCAGATCGGGCCGGTGCTGGCAAAGATCGGGCCCTACCCGTTCACGATCACCCGGACAAGGGTCACGGATGAAAAAGCTGCGGTAACTTTACTAAACCCGGAGCACCCGGTATTTAATTTCCCGAATAAGATCACGGGGGATGATTTTAAGGGGTGGAAACAAGAGAGAAGCATTTATCATGCAGCCGATACGTCCGGTAAATTTGAAAAACTGATCGGGATGGCCGACCCGGGCGAGAAGTCTGATGACGGCAGCCTGCTGGTTGCCCGCTACGGGAAGGGCTGGTTTACCTATACCGGTATTGTATTTTTCAGGGAATTACCTGCAGGTGTACCGGGTGCATACCGGTTGCTTGCAAATATCATTGCATTAAACAAGAAAAAAGGATTCTGATGGCGGAGGAAAGAAAACCCGATGCAAAGAGAGGCGAGATGGCTTTTATTTTTTCTATTGTACTGGGTCTTGCATTGGGAATTATGATCAAGAAGATCAGGGTCGGGATCCTGATCGGCCTGGTGCTGGGCATCCTGGTGGTGCTGACCGGCTGGCTGAGGACGACCCGTAAATAAGATATGCCCGGTTCCACAAACGATAAAGCGCCCATTTTTAAAAGCTGGACAGGCTGGTATGTATTTGTCCTCCTGTTCCTGCTGGTATTGATCGGGCTGTTCTATTTGATCACCAAACGATTCGCATGAGCCAGCCGGACTGGATCATACTGGTTGTTACCCTCCTGGCGATTGTGTCGTACGGGCTTTACAAAAGCCGTACTTCGCATAACCTGGACGGTTATTTCCTGAGTAACCGGAGCCTGCCCTGGGGACTGGTGCTGCTCAGCATTATGGGCACGCAGGCCAGTGCCATTACTTTTTTATCGGCCCCCGGACAGGCTTATACCGACGGGATGCGGTTTGTGCAGTATTATTTCGGGATACCGCTGGCCATGATCGTCATCAGCATTTTTTTTGTACCGATCTTCCGCAGGCTGAAAGTGTACACGGCCTATGAATACCTGGAGCAGCGTTTTGACGGGAAGACCCGGACCCTGACCACCCTGTTGTTTTTCCTGCAGCGGGGATTATCCACGGGTATCAGCGTTTTTGCTCCTTCCATTATCCTGTCTTCGCTCCTGGGCTGGGATATCATGTGGACCAATATTTTCATGGGGGGGTTACTGATTATTTACACCATGACCGGCGGGGCAAAAGCCGTAGCCTATACACAGCAACTGCAGTTGATGATCGTGTTTACCGGGATGTTCCTGGCTGCTTATATGGTGGTACGGATGCTGCCGGAGCAGGTCGGATTTGCAGATGCACTGGAAGTGGGGGGTAAACTCGGTAAGCTGAATGTGATCACTACGGGGATCACAGGGAAAGGTTTTAACTGGAGCGACCAGTACAATTTACTAAGCGGGATCATTGGCGGTTTCTTCCTGGCCCTTTCCTATTTCGGAACGGACCAGAGCCAGGTGGGCCGTTACCTGACGGCTAAATCGCTTACCGAAAGCCGGATGGGATTACTGATGAACGGTATTGTAAAAGTGCCGATGCAATTCCTGATCCTGCTGATCGGGGTGCTGGTCTTTACCTTTTACCAGTTCAACAGTGCCCCCATTTTTTTTAACAGGGTACAACTGAAGAAGCTGGAACAGTCAGGTTATAAGGATTCGCTGGCCATTGTGCAGCATCAGTATGATTCGGTGGCCCTGATCAAACAAAAAACTGTACGGGCCTATTCGGCAGCCCGGCATGCAAAAAATGAAGTGCTGGCGGATCAGTCGGTGCAAAACCTGCGCTCCCTGCAGCATGAATCCGACCGTTTACGAAAAAAAGTGGTGAACTGGCTGAATAAAAATGTGCCGGGCGGGGACGGGAATGATACCAACTATATCTTCCTTCGCTTTGTGGTGGATCATTTACCCGTGGGACTGGTAGGGCTGCTGATCGCCATCATCTTTCTTGCATCCTGGGGCAGCATTGCCGCTGCGATCAATTCACTGGCTTCCTGTTCCATGGTGGATTTCCACCGGCGGTTCACAAAGCACACGGATTCCGCGGAGGATGAATACCGGCTCTCCAAATGGTACACCCTTGGCTGGGGAATCTTTTGTATCGTGGTGGCCATGTTTACCTATAATATCGGCAACAGCCTGATCGAGGCAGTGAATATCCTCGGCTCCCTGTTTTATGGGGTGATACTGGGGGTCTTCCTGGTGGCTTTCTTCTTTAAGAAAATAAAAAACAGTTCGGCTGTTTTCTGGGCAACCCTGCTGGCCCAGGTGCTGGTGCTGGGCGTTTTTATCCTGACGCGGACAGGTGTTTTCAAAATGGGCTTTCTCTGGCTCAACCCGATCGGGGCTTTCGGGGTAATTGGTTTTACTTTGCTGTTAAATAAAATAATGGCGGCGAAGAAAGAACGAAATGATGATTAGTTCAAGTTCATAGTTCACCGTTCGCAGCTAACTGCAATCATTAACTTCCTGCTACGGATTATAAAGAATGGCCGCAAGAACATCTGATAAAAGCAACAATTCTTGGAAGGAACTCCGAACCTTCCTGGTGGCAGGCAGGCTGCGAACTGCGGGCATCTGACTAAATTAGTATTGCATAAAAAAAGGCTGCACCCTTCCTGGTACAGCCTTTCAATCAGCTTCCGAAACTATTTGTTCAATTCCGCCAGCAATTTATCATTCAGCTTCACATAATCATCATTCTTCGCGGCCGCAGCGAGCTCCTTTGATTTTTCGGCAGCTGCTTTGGCTTCAGCTTTCCTGCCGAGTTTGGCCAGGCAATTGGCACGCTGGTGCTGTATCCAGAAGGCGCCGGGGTTTTGTTCGACTCCTTTGTCAAACCAGCCCAGGGCCACGTTCAGGTCCTTGCCATTGTCCATATAGTACATGGCCGCGTTAAAGTAAGGGCGGTTATCCTTGTTCATCAGCTGGTCGATCTGGGCCATCACTTTTGTTTCCACATCGGTGTTGATGGGCAGGGCCACAGCGGTGTTTTCCCACATGATATGCAATTCACAGCTGGTTGGTTTTACATTGGCGAATTGCATAGTGAAGGATTCCATCTTGTCATCCATCTTCATGCTGTTGACTTCCACCCGTATCACATCGCTTTCCTGTTTGTAAGCGGCGGGACTGGTTACATCGGTTTGCCTGCTGATGATGAGGGTCCAGTTGTTCTTATCCGGGATACTCAGCAGCCCGTATTTACCGGCCGGGATTTTTTTACCACCGATGGTGACTTCATCGCTGAAGGTAAGGGTGGTGGCGCTGTTGGCACCCGTGCGCCATACATTGCCAAATGGTACGAGGTCGCCGAATATTTTTCTTCCTTTCACAGAGGGGCGGGAATAGGAAAGTTCGATACTGCCCAGGCCAAAATCCTGTTTAATGGTTTGTGTGGGACTGGGGGCAGGAGTTTTTAACTGGGCTTCAGCCACGAACAGGCATAAAGCAGCCAGGGAGGTGAAAAGTACTTTTTTCATAAATAAGCAAATTTTGAAAAACGAAGGTAAGGGAATTCAAAACCCCGGAAATTACCCGGTTAAAATAACTGGTTAAAGGGGATGGTTACGGTGGTCCTTCCGTTCTTTGCATTTCGTTTCCATTTGGGTCCTTCTTTGATAAGACGTATAGCTTCTTTATCACATTTGTAGCAAAGGGATTTTTCCACCCGGAAATTGACCGGTTCGCCGTTCTTATCCACTTCAAAAGATACCTCGACCGAGGCGTTTGCATCCGGTTTGCTTCGGTATTCACCGGGTATATTCAGGTTGTTGACGAGATAGGTATCATAGTTATCCCATCCGTCCGCGGGTTCAGGCTCTTCCAGTTTCACATTATTGCGCTGGGCCCGTGCGGCCGCATTGGGTTTCTGGTCACTGACCACGAGGGTATTCAGGCTTTTCCGGTCATCCTGCAGGACGACCTGGTTATTGGGCAGGTTATTGCGTAACTGGAAATTACTGTTCTCAAAACCGATGGAGCGGATCTGTACATTGAGTACAGTGTCGGGTGAGGTGAGGTTGAAATACCCCCTTGCATCAGTATACGTGCCTACATTATCTTCCGTATTGGTGACATTCGCAAACGGTACACCGAAATTCGACGCATCGGTAACACGCCCGCGGAAAATATTGCTGTTGAAACCCGGCTGGTCACCAGTCCTCCGCACCGGGGCCGCCGCTTTGTTTTTAAGCGGGTCCGTTGATGCCGGGTTTGTATTTCCGGATGCATTGGTAAAATAGTTTTTTCCAGTCTCTGCTTTGTCAGCTGAAATCTCTTTTTGCCTGGCAGCTTCTTTGGCCTTCAATCCGCGATTTATGATTTCATTTTCCAACTGGTCTTTTTTCTCCGGGGCTCCCGGTGCTTCTGCCACGACTACCAGGTCTGTAGTACCGGAACCTGTATTATTAGCCACTGTGGTATCAGCCAGGAGCTGGTTGATTGTTGTAGCGGGAGGATTTGTTTTAAAGGTAAAACCGCCGGCCGCGGGTTTATTGCTGTCGCTAAGAACCGGTGTTACAACTGTCGTGGACGGGTCAGGATTCCGGATCTCTTCTTTTTTCACAGGTGCTGCTTCCGCGATTTCATTTACTTTATTGTCGAACATGAACAGGTAAGCCAATATCCCGGCTCCGGCCAGTACACCAATCATCGCGGCGGCCCGCATCCAGGGAAAGGAGGTTTTGTCACCTCCTTTCAGCGGAATCACTTTGTATTCCTGTTGGGTCCGCGCGGCGAGCCGGTTCTGCAGTTTGGAAATATCGGCAGTAACATTTACACCTTTCGTAGTATATCCTTCCATCGCATCGGCCAGGAAGGGGTCTTCCAGGGCCGCTTTCTCCATGGCGTGCATTTCTTTGGCAGAAAGCAATCCCTTGTGATATTTTTCAATATCCGCAGCGGAAAAGTTTTTTATGTGATGCCCGGTTGCCATACGGCTGTTTAAAGTTCCTGTTTTTTTTATTTAATCCTGCTGATCCCCGGCCGCTTCTTTTTGGGCCCTGTCCATACAGTTCTTCAGGTTTCGTCTTCCGTTCTGGATCAGGCTGCGGACCTGGTTCCATTCCATCCCGGTCAGGTCCACAATTTCGTTGTAGGATTTTCCTTCCAGGTAAAAAAGGCGGATGGACTCCCGCTGCTCCCCTGCCAGGGTGGCAAGACAGTTTTCCAGTTTCCGGAAATTTTCCTCTTTCTCCAGTACGCCATTCAGATGCATATTTTCCTCTGATTGCACAAGTTCCGCATTGAATTCCACCGTTTTCATGTTTTTAGGGGTCCGGAGCTGCATCAGGCAGTGGTTTTTAGCCAGTTGGTGCAGCCAGGCCCTGAAATTTTCCACTTCATGTTTTTTCAGTTTTGTCACCAATTCTTCGAAGATCGCCATCACACTGTCTTTAGCCCGTTCAGGCTCCTTAAAATACTTCAGGCAAACTCCATAGACCAGTTCCATATAGCGCTGGTAGAGTTCACCGAGCACGGCCATATCGCCTGTTTCTTTATACAGGGACAGGAGCTCTTTATCGGTCAGGTTGCTGTGTGATATGTGCCGGATAAATGCCAAGGGCTTAAAATTAGGGAATAAAAAATTTATGGCCCTTATGCAAATGCTAAAGTACCTGCATCAGGGTATGAAAATACTTTTTATGAAACGAATCCTGCTCCTGATAGCACCGGTATTGCTTTTTATACTGGCATTTCGTCCTGTAACGGCCATTACCGTAACAGGGACGGTGACTGATGAGAAAGGAAACCCGTTGCCGGGGGTTTCTATCGTGGTTAAGGGCACGCGAAATGGCACCAGTTCCGGGGCAGATGGAACCTACCGGATACTGGTAGCGGGGACAAGGGACATTCTCGTGTTTTCCGCCATTGGATACGGGACCAGGGAAGAGAAGTTGGTCGGCCGGGCAAAAATTGATGTTTCACTGTTGCCTGCCAGCCAGGTGATGTCCGAAGTTGTAGTTACTGGCTATGGAATGCAACGGAAAAAAGATTTGACAGGAACGGTGGCCGGTGTTCCAGCATCACCGTATAGCACACAAAACTACGCGGGGTATGGTTTGCAGGGAAAAATTGCCGGTGTCTAGGTTCAGAATATAATCGGAAATGGCTATCAACCCGGAAATCAACAGGGTTATTATGATCGCGAAGGGTATGATAAAATCACGGAGAATGGCTTCCTCAGGGCCACCGATAACCCCCTCTCCACCTTTTCCATTGATGTGGACGCGGCTTCCTACAGCAATGTGCGCCGGTTTCTGAATACCGGGCAGTTGCCCCCCGCAGGTGCGGTACGTATTGAGGAAATGATCAACTATTTCAAATATGAATACCCGCAACCGGAGAACAAGGATCCGTTTTCTATTAATACCGAGATATCCGAAGCTCCCTGGAACAAAGACCATAAACTGGTGCTGATCGGATTGCAGGGGAAAAAGATACCTGTTGAAAATTTACCGGCTTCCAACCTGGTTTTCCTGATCGATGTATCGGGTTCCATGCAGGGACCGGAGCGCATCGGGCTGGTCAAAGCTTCCATGAAAATGCTGGTGGAACAGTTACGCGAACAGGATAAGGTGGCGATCGTGGTGTATGCCGGTGCTGCCGGAATGGTACTGCCTTCAACGCCCGGTTCGGATAAACAAAAGATCCGGGAGGCTATTGATAACCTCGAAGCAGGTGGTTCCACTGCGGGCGGAGCGGGTATCAAACTGGCCTACAAGACTGCCAAAGAATATTTTGTAAAAGGAGGTAATAACCGGGTGATCCTTTGCACCGACGGTGACTTTAATGTGGGGGAAAGCAGTGACGATGCCATGGAAAGGCTGATTGAAGAAGAAAGAAAAAGCGGGGTGTTCCTGACGGTACTCGGGTATGGAATGGGCAATTACCAGGATGCCAAAATGCAAAAACTGGCCGATAAAGGGAATGGCAACCATGCCTATATTGACGGGATCACCGAAGCGAAAAAAGTGCTGGTAAATGAATTTGGCGGCACATTGTTCACCATCGCGAAAGATGTAAAACTGCAGATTGAATTTAATCCCGCTAAAGTCCAGGCCTACCGGCTGATCGGGTACGAGAACCGGATGCTGGCTAAGGAAGATTTTAATGATGATAAAAAGGATGCCGGCGAACTGGGCAGCGGGCATACCGTGACTGCCTTGTATGAAGTGATCCCGGTGGGGGTGAAGAGTTCCTTTTTGCCTTCAGTGGATCCGCTGAAATATCAGCCGGACAATGAAAATGCAGGCAGAAAATCCGGAACAGATGAGATCATGACTGTGAAGTTCCGGTACAAAGCGCCTGACGGGGAGCTGAGCAAACTGATTGAACATCCGTTACTGGACAAATCGGTTTTTATTGCAAAAACCTCCGATAATTTTCGTTTCGCGGCGGCAGTGGCCCAGTTTGGAATGCTGCTCCGGAATTCTGAATTCAAATCCAACGCCTCTTTTGAGAGTGTGCTGAGCCTGGCAAAAAAATCTATGACAACAGATGCAGACGGCTACCGTTCCGAGTTTGTAAGGCTGGTGGAAAGCGCCCGTTTGCTGAGTAAGGGGAAAGAGCCGGTAAAGGATATTGAAACGGACGAAGAAGAAACCTTACCCCCTGGTCCGAATAAATGAGCTGTTGATTGGCGCTTAAGAGTAAGGGGCCGGTGCTTGCCGGCCCCTTTTTTATGGACAAATTTCGGGTGGACACTTGTAATCAGGCAACTGTTCCTGTTTTTAATACGGTTTAAATACGGGGCATATTGTGCAAACGAAAGAATGTTGGCATCTGAAAAAGTAATGCTGTAATAAACTGTTGTCAGGATAACAATATCCTGACTCAATTCGCAGGAAGCCCGGGCTAATTGCTATGGGCAGCGGGACGAATAGAACAGTAATAAACCGCAGGTCCCGCAGCTCATAGCTTACTGCTCGCAGCTTTTTGATAGCGGCATTTCAAACTTAACGCCACACTACTTTATTATGCCCAAACACTTTCAGCTGACGATCCCCGAACCCTGTCACGAGAACTGGGAGAAAATGTCGCCCGCGGCGCAGGGCCGGTTTTGTGGTTCCTGCCAGAAGCAGGTGGTGGATTTCACAACAATGAATGACAGGGAACTGCTGCAGTTCTTTAAAAAACCTTCCCGGGGTCAGGTCTGCGGACGGTTTATGAATGAGCAGCTGGAGCGTGACCTGGTGCTGCCGAAACGAAGGATTCCCTGGATCAGGTACTTTTTCCAGATCGCCTGGCCGGCCTTTTTCGTATCTAAGGTCAATGGGCAGCGAACCCAGGGGAAACCCATTGCCAGGCCACTGACAGATACATCAAAAGTACAGGTGGTGCCCGATAACCGGATGCCGGGGATGGTATTGCACTCATCGATCAGGCCGGTATGCAAGGACCCGGAGCCTGTGATAATGGGGGACACAATTATGACAACAGTGGTTACGGTCAGGGGCAGGATCGTAAATGAAAAGGGCGAGGCGGTTCCTTATGCCAGTGTGCAGAACAACTTTAATAGTCGCTTGCTGGTGGCTGATACGGCAGGCCGGTTTACCCTGGTAACAGATGGCCGTGAAATGCAACTGGAATTGCTGGTGAGTGCAGCCGGTTATGAAATAATAAAAATGATGGTGAATCCGGAAAAATTCAGGCGGGATGAATTATTTATTCAATTAGCAGGCAAGCCTCCGTTACAGGAAGTAGTGCTGACTTCTGCCGCAGGAATAAGAAAAGGATATGTGGTCGGGGTTACCCGGAATAATAAGAGGGAAGCGCAGGCGCCGGTAATCCCGGCCGCCCATGCCATCCATGTATATCCCAACCCGGTACAGACCGGGCAGTCGCTTACAATTAGTTTTGAAAAAATGGAGGAAGGGTATTATGCAGTACAGTTCGTCAGTCTGTCCGGGCAAACAGTAAAGCAGGAGGAAATCTGGATTGATGCGGAAGCCAGGCTGATGAATCTTCGGGTGCCACCGGTTGCGGCTGGCGCCTATCTCCTGTACCTCGTCAATAAAAAGACGGGACAACAATCGTCAGCGACCCTTCTTCTTCAATAAACGGCCTGGTTCATCCCCGGAATCCCGGGTGGAATTGTTCCAATGTTTTGCGTAAGAATTCGCGGTCAAGATGGGTATAGATCTCCGTAGTGGTGATGCTGGCATGGCCCAGCATTTCCTGTACGGCCCGCAGGTCGGCTCCTCCTTCCACCAGGTGGGTGGCGAAGGAGTGACGGAAGGTATGCGGTGAGACTGTTTTTTTGATCCCGGCTTTCAGTGCCAGGTCCCGGATGATATAAAAAATCATGATCCTGGATAATTTGCTTCCCCTTTTATTGAGAAATAAAATATCCTCGTTTCCTTTTTGTGCGGTTGTATGCACCCGCGCCTGGTCTTTGTAGATCTTGATATATTTCACGGCATTATTGCCAATGGGGATCAGTCTTTCTTTATCGCCCTTGCCGGTTACCCGGATAAACCCAAGGTCGGGGTATAAATGGGAAATCTTCAAACCAACCACTTCACTGACCCGGAGCCCGCAGCTGTACATGGTTTCGAGGATGGCTTTGTTTCTCGTTCCCGCCGGAGTGCTCAGGTCGATTCCCGTGAGCATCCGTTCGATCTCATCAAAGCTCAGCACATCGGGAAGTGTTCTTTTAAGCTTTGGGGCTTCCAGTAAGGTCGTGGGATCCGTTTTACTGATGGATTCCAGTGCACAGTATTTATAAAAGGCCCTGATCCCGGAGATAATGCGGGCCTGCGAGCTGGCCGTCATGCCCAGTTCCCCGATCCATTTCAGAAAGGCCTGGAGGTCTTTTAATGTGATCCGGTCAGGGTTTAATTGCTTGTCTTTTTCCAGTAAGAACTGTGTGAGATGTTCAATATCCCGCAAATAGGCTTCCACCGAATTATCCGAGAGGGATTTTTCCAGTTGCAGGTATGCTTTGAATCCTTTTTTATAGGGGTCCCACATGTATTTATTGAAAATTGAACATTGAGCATTGAACATTGAGCATTGAGTATCGGCATTGAAAATTCTCAGCAGTCAACTACCCGCTATTCAATGCATAACAACCCGTGAATGTACTATTTCGGAAGAAGGAGCAGTTGCTTATTCCAGCACAATCTTCTTCTCTTTTTCCACCCACTTTTTATCCACGAGGATCTTCACCCAAACCCGGTCGTTGGTCACATTCACGGAATCAATGTATTCATGAAGGGCATCGTAATCAATATCCAGTTTCTGGCCGAATGTCATCATGGCTTTCTTACCGGTAAACATGTCTTCGATATAGATATTTCCCCGGTCGGTATTGACCAGCAGGTTATCGGCAATGGAGAATTTGGGGTCAAAGCTGTTGATGCCGCTGCTTTTCAGGCTGAAGTTGGCGCTTTTATCATATGGAAGTTTGACCTGGAACCCGCGCCCGGTAACACAATCATTAAACAACAACCAGGCGTAGTCGCTGTTGGTGAAATGACAACGGACGAAGTTCTTGTTCATCCGGACCGTAGTTCCTAACAGGTAGGTGAAACCGGTTTTGCGGTCGACCCCCATTCCCTTAAACGTCCAGATGATGCTGTCCGGTAAACAATTTTTAGCAGTAATAAAAACACTGGGCTTTTTCTCATGGTCACCTGTAAACTTGATCGTATCCTTCAGGCAGGCCGTATCGCAGAAATTTTTTGGGCCGGTGGGGCCGGAGGATGAGTTACAGGAGAGGAATGCTGCTGTCATCAGGGCGGCAGCAATAAAAGCGAACAGGGTTTTCATATCTGTTGATTTAGGTTCTGGCAAAAATAGCCAATGCCCCAGTCTGTATGAAAATTCTTTTCCGCTGCTGCCCGTATGGACTCAATCATTATCTTCGGGCCATGAGTAAGATACCCCCTGTAAACCTCCGGTCATTTAAGCAAAAAGCCCGCCACCGGAAAACCGGAATGCGCCGTTTCCTGTCCCGGCTGGAAAAACAAGCTCCCCGCGGGCTGGACAGGCAAATCGCGGTACTGGAAAAAGAAGTATGGAAGGAAACGGATTGTCTTTCCTGTGCCAATTGCTGCAAGACCATGACGCCGACCTACAACAAAAAGGACCTGAAGCGGATCTCTGCCCATTTCAGTATGACCATTGAGGAATTCAAAAAGAAATACCTGAAACAGGAGCGCGGTGGTGACCGGGACTGGATGAACAAATGGACCCCCTGCCAGTTTCTCAACCTGGACAACAATATGTGCAGCATCTATGAAATCCGTCCCGATGACTGTGCCGGATTCCCGCACCTGAGTAAAAAATTTAAGGATTATGTCCATATTCATAAGCAGAATGTGGAGTATTGCCCGGCGACGTATAGGTTGGTGGAGAGGATGGAGGCAGCAGGCAGTAAGTAGCAGGTGGTAGGTAGTAGGTAGTAGGCAGTAGGGCGATCCTTAAGAAGCGTTTTATATATTGATATCAACCAGGATTTACAGATTTTGGGAGTGTGGAGCTGGAATAGTTAGCATACCAAGGGATTTCCCGGGAGGATGTATTGATACCAGAAAATATCCAGGGTATTTTAAAGGGGGTATTTGACTTTAGGGACAATTGGGGCTGAGTTTATACTTATTCCGCGCTCATTTGATCAGGTATATTCTGATAATAGACTTCATTCAAAGCTTTGGACTTGCGGAGATGTTCAAATCCGGCTCTTTAGTATTGTCTAAATTAAGGCTACATGTAAGAACGAATAGTGGCAATTACGGTTTATTGGATATCAGGGCAGTTTGCTTGGTTACTTTCCAAATTCGATATCATTTTACTAAGCATCTTAAAGACGGCTACCAGGCCAGGTTCAATTTGTTTTAAGTCCTCTGTTCTTATATAATCCAGCACCAATGCCGCTTCTAATTGTGTATCCACCTCAACCAGCGAGCTTCGGGCAATTGAATAATATTTTTTACGATCATTCCTCCATTTACGAGCAGCTCCTTCGGCAATATTGCTGCAAACGGAAATAACTGCCCTTCTGATCTGAGAAACCAGGATATATTGTTCATTTCTGGGAAAACTATTTGTCAGTGTGTAAATATCCCTGACAAGCTGTAAAGCCATTTTATAGACCAGCAGGTCTTTGTGCGAAAGATTTAGCATAATAAAAGGTTTAGGTATCCAATATGGGGATATGAAAAACTCTGAATCTACTACCCCCCCGGTTGCAATTATTTTTTTTCTTGACCTGCCCCCCTATTGCCAACTACCTACTTCCTACTCCCTAAAAAAACACATCTTCCAATAAAAAGAACTCCGTCTCCCCCCAATTCTGTATCCTGATAGAAAGTATATCATACTGGATCCAGGGATGCCCGGGGTGGCGGAACAGGTATTCATTGGCTGCTTTCTGGAGGTTTTTGAATTTCTTTTTTGTGACGCTGTCTTCCGGGTGTCCCAGGCCCTTACCCCGGCGGGTCTTGACTTCTATAAAGTGCAGGAACTTTCCTTTGCTGGCAACAATATCCAGTTCATGGTAGGAAAAGCGCCAGTTACGGTGCAGGATATTATATCCTCTTTCCTCCAGCCAGCCGGCCGCCAGGTCTTCCCCTTCCTTACCCAGTTCATTATGCAGGGCCATGCATTATCTTTACAACAAGTTAAATCAAAGCCTGGTTTCTATGACGGGAGTTTACACATTGCGGGGCGTTGTTAAGCACTACGATTGGGGAGGAATTTCCTTTATCCCTTCCTTATTGCAGCAGAACAACCCCGGTAAAAAACCATTTGCCGAATATTGGCTGGGCACCCACCCGCTGGGTATTTCCCGGGTAGAGACCGGGAGCGGGGAAACAACAGCACTGGATCAACTGGCGGGAAACCTGCCTTATTTGTTTAAGGCCCAGGAAGTAAAAGAAATGTTGTCCATACAGGCCCATCCTTCAAAAGAAGCCGCTGAAATTGAATTTGCCCGTGAAAACGCAGAAGGGATTCCCCTGGATGCTCCCTGGCGGAATTACAAGGACGATAACCATAAGCCAGAAATGCTGGTTGCCCTCAGCGATTTCTGGTTGCTGCATGGCTTTAAACCGGATGCCGCAATGCGCACCACCTTCGAAACCGTACCGGAATTAACAGCATTCCTGTCTTTGTACCTGTCGGCCGGATACACGGGTTTGTATAAACATATCATGGAAATGCCCCAGGACCAGGTCAACCAACTACTGGAACCATTGGTGAACCGGGTACTGCCGCTTTACCAGTCCGGGAGCTTGCAAAAAGATGATCCTGATTTCTGGGCCGCAAGGGCCGCCCTGACTTTTACAAAGAACCATAACCGGGACAGGGGTATCTTCTCCATTTATTTACTCAATATTGTACATCTCAATAGAGGTGAGGGCCTTTTCCAGGATGCCGGCCTGCCGCATGCTTATCTCGAAGGATACAATGTGGAACTGATGGCCAATTCGGACAATGTGCTGCGGGGAGGATTGACCTCCAAGCATATTGATGTAAAGGAATTGCTGAAACATGTGAAATGCGTGGCCACCGATCCCCGGATCATCCGGGGTCAGGAAGCCGGGGAACTGGAAAAGAGTTATCCGGTGCCTGCCCCCGAATTCCGGCTCAGTGTATTTGAACTCAAAGCCGGGGATACGGTTTCCTTTACCCCTGTATCGGTGGAGATCCTCTTAATAACCGATGGGGTGGCCGAACTGGATGATGAACAATATCTCGTGCGTTTACAGGCAGGGAACCCGGCGGCTGTTGTTTTTCCCGGACTCCCGGTTTACCTGGCAGCAGCCAGTGATTGCACGGTATTCCGGGCCGGTGAGGGTATCCACAATCGTGAATAAATAGCGGGAGCAATTGGGGCAATTCAGTTATTTTTGCTTCACATTACAATCATTTTTATATGAAGATCAACGGACGGTTTATTCTTTTCACCATCGTGCTGGTAGTTATCGCAACAGCCTGCAAATATTTCTTCGGGCCCGATATCGAATGGTCCGGTTTTTCACCGGTGATTGCGATCGCCCTGTTTTCAGGGTTTATCATAAAACAAAAGGACAGGTCGTTCCTGCTGCCTCTGCTGGCCTTGTTCGTCAGCGATCTGGCGATCCAGTTTTTATACAGCCAGGATCTTTTTCCTTATCCCGGCTTTTATGGCGGGCAATGGAAGATCTATGCGGTATTACTGCTGTCCACCCTGATCGGCTGGAGACTGAAGGGAAGAAGTTATAAAAGTATCCTCGCTGCGGGGTTACTTGCGCCCACCGTTTTCTTCCTGGTATCCAACTTTATGGTATGGAGTTCAGCCGGTGAATCATTTTATCCCGGGACGATGAGCGGACTGATGACCTGTTACGAGGCCGGCTTACCGTTCTTCCGGAACTCACTGGCAGCAACACTCGTATTTATGCCAGTGATTTTATTGCTGTATAACTTTATGACAAAAAAGAAAGCGGTGCTGAACGTTGTATAAGCTTTCTTCATTTTATTAAGACCCGTTTGCTGCTGCAGGCGGGTTTTTTTTTAACGGGAAAGCAGGCTGTTTTTTCTCCAAATAAATCAATACGGGTTTTCACTTAGCGATTGGTAAATAAATCACTTGAGTGCAAATATTAATAAAAAAAAAGCCCCCGTTTTTCGTTAACTTTAAGGCAGTTACAATCCGTTTTATGAAAGCCATCCTGCCTGTCCTACTGTTAATGATTTGTCAGTCCCTTCCGGGACAGTCTTCCAGCGGCCCGAATGATGCCGGGACCTTTTCCAATAATGCAAGTGTGGGTACTGTTGCCTGGTCAAGCCAGGGCAATGCAATTACCTCAAATGATAACTATGCTTTAGCCACGGTTTCGCTGGGATTATTAGGCAGTGCCAATACCAATTACCTAGTTGCGACGAATTATGGGTTTGCCATCCCGGGGACCGCAATTATTACGGGTATCAAAGTGGAAATTGAGAAGCACTACTTTATCACGTTGGGGCTGTTATCTTCTGTTACCGATAATTCTGTACGCCTGTTAAAGGGGGGCACGATCGGGGGGACTAATAATGCGCTTGGAGGATGGCCTTCTTCAGATGCCTACAGTACTTACGGAGGTTCGGCCGATCTCTGGGGACGAACCTGGAGCGCTGCGGATATCAACAATTCCGGTTTTGGAGTGGCGATTTCCACACATATTGCAGCCGGGCTGGCAGGACTTGATATGGATGCCCTGGTGGATCATATCCGCGTCACCATCTACTTTAATATTCCCGTGCCGGTAAAATTTGTGGAACTGGAAGGGGTGCAGCTAAAAGAAAAAATAAAGCTGCACTGGAGCACTGCCACTGAATCCGGCAACCGTCATTTTATTGCAGAAAAATTGGCACCTGGTTTGAATGAGTGGAAAGCCATTGATACAGTCACGGCCGCCGGGGAAAGTAATGCGATCCTGCACTATACTGCTTTTGATGAATCGCCGGCATTGAGCAATCTCTACCGGATCCGCCAGGTGGACAAGGACGGGCAATTTACTTTTTCGAAAACGATCCGTGTG
>JBBIGW010000006.1:0-53936 GCA_037447355.1 Bacteroidia bacterium | reverse complement strand
AAAGCCCCCGCCACCGTCAATGCCATGATCGAAATCCCGCAGGGCTCGCGGTCAAAATATGAAGTGGATAAGGAAACCGGCCTGCTGAAACTGGACCGCGTCATCTATTCTTCTTTCCAGTATCCCATCAACTATGGGTTTATTCCGCAGACCCTGGGACTGGACGGCGATCCCCTGGATATCCTGGTAATCTGCTCCCAATCCATTCATTCCCTCTGCCTGGTGGAAGCGAATGTGATCGGCAACATGCAGATGATCGACAGCGGGCAGGAGGATGATAAGATCATTGCCGTGGCGGCCAAAGATCCTTCGGTGAACCATATCCGCCGGATCGAGGAACTGCCCCAGCATTTCCTGCTCGAACTGAAAAATTTCTTTGAACAGTATAAAGTCCTCGAAAATAAAAAAGTGGAGATCGATACCTTTCAGGACCAGGGCATCG
The DNA here is from genome assembly GCA_037447355.1 of Bacteroidia bacterium. Lineage (GTDB taxonomy): Bacteria > Bacteroidota > Bacteroidia > Chitinophagales > Chitinophagaceae > JJ008. Next base: position 53,494 of record JBBIGW010000006.1, on the reverse strand, counting down.
CCTTTAAGATTATCAGGGACTCCATTGACCTGTACAACGAGACATTCAGAAAATAAAATGCAGCAACCGCAACCTCCTGTTATGGCAACTCAACTGGTCATTACCGCCCTGCTGATCGGGCTGTCCGCCGGTATACTCAGCGGACTGGTGGGCGTGGGCGGCGGTATCATCATGGTACCCGCCCTTGTCTTCTTTCTGCACTATACCCAGCACCAGGCCCAGGGCACCTCCCTTGCCGTGCTCACCCTTCCGGTGGTGATCCTTGCTTCCTTATATTATTACCAGCAGTGCCAGAAACTGGGAACCCCCATTGACCTTAAAATCGTGGGACTGCTGGCCATTGGTTTTATCGGGGGCGGTTATTTAGGCGGCAAACTGGCTTTATCCATCGACCAGGAATCCCTTAAGAAGATATTCGCGGTGATCCTTATGTATACCGCTTTTAAAATGCTGCACTGGGATACCCTGCTCCTGAAATGGATCCGGTCCTTATTCTGATCTTCCTTATTCTATAAAGAAATGGTAAAAGATAACCGTCCTGGTACCCGGGGCGTACCTTTATGCTACCTTACTTCATGAATAAACGACCTGCTCCATGAAAGGGAAAACCGGTTTACTCCTGCTGACCTGTCTCCTGTTTAACCCCGCAGCGAAATCCCAGTCCTCTGATGATAAAATACTCAGCGCCCCGGTCAGGGTTATTCAGCAATACTACCGTATCAATCCATTCAATAAGGAATTCAGCAGTTTTCTCAGCCGGCTGATGAATGATCCCACACTCACCGGTACCATCCTCCACCGGAAGACGGACTCTACACTTTTTTTCCTGGAAGGGAATTATACCACCCACCGTCCCTTTTTCTTCCGGGCGGGGCAGGTAAAAGTAGTGCTTGCGGAAAGGGAACTGACCACTGATTCCACAGACGATTTCAGTTCGGTTTTCTTTTACCAACTGGTGGGGTATGCGCCTGAAGGGAAAGAAGGGGTGCAGGATGTGAAAACGGAATTTGAAAAATTATCCCGCCAGTATAAACGGGCTTTTGAGATCAGCAGCCCGAGGGAACTCAAATCCGGCCAGCAGGTCTGCGGGGAGGTCCGGGATTTTTATTTTACCAATGTATTCTTTCCCATCCTTACCCTGGCCTGGTCCACCAACGAAGAAAAAGAAAACCTTGTGGCGATCACAGTCCGTTTTATGGTGTATAATAACGCTGCTTATTTACCAATAACGGCGAATAGCCCTTAAACGGTAGGTCCGTTTCCCTGTTTCGCTGTGGGTGATCCCCTTTTTATCAATAGGGTCGATCCGGACCTTACCGGATGCATGGATTACGGTTTCAGCATTCAGTAATATACCCACATGCACGATTTCTTCCTTGTCATCAAAGAAAACCAGGTCGCCAGTTTGTGTTTCACTTAATTTCTTAACCGGTTCTCCTGCCTGCGCCTGCTGCCAGGCATCCCGGGGCAGGTCCACTCCCATCAGTTTGAAGATCACCTGTACAAATCCGCTGCAATCCACCCCCAGCGGGGTACGGCCGCCCCAGAGATAGGGAACATTGAGCCAGGGATTCACCAGTTTTTCAATCAGCACCGCGCCGGGAGCATGTTCTTTCCGGTTGATCACCAGTCCATCCACTGTATATTCTTTCCGGTTGATCCGGGTTTTTCCCTCTCCAAAAAAAGGAAGGGAGGCCCCGGCCGGAATATGCAGGGACTGGGATCCGGCACTGATCCGGTTCATCATTCCCGCAGTTACATAATCCGGCAGTGTTTCCGCAACTGTTTGATCAGTTTCCTCGAGGAGGCTGCGGGTCATCCAGCCTTCATAGCCATCATGCAGGCTCTGCACTTTCACCCAGGCATCATCTTTTTTCTTCAGGATTTTTACCGCTTCCCCAAAAAGTAACTGGCTGACCATTTCCTTGTTGTGGCGGGGCTTTCTCCGCACCGGGGCGGCAGGCACCGTCACTATTGCATACTCCATGAAAAATCTTTTACCGAAATTACTGAATGTTTGCGGGCAAAATTTTGTTGAAATGGACAAATCCCGCATCTTAGATAAAGAAATTATCACAGCACCTGTGAAAGCGGACAAAAACGCCCATATCAGCGACCAGGAACTGCTTGAACAGTTTTATACCGACCATAACAACAAGTGGCTGGGCATCCTGCTGCAACGTTATACCCTGCTGCTGCTGGGGGTATCCATGAAGTATTTAAAGAACGAAGAGGAAGCCAGGGACAGTGTGCAGCAGGTCTTCCTGAAAGTGATCCAGGAACTGCACAAATACAAAGTGACCTATTTCAAATCCTGGCTCTATATGGTGGCCAAGAACCATTGCCTGATGCGGATCCGGGAAAAACAGGGGAAGATCACGGCCGAGATCAATGACCGGCTTACCGCCCGGCCCGAAGAAGAAACCGACAAACAAACCCTGCTGCAAAACGACCGGGCACTGGAACTGATGGAGCGTTCCCTGGGGGAACTCAATCCCGAGCAACAGCAATGTGTAACTTTGTTTTATCTTCAGAAAAAAAGCTACCAGGAAGTGAGCGAGGAAACCGGCTTTAGCCTGCTGCAGGTGAAAAGTTATATACAGAACGGGAAAAGGAACCTGAAATTGCTGATTGAAAAAAAATTGAAGGAGACACCAATTAAATAAATATCAAAATGATCAATGCTCAATGGTCAATGGTCAATGGGGAAGCACACATATATTTTAACGGGAAATGACGAAGAACCTGAAAGACATATTATCCAATCTTTCCACCGGCATCGACCAGGAGACGCTGCTGCTTTACCTGCAGGGAAAATTATCCCCTGAGCGGATGCACGAACTGGAAAAACAACTGATGCAGGGAGAATTTGAAGAAGACGCGGCCGAAGGGCTGCAGGAGTTCAAAGACAAGGAACAACTGCAGTACATGGTGGAAATGCTGAACCGCGATCTTAAAAAAAGAACTGAAGCTAAGAAGAAACGCCGCGAGAAGATGAAGATCCCCTATGAGCCATGGATCTATATTTCCATCCTGATCCTGCTCCTGCTTGTGGTCCTCTCTTATTTTGTGATCCGCCGGATGATGGGGCAGTAGTTTTTCTGACCGGGATTACTGTTTTCTGATTATTCGATTATTGCCTGCCCGAAAACAATAGTTACTTCTCAGATCATCCCCATTCCTTCCCGCTTTCAATAACTTACTGCCTTTTCACGCCCATCCCGCTTTATAATAAGCAGTCATCCAATAATTAATACTTAACCTTCCCCTCCCAGTTTTTCCACTCTTCAAAAACAGCTTTGGCGCCGGGATGCGGCTCATGGCGGAACTGAATCGTGCGCTCGGATATATCCGCACCCAGTTCGCGGTAGATAAAGTCATCATCAAATTCAATGGCTCCCGCTTCTTTGCGGGTATTGGCAAAAATGACGATACGGGGACGGGCCCAATAGATGGCGCCCAGGCACATGGGACAGGGCTCGCAACTTGTATAAATCTCGCAATCCGTAAGCTGGTAGCTGCCCAGTTTTGCACAGGCCATCCGGATAGCCACTACTTCTGCATGCGCGGTCGGGTCGTTGGACGAAGTGACCTGGTTGACGCCCTCACCGATAATTTCCTCCCCCTTCACCACCACACAGCCAAACGGGCCACCTTTCCCCGAACGCATCCCCGTCCGGGACAATTCAATCGCCCGCTCCAGGAAGCGGGTTTCCCTCTCGCTGATCATCATTAGTTTATTTATTGTTTACCCTGATAAATGTACTCTATTATGTGGATTAACCGGCCATTTTCCACAGCTTATGCACCAGCCGGCTTCCAATATGAACTTACTATTAATTTTAAGTAAATCAGCTTTCCCCTCCTGAAAGCAGGCTATCTTACTACCGACTAAAATCATTCACCATGAGATGGGAACCCGTTTCTTCAACTCCTGACCAGGAAGTGTACCATTTGTACAAGGATGAAAAAAAGATATTGAGCCTCACGCTTCATCCTTTTTCCCAATCAGCCCGGGTGGAAACCGAATCGGAAAAAAGAGTGTTCCAGATCCGGAAAGAAGGTTTTTTGCGTAACAAGACCGTGCTTCGCAGTGAGTATGGAATCAAGATCGGTGAACTGGGACATGAGAACGGCCGGAATTTCATTGATATCAACGGGGAACGTTATTTCTACTGCATCGAAAACAATCCGCTGGCTGAATTGCTGGTCTACAAGGATCAGAAAGCACAGCCCCTTATTACCTGCGGGTTAAGTACCGAAAAAGGCAGCCCGGAAATCCATTTCAAAAAAGGGCATACATTGGGACAAACATCCCAACCCGGCCTGCTGATGGCCCTCTGCTGGTATATGTTCCTTCCGGTAACCCGGGAGAGCCTGGCAGTGCTTGCCCATTGAACTACAGGTCCCGCCAGGTTTGACGGGCAAACTCTTCCAGGGATGGATCCCTGGCCCCCATCAGCAGCAATACACAATTATCGCTGAAATGTGGCCGTACGGCTGCCAGGAATTCATTCCGTTTCTCCACAAAGAAAGCGGATTTACCCAGGGCTTTCAAATCACCGGTCAGGTCGCTGGCAGAAATATCCTTTACGGCTGTACCGCCGGCATAAAAGATCTCACTCATCCATATCTCATCTTCCGGCCGCAATACAGCCGCCAATTCCTTTACAAAATCAGCCCGTAAAAATTTGGTGGGCTTATACCCATGCGGCTGGAACCAGGCGATTACTTTGGGACTGACCGGCTGACAGGCAGCTATTGCAGCCGCGCATTTCACCGGGTTATGGGCATAATCATCTATGAGCCAGATACCGCGTTTTTGGCCCAGGACCTGGTGACGGCGGTAAATTCCTTCATAGCGCTCCAGGGCGGCTGCACATACTGGCAAATCCACCCCCAACTGATTTGCCACAGCAATGGCGGCCACCGCATTTTCCATATTGTGTTTACCCGGCAGGTGCAGGCTGAACAGGTGACCGTTTACCGTAAAACGGATCTCCATTCCTTCCTGCCTGAAATCAACAGCGGTGTACCCGGCAGGCTGGCGGGGATCCGTCGAAAAATCATTCGCCGCTCCTGCAGACAATGGGGCCGTGAGGGGATGCGACTGGTTCGTAACAAATTTTTTGCTGTTTTTTTTGAATGTGGCAAAGATGTTAAGCAGTTCATCAATCTCCTGGTGATCTTTATCGATATTCAGCAGCAGGCCGGTCTCCGGTTTGTATTGCACAATGGATCCGTCGCTTTCATCGGCTTCAATCACTAATAAGTCACCGGCTCCCACTTTTGCATTCCCGATCTTTCCTTCCCGGATAATGCTGATCAGCCCGGCCCCGCTGATAATGCTGGGTTCCAATCCTGCTTTTTCCAGTATATCAAACAACATGGCACTGGTCGTACTCTTGCCACTGGTCCCCCCCACCGCAATTGTCCTTTTACTGGCCGCAATCAGGGCCAGGAGTTCAGAACGGCGCAGGATGGGAATATTCAGTTGCCTGGCCTTCTGCACTTCCGCCACCGTATCTTCTATCGCGGCCGATACCACCACCAGGTCGGTGGCCCCGGTGATCCCCTCCCCGTTTTGTACAAAACAACGGATTCCTTCCGCTTCCAGCTTTTCCTGTGTTTCATTGTAAACACCCGGTGCAAAAAAACGGTCGCTCCCGCTTACATTTTTACCAACGCCCTTCAGGTATTGGGCCAGGGCACTCATTCCCGTACCGGCCACGCCGATAAAAAAGGGGTTTTTGAAATCGTGAATGGAAGTGATCATGCTGCAAAGAAAAGAAATTACAGGGAGACAGGAAGAACAGACATCCTGCAAAAAGTACATCCCCGAACCCGCAAAAGAAAAGAAAAGCGCCTGTTATTTCTGATCACCTGTTTCTTGCACAAAAGCGGGGAATATGCTACATTTAAAACGGAACCTTCGGTTTTTCGTAACAGGCACAGCAAACGATGAAAAGTAAAATGATACCAGGACCTTATCCAAAAGTTTATTTATACAGGCGGATCGTGCAGGCGAAACTGTTCATTGACAGCCACTATGCGGATCCGATTGATCTGGATAATATTTCCGATGAAGCTTACTTTTCAAAATTCCATTTTATCCGGCTTTTTAAAAAAATATACGGCAGGACCCCTCATCAATACCTGATCTCCGTACGCCTGGAAAAAGCGATGGAATTATTAAAGGCCGGGATTCCTGTTTCGTCAGCCTGTATGGCCGTCGGGTTTGAAAGCCTCAGTTCTTTCAGCGGGCTGTTTAAACGGGTAAAGGGGGTCACGCCTTCTGCATACCTGGCCCGGCAGCAGGAAATAAAAGCGCTAATGATTCGGTTCCCCCTGGATTTTGTCCCCGGTTGTTTTGCCGGCAAAAATGGCTGGCTGCAGAATCGCAATTTTAGAGAACCGGGAATTTAAATTATCCTCTTTCTTTGTCCCTTCATTAAACAAATCAGGTTATGATCACCAGGATGACGCATGTCAGCATCTATGTCACCAACCAGGACAGGGCTTACGGCTTCTACACCCATAAACTCGGATTTAAAGTGGTAAAAGAGGTGCCCATGGGTAATGGGGACCGCTGGATTACGGTTTGCCCGCCGGAGCAACCGGATCTTGAAATAATATTATCTCCCGTCACCCGTGGCCTTAATTCCAAAGAAACCGTTTCTGCTTTAACAGCGCTGGTGGAAGCAGGAACCTTTGGAGCAGGGCTTTTCACCTGCAAGGATATTTTTGCCACCTATGAAGAACTAAAAGCAAAAGGTGTTGAATTTACCAAACCGCCCACCAAAGAATTCTATGGCACCGAAGCCGTATTTAAAGATGACTCCGGCAACTGGTTTTCACTTGCCCAATTAGCTTAAAGACCCTAAAGAAATATGAAAACAGTTTTTGACAGCGCAACAAGGGAAGAGCTGGTAGCCCGGATCCGGACACTGCATGAAAACAGCAGGGCCCTGTGGGGCAGTATGAATGTTTACCAGGTATTGAAACACGGCCGGCTTTGGGAAGAAATGGTGGCCGGCCGCATTCGGTGCAAGCGGGTTTTTGCCGGCCGCTTATTGGGCCGGCTGGTCTTGAAAAATGTCCTGAAAGATGACAGCCCGCTGATGCGTATGGCTGCCAGCAGTCCTGAGCTGCTTGTAAAAGAAAATACGGGCGATATAGCTGCTGAAAAAGCAAAGTGGATCGCCCTGGTACAGGCCTATGCGCATTTTTCAAACCCTGGCCTCGTACATCCTTTTTTCGGGAAAATGACAAAAGAACAAATCGGGTATTTTGCCTATAAACATATCGACCACCATCTGCGCCAGTTTAATAGTTAACCACCAATCAATTCACGAACGACTGGATAAACCCGGTTGACCGGATCGCTGAGAAATTTTATGAGACGTTTACGAACCTGAGCGCGGAGCTGCTGAGCTGTAAACCGCATTTGAAATCCTTGTAATGCATGAAAAGCAGAATCATATTCCGGTATAGGAGATGCTGCAAAACTACCGGCTGTTCCGGATCATTTCCACATACCCCCATTTCTTAACAAGGGCATTTACGGCCCTCGCTATCCTTTTGGTTTTTGTAGGTTCTGTTTTAGCGCTGTCAATCCATTTGCTGAAATAACGCTGATGTGAACCGGTCAGGCTTTGGAAAAAAGACAAAGCCGCGGGTTCATCCGCCAGGCAATCCATAAAATCAGGGTTGAAAACAAAATCAGATTTATCCTCCGCCAGCTGCACACTCAGCATGGCGCCCTGTTTCTTACCAATTGCCTTCCGCATTTCCGCATTCAGGGCCATGATGAAGAGTCCGCCGCCCATGGGAATCAGGGAGATTCTTTTGACCGCATACTGATCCAGTTTGCCTTTGACTTTGAACTCCTTTTTGTTACCGGGCTTTAACCGGCCGGCGATATCCGCCGGGATTTCGATATAGGTCCAGCCCGACTTCTCTCCTTTTTGCCCAAACTTGTGTATGCTGGTAGTGAAGCGGACCATGGATGAAAATTAAATTCTAATTTCAGTAAGCTTTGTACACCCAAAATAATAAATCTTCAAATAACCTGTATGGACAAAATTGCACTTCCCTTTTTTGAACGCTTTGCCTCCAAAGTCACCAAGGCCACCGGTAAACCACTGTCCTTTATCCTGGCCTGCTTTGTCATTCTATTCTGGATCATTACCGGACCGGTCTTTCATTTTTCGGATACCTGGCAACTGGTCATCAATACCGGCACCACCATCATAACCTTTCTGATGGTATTTGTGATCCAGCATTCGCAGAACAAGGACAGTGTGGCAGTGCAGCTGAAACTGAACGAACTGATCGCCGCATCTGCGACAGCCAGTAACCGCCTGGTAGATGTGGAAGATCTTTCCGCCCAGGAACTGGAAACGTTGAAGAAGTTTTACATCAGGTTGTCCGCGCTGGCCAAGCAGGAAAGAAACATACACCGCACCCACTCCATCGATGAAGCTGAATCCAAGCACCAGTTTAAAACAAGGGCCCAGTACCCATCGGATCAATCGGCTATTGAGGAAAACAGGCCGGAATGATTTTAATTGAGGGCAAAGACCGGGAATGGTCATCTCTGTGCTCTCTGCATCTCAGCAGTTAACTCAAATTGAGCAGGATTATATTCTGCCCCCGATAATAGAGCCGCAGAGGCGCTGAGAACGCAGGGTAATCACCCTGCGTCCTCGGCATCTCCGCGGTTAACTCAAATTGAGCAGGGTTAAATTCTGCCCCCCATAATTGGGCCGCAGAGGCGCTGAGATCGCAGGGTAATCACCTCTGCGGTCTCTGCATCTCCGCGGTTCCCCAAAACAGGCCACTTTGATTGCATGGCAATATTCCAGGATTATATTCTGCCCCCGATAATTGGGCCGCAGAGGCGCTGAGATCTCAGGGTAATCACCTCTGCGTTCTCTGCATCTCCGCGGTTCCTTAAAACAGGCCATTAAGATTGCATTGCAAATTGCGCCGGATAAGTGCAGGCTGTTACAACTAAAAAGATCCGCTTGCCTTTTGTAAAAGATTGCCGGTATTACCATTTTTATCCCTTGTGTTAAATCTTTCCATGCAAAAAATAAAAAAGGGTTGTTTAGCTATTTACCACTACCTTTGCCCTGTTAATTTGAGTTCGACGACAATTTGTAAGTGATTTTCCTGCTACGCATTTTCTGCTACTAGTTAGACGTCTTTACCCTTGCGTTTTTCTCAAGTATTTTTAAAAGTCAATTTTTTTACATGAACATTTATGTTTCAAATTTAAGCTTCGCCGTTGTGGATGAAGACTTAAGAAGTTATTTTGCTGAGTACGGTGACGTTACTTCCGCAAAAGTTATTATGGACAAATTCACTAACCGCAGCAAAGGTTTCGGTTTTGTGGAAATGAGTGATGATGCAGCTGCCCAGAAAGCAATTGCTGAACTGGATGGTGCTACTGTAGATGGCCGTTCTATCAAAGTGAGCGTGGCCAAACCCCGTGAAGAAAGACCCGCCCGGTCTTCCTCCAGGCCCTCTTACTCCGGTAACAACAGCCGTTGGTAATCCATAAAATGGTTTAAAAAGCCTCCTGGTTCTTCCGGGGGGCTTTTTTGTTCCCGGTAAGTCCATAAAAAATCCCGCTGCGGAAACAGCGGGATTTCTATAGAGAAAAATCGTACTCAGGCTCTTTGCTTTTGTTTTACAGCGGCTTTTTTAACCGTTGCTTTTGATTTGCTTTTCTTCAGCGCAGCATCAATGGCCGCGCTCAGATTGGCAAAAGTCGGCTTACCGCTAAAGGGCACCTCGTTGATAAAGAAAGCAGGCAGTTCTTTTATACCACGGTTATGCCCTTCCTTGATATCATCCTGTACCTGCCAGCCGTACATCCCGTTTACCAGCTCATCAAGGAATTTTTTGTTCTTTACCCCTGCCTCCTTGCTGTATAGCTTCAGGCTGGTCGTACCCAGGTTCCTGCGGTTACTGAAGAGGACATTGTGCATCTCCCAGAACTTTCCTTCCTGTGCAGCAGCCACTGCAGATTCACTGGCTTTCAGGCTGCGCTGATGGATCAGGGTCAGCGGGAAATGACGAAACTGAAACTTGATCTTCCCCTCGTATTCTTCCAGCAATTGCTTGACCACTTCATTGACTTTGGCGCACTCCTCACTCTCATATTCACCAAATTCCATTAAGGTCACGGGTGCATCCTTTTGGCCCACGAAAATCTCCCGGGGCTCAATAATGATAATATCTTCTTTTTTAAATGCCATTTTTAAGTTCTCCTTTTTATTCAGTACCAACCAGGGTTCTGACCTGAATTGATATAACAAATTTCCAGCCACCGGGTTGAAAGAAAGGGGGTTATGCCAATCAGTCATCTTTCAGAAGCGCTTGAAGGTAATGTTTTTTTGTACCCTGCCAAATCCGCCCAACATTAATTTCTCAACACCTTATTAATGCGATGATTTACAAAAATTTATACACAAAATGAAGAATACTGCCCTGGTCACCATTTTCCAGCTACAAACTGTCATTTCGGAAAATGGAAAAAAAAGCAGTGATTCAAGGCCAAAATGACCTGATTCCGGTCTTGGGTATCTCTGAACAACTCTATTATATATGCTTGGTTACAAACAATTTACATCATTGATAAGTCCTTTGGCTATCCCCAAAAACAGCCTAAGTTGGTTTTAACCTACCAGAAACCCGCCCTACTTTTACATCATCAAGGCAAGAAACACTTGCCGCATTAATCCGGATTTCTAACTTCCTGCTCGCCCCCTGACTTTCTGCTTGCGTACCCGATTGCAACCCCATTTTAAGAGTTTAGTTAACCAGTTTTCATTAACCAAAAAAGTATAATTATGAAAAAGATCTTCATGAACAACCGCCTTATCGCTATTGCATTTATGACTGTATTCACAGCTGCATTTGCACCCGCCGCTGTCGCAACTGAACACAATCCTGCCCTGCCGGCAGAAGTTAAGTACGTGGGTAAAATCCAGAACAACCCCGTATTTGAACTGACGGTAACCGGTACCGGGATACAGGAAGACTATGTAATCAATGTACGGGATGAGCATGGCAATATCCTGCACACTGAGAACATCAAAGCGGAAAGCTTTTCCAAGAAATTCATGCTGGCACTCGAAGAACTCGGGGATTACAGCATCCAGTTCCAGATCACCGGCCGGAAAAGCAAAAGAACCGCGGTGTATTCAGTGAACAACAATAACCACAACGTGGAAGAAGTACGGGTAAGTAAGTTATAAGAACAACCGGGTTTCACAGCCATAAAAAACACCAGGGCTGTACCGCAAAACGGTACAGCCCTTTTTTTTACCGGCAGCAACTGTAGTGAAAGACGGGCTGTTTGTTCTCCCTGTTAAATTAAATTGATCATTGCATTTATGAGATTACCAAATAAAAAACGCAGGGATCGTACTTTTTCATACACCACTGACGATTTAGCAGTTTTAACAAAATTCTTTAATGAGACTCATACAGTTACCCTGTCAGTGGATAACTGTGCCCCGAAAGGCTTACCAGTGCTGCATTTGAGGGCTACCTTTGCGCAGCTTTTGAATGAAGAAGCTACCGGTACTGTGTATATGAAAAACAAGATACCTGCCCGCAGTACGGTTCGCATCGCTTTCTGTTTTTGCTGAAAGCATTTCCCAAAATCCGGTCCGGCAACTATTTGTAACGTAATCCTGTTAAATGTTAAGAACAAAATTACACAAGGCTGGTTTTATCATTACCAGCTTCCTGCTGATGGCCGCTGCTTCCGGGAATAAAGATACCCGCGTACCCGCAGCAGGAACCCCTGCTGCCCGGATATCACCCGTTGATTCCACCGGCATTTCCCTGCATATTTTTGATACAGCCGGTCTTTGCAGCTGCCTGCCGGAGCTGACAGTAACGGAAAAAGAAACGGCTCCCCGGATCCACCTGCAGGAACAGGCCCGTGCATTTGTCCAGGCCCATATAAAAGAGAACGGACCCTATTACGGAAAGATCAGAGAAAAAAGTATCCCGGTCTTTTCCATGATCGATAAAGTATTCAGCGAATACGCCCTCCCGCCGGAACTCAAATATTTAGCGGTGGTCGAGTCTAAACTGGATAACCGGATCACTTCTGCTGCAGGGGCCGCCGGCTTATGGCAGTTTATGCCTTCTGCCGCCCGCAGCTTCGGACTGAAGATCTCCGGCGGGAATGACGACCGTAGAAACAATTATAAAAGTACTGTAGCCGCCGCCAAATGCCTGGTATACCTGCATGGCATTTTCGATGACTGGCTGCTGACCCTTGCCGCTTATAACAGTGGCCCGGCCAAAGTGCTTTCCGCTATTAAAAAATCAGGCAGCCGTGATTTCTGGGTGCTGCAGCGGTACCTGTCCCCGGAAACCCGTAAACATGTGATGAAATTTATCAGTGTACATTATTATTTTGAAGGACATGGCAGCCTGGCCACCCTCACAAAAGCGGAAACCCAGGAACATACCCGGGCCGTATCCGGCTTTTTAGCCCGTATGCAGCCGCCTCAAAACAACAGCGATTCCCTGCAGTTATCTGCAGAAATAATAAAAAAATAAACGGGAACAAAGACTTTACCGGCCACTGAGTTTCGCAAGATCCTGTTGCTCTTTTACAAGGCTAAGACCGGCAAGGGTGATACGGATAACCAGGGTTTCCTGCTGTTCCGTGGCTACCAATTCCTCTTTTTCCAATTGATGCAGTTGATGTTGTATATCGGACCATTCCTGCATACGGCGAAGAATCAGTTCCCGCGGGCGGCAGGAATAACGCTCCGGCTGCGGGTCGTTCTTTACAATTTCGAAAATGGTGTGGAGAAGGCTGTAATGGTCTTGCATATTTTAAAATTATTCGAAAAATCAATTAGCCGGGGTATCAACTTATTAACAAAAAAATCCACAGGCTGCTGGCAAATGTTAGTAACTGGACAAACCGGATGACCTGCAGGTACCCCAAAATACTGACCGGTCAGCAGCATACCCCGGGCCGGGAACCTGCCGCATAAAAAAAGATAACTGATCCGTATCAGCTGCCCCAGCAGGAGACTGCAAAAAAGAAAAACCGGTGCCGGCTAAAATAAACGTACCTTCAGCAGGCTAAATTGAGTATTACTGCTCTTGTACGTGAATCACCTTCCCTTATCATTTTCCCTACACCTGCAATTGTCTCAAGCAATTTCTGATCAGAAAATTTATCCGCATGACTATTTATGTCTCCAATCTCAGTTTTACGGTTTCCGATGACCGGTTGAAAAAAATATTCGCTCCTTTTGGCGAAGTGGCTTCCGCTAAAGTAATGACCGGCAACTTCACGAACCAAAGCAGGGGTTTGCCGTTTTGTGGAAATGCCGGAAGAACAACAGGTACAGAAAGCCATTGATGACCTGAACGGCTCTTCCTGCGAAGGCCGGCTCATGGTCGTGAATACGGCAAAGCCCCGAAAAAATTCTGAACAAAATAACCCGGTTAGAAAGGACGTTTATGTTATCCGGATACCTGTAAGTGATACGCGTATCCCTGAAAAATATAGTTAATTATGACTACAGAACAGATCGAAAAATTTGTCGGCCCCGGAAAGCGGAAAGACAACAAGCTCAATATCCACTTTAAGGACCGCCAGCCCGTTACCGGCGTTTTTATCCAGGAAGCCGATTATGAAGAACTGAAATCAAAAAACCTGTGGAGGATCGTAAGTGGAACGCATCTGAAAGAATGGGAACAGAAGAAGGACCTGAACCTCAGCCGGATCTTTAATGGCATTTCATTTACCCGGCTGACCGAAGCCTGATCAACCGGGCCGACCCCGTAATTACTGAATCAGTTTTACCTCTACGGCCATCAGGCCGCGGGGACCTTTTTCCACGCTGAAACTCACTTTATCATTTTCCTGTACGGGACCGGATAAATTGTTGATGTGAACAAAAATACTTTCCTGTGAGATAAGGTCCTTGATGAATCCAAAGCCTTTTTCATGATTGAAAAAACTGATCTTCCCGGTGCGGAACTGCTCTTCAGCATCCGGAACATATTCGGGTACGCCGATGGCGATATCTTCCAGTTTAATTTCTTTTCTTTTCCTGGGATCCGGCGGAGTGGAAGAAATATTTCCGTTCTCATCCACATAAGCCATCATATCTTCCAGGCTCTTCTTGCCGGCCTGCTCCTTGCGTTCCTTCATTTTCTCGGCCTTATCCATCTTCTCTTTCATTTTCTTTTTCTGCCTTTCCTTTTTATTCCAGGTTTCTCCCATGTTTAATTTTTAAGTTTTAAAATAACCGCTCTCCCCCGGGTAAGAAGTAAAACGGAATTTAATAACGGATCCCGGTAGTGGGGTACCGGTGAAGGTAAACTATTTTAAACAAGTAAATTGAACTAACCGGTTTGCGCCGGCCCGCCCATTCATTTATGCCCGCGGGCCAGTTTCCAGATCAGCCGGGCCCCCAGCGGAACGTAGGGCGTACCATCCTGATCCCACTCATAATGCGGGGCCAGGCCAAACCCACCCCGCTGCGGTTCATAAACATACCCGGCAGGAATGTTCTTTCTCTTGATAAAACGCTCTTTTCCACCTATCCCTGCTGTCAGTTCCAGGAAAAGTTGCTTCCGGCCTGATAAACAGATTTGCATGCCAATGACCAGGGCTCCGCCCAACTGAAACTGGCGGGCCCTGTGCCGGTAATCATCCAGCGTATCCGCGGTCGCCGGGTTAACAAGGGGCAAAGCCACCTGGTAAGAAAAATTTTTGATCCTTAATTCCGGTGCCAGGAAAATCCGGTGATCCGCCCCTAAATAAAACCTTGGCTGAAAGATAAACCGGTACCCGTGCACCTTCTCCCAGCCGGCTACTTTATACAGGTTGTAAAAAATATAGGATCCCTCCGCCCAAAACTCCATAACCGGGGTGACCCGGTAGCCGGTACAGGGACCAATGGAGGAAAGGGATTCGCCCAAACTCAGGGGGTTAAGACCAGCAGTCCAGTACGGAAATTTCTGCTGGGCCTCCAATGATTGTGTGGCCAGGATAAATGCAGCCAACATTATTTTCTTCATACAGTTTCACTTTGACAGGTAAAGAGTCCATTCAGGGAAAATTTGCTGCATACCGCTGAGCCAGGCCAGGGCCGGGTGATCATTCATACGCCCCCGGGAAAGGGCTGAAGGATACAAAAACGGGATTGCACCACCGGTACAATCCCGTCAATAATACAACCGCACGAGACTTCGTTCAATTCGTTTTATATCCGCTACCGGCTTGCCGGTACTACTGTTTAATAAAATGAGCACCCCGTTTATTGGCAGCCGGATAACTGACCATGTACATGCCCGGGGGGAGATGTTTGAAATTTAATTCAATAATTTGTGAGCCGGGTTTACAATATACATTCATGGATTTTACCAGTATGCCGGCCGCGTTAAATACCCGGAACAGGTATGTCCCTTCTTTTACACAATGATAATCCAGGTACAGGGTGTTGCCGGAAACCGGGTTGGGATAAAGACGGATCAGTGCATCCTCAGTCAAAGCCCGGTCTGTCATTACAATATAGGAATAACTGAATTTTCCATCTTCACCCACCTGACGGAGGCGGTAATAATTCTTCCCGGCTAAGGGAACCGGATCGGTGAACTGGTAATATTGTTCCCCGCTGGCAGAGCCATAACCGGGCGTCTCCCCGATCCTATAAAAATGGATCCCATCCCCGGAACGTTCAATCTCAAAGCGATTGTTGGCGGACCCTGAAGCGGTAATCCAGTTGAGCAGAATTTTTTCCCCGGAAAGTACCGCCCGGAGCTGAATGACCTTTACAGCCAGTGGCGCACTGATATTGGCCAGGGTAAAACGGTCCAGTATATCGATATTGGTTACGGTCAGGAAGTTAGAACTCTGATCGATCCCGTTTTCCCCCAGGTTTGCCCAGTTGGCACCCGCGTTGGCACTGTAAAACAGGCCCATATTGGGTTCGGGTAACCCTTCCAGTTCCGAATCAAAATAAAAGAAATCAACCGTGGCGGACAAGCCGCTGTTATTGGTGGGTATCACATCAAAGTAACGGTAAATAGAAGCACCGGCCTGTTGCTGATGTCCCCGCCTGATCACTGTACTTCCCAGGCTGGCACTGCTGGTAATCCGGAAACCCAGGTTCCCGGGGTTGCTGTTCGAAGGAGCATTCAGCACCTGTGTGCTTTGAATATAGCCACCGGTCCGCCCGGTAATTCTTTTGCTGCCGGTCTCCCCGCTCAGGCTGCCCGTGCTGCCAAGGTCAACGGAATAAGTATTCAGGAACAAACTGTCCCCGCTGGTAAATAAAAGCGTATTGCTGACCGTTATATTGCGGTTCAGCTGCAGGCCATTGGCGGATTTATCCAGGGTGAGATTATAAAAGCCGGTGGAAGCCGTACCGCTGATAAATGAATTCGCGGTGGTCGAATTGCCCGTAAAGATCACTTCGCCGCTGCCGGCGGTAAAAGTCCCGTTATTCGCAAACCCTGCATTGTTGAGTACAAGCTTAGCGGTACCACTAATTACCAGGTAGCCACCCGCACTGGTTGTTATTCCCTGTGCCCATCCCGTAAGAGGCAGGAACAGGAGAAAAACAGCCTGCAGAAAATTATTTTTAATATAGCTGGCAAACATAGGATTCTGTTTGAATTGTTTAACAAATCCGGGTGTTTAGTCTTCATTGAACTTTCCCGGATATTCTTACTTCGCATATTCTGTACGGCTGCCCCAGCCATCCACCTGGATGTGAAAATCCACAAACAGCACACCTGCATCTGCATTATAGGTATCCCCTGCCGTGCTGCTGTTGCGCCAGATCCGGCAGACCAGGATGCTGGATATTTTTTTCCCGGTACCACTGATCCCGGCATTGCTTTCAGTCAGGGCGGTGATCTTATGCGTTGTGGCTGTAAACGGCCCGGTGGATATCACGGTACTGGTGGTATATGCCGGAAACTGCTGGGGAGTATCCGGGTCATAATTCACCCAGGTATATTCAAAATTCCATTCCACATTGCCCGAAGCGGAGGTTTTAGGCACCCAGTGCAGGTGCGGATAAATAGTGGTTCCTTCCTTCCAGCTATGGGGTAATTGCACATTAAACGACATGGCTTCCACACCCTGGTCATTTCTGAAATACCAGATCTGCGGTCCGCTGCTGCCACTCAGGTAACTGAGCTGGGCCGCATTGGATCCATTGTCCAGCACCACCCGGAGATCATCCCAGCGGACTTCACCGTCTCCCACCAGCCTTCTCCACAAAGGGGTGCCGGATGTTCCGGCATTATAATAATACCCTTCCCCGGCCGCATATTCCCCGGTAATGCCGGCATTGGTATTAAATACCAGCAAACTCGTAGCCGGTGTGCCGATGGTAGTGGCATCAGTGGTTGTGCTGAGGGAAATGCGGGGTATCAATAACCCCTTGGACGAATTTACAATATCAAGCATGGCCGAAACATCCGGGGATGCCCCGTTTGTATTGATGGCCACATTCTGGGCGCCGGTATTTTTCGTACAGGCAATCCCAATAACCAAAAATGCAATGAGCATGCGAAAGAACGTTTTCATAAACTGGTTTTAATTGATAATGGATAAAAAGGTAAAGGACAGTCTGTGTGAAATAAACTGTTCCCGGCATGACCGGAATGAACCGAAGGGCGGTAAACAAAACCTGCTGACAGGTTCTTTTTCATAGTACAGATTTTACTTCCCGGGGAAGATGGATACTTCCTTTCGGAAAATCCTGCCCCAAACCTATCGGTTAAAACAAACAACCGTTATGATATACAACCAGTTCTGCCCTGTTTTTTGAACAAATAAGAGGTTCCCTGTACCGGTAGTAGAGGTTTTAAAGTAGTCTCCCCGCCGCCTCAAAAAAAATTTCGCGTAACCAAAAGGTTTCCTATATTTGTAACCGATTGGTTACTTAAAATCCATTTACCGATGAGAAGAGATGTTTTCCAGGCGATCGCGGACCCTACCCGGCGGCAGATCATTGGCCTGATCGCCCGGCAACCGCTGAACCTGAATGCGGTGGCCGGTGAGTTCGCGATCAGCCGTCCTGCCGTATCCAAACACATGAAGATCCTGACCGAATGCGGGCTGGTGATCATAAAGAAAAAGGGGCGCGAACGCTATTGCGAAGCAAAACTGGATCAACTGAATGATGTGTCCGCCTGGCTGGAACAATACCGTGTATTCTGGGAACAAAAACTGGATGCCCTGGAAAGCTACCTCCAACAATTACAAAAAACAAAAGCCAAAAAAAATGATCGCAAAAAAAGAAAGTAAGGACCCTGTTGCCGGCAGGGAAATCAGCATTACCCGGCTGGTCAATGCACCCCGGGAACTCGTCTGGGAAGTATGGACCAACCCGGAACATATCCGGCATTGGTGGGGGCCCAGCGGGTTTTACAGTACCATCTTTGAGATGGATGTAAGACCCGGCGGCAACTGGGAGTTCATCCTGCACGGTCCCGATGGCCGTGACTATAAAAACAAAAGTGTTTACGTCATCGTACAGAAACCGGAAAAACTGGTTTACGACCATGTATCCGGACCGGTATTCCGTTTTACCGCGCTCTTCACCGAACAGGGTGATCAGACACAGATTACGATCCAGATGCTATTTGAAAGCGCTGACCTGAGAGATAAAGTAGTGAAGGAATTTAACGCAGTTGAGGGACTGATTCAGAACGTGGAAAAAATGAAAACCTATCTTGCCCAGGGATTCCCCGCAGGTGAACTGGTTTTCACACGGATTATCCGTGCGCCGAGGGAACTGGTCTTTAAAGCATGGACTGATCCCCGCATGCTGTCCAAATGGTGGGGGCCGAACGGTTTCACGAACCCGGTATGCGAATTAGAAGCTGTTCCTCATGGCCGTATTTATATTGATATGAAAAGCCCTGGTGGCACCCTTTACCCGATGGATGGTGAAGTACTGGAAATAATCCCTCCGGAAAAACTGGTCTTTACCAGCGCCGCGCTTGATCAGCAGCAGCAGCGCCTGCTTGAAGTACGGAATACCCTTACACTGGAAGAAACGGATGGCAACACCCGTCTCAGCCTGCATGTAAAAGTCAGTGGCATGCGGCCCGAAGGCAAACAGCATCTCAAAGGCATGACTGAAGGATGGAGCCAGAGCCTGGAACGGCTTATTAATCTTGTTGAATAAAATCAATACACGTAAACACAAAAACCATGAACACTGCAGCAACGGATACAGCCAGGCGGGAGATCGTCATCACCCGCCTGGTCAATGCCCACCGGGAACTGGTCTGGAAAGTATGGACAAGGGCTGAACATATACAGTACTGGTGGGGGCCCGACGGATTTACCAATACCATTCACGAAATGGAAGTTAAACCCGGCGGCACCTGGCGGTTTATCATGCATGGACCCGACGGTACAGACTATCCCAATAAAATTGTATTTACCGAAGTGATAAAACCGGAGCGGCTCGCCTACACCCATAGCGCAGACGACGAGAACGACCCGCATGCTTTCCGGACCACTGTTCTTTTCGAAGCAAAAGATGAAAAAACCTTAGTCACCCTCCGGGCCCTCTTTACCACTGCGGCAGAAAAGGAAAGAGTCCTGCGGGAACAGGGCGCTGAAGAAGGCGGCCGGCAAACATTAAAACACCTGGATGAATATGTACAGGCTTTCAGCAGCCGGCCTGTCATTATAGAACGCCTGTTTGATGCCCCGGTAGATAAAGTATGGAAAGCCCTTACCGATAAAGACGAAATGAAAAATTGGTATTTTGACCTGGCCGCTTTCACCCCCGTAACCGGGTTCAGTTTCCAGTTTTACGGGCAGGGTCATAAAGGCGAACAGTACCTGCATCTTTGTGAGATCACGGAAGTAAGCCTGCACAAAAAAATCGCCTATACCTGGATGTACCAGGGATACAAAGGTGTTTCTGAAGTAAGCTTTGAACTTTTCGATGAACAGGGGAAAACAAGGTTGCGGCTGACACACGCAGGACTTACTTCCTTCCCGGCTGCTAATCCGGATTTTGCCGAATCCAGTTTCCGGGAAGGATGGACGCAACTTATTCATATTTCCCTGGAAAATTACCTGTCCGGGAAATAAGTCAAAGCAGAACAAGGTTATGCCGTCAGGCAATATCCAGTTCCTCTTTGGGCAAGGGTTTCATACAGAAAAACCAGTCATTACAGTACACATTCTTATCGGTACCGGCCATCCGGTCGGCAGCCATACCGCAACTGTTAGCCGGGGGAACAATCACATCTTCTCCTGGCTGCCAGTCAGCGGGCAGCGCCACTGCGTGTTTGTCGGCGGTTTGTAACCCGATCAGCACCCGCTTCAGTTCTTTAAAGTTTCGACCCAGGGATAAGGGGTAATAAATCATTGCCCGGATAATCCCTTTGGGATCGATAAAAAATACGGCCCTGACCGCCTTGGTGGAACTTTCATTGGGTTGTATCATACCGTATTTACCCGCCACCTCCATGGTAATATCTTCCACCAGGGGGAACTTCACCTCTATGTTTTTCATATCCCTGAATTCAATCCGGTCTTTGATCGTGCGCAGCCAGGCTATATGACTGTACAGCCCGTCCACGCTCAGTCCCACTAACTGTGTATTCAGCCGGGCAAAATCCGGTTCCATTTTAGCAAAGGTCATAAACTCGGAAGTGCAGACCGGGGTAAAATCAGCCGGGTGGCTGAACAGGATGATCCATTTGCCCTTATAATCTTCCGGGAAAGAAATAGTTCCCTGTGTGGTCACCGCGTTGAAACGCGGTGCCGCATCACCGATACGGGGTAAACTCAGCACGGCGGTTTTTTCTTCCTGCTGTATCATGATACTTGTTTTATTGAATGATAAAAAAATTATCCCACGGAAAGTTACCCGGTCACCAGCCTTGTTACCCATGAGCCAGGTCACAGTCAGCCATGATTGTTATAGTGAAAAGGCGCAAAAAAACGGGGCGGGCATTTTTTTAATTACCGGTCATCCGGATGTCCTGTACGCAACCGAAAGTTTCCAAACTTCTTCCCGAAAAAATATCTTATCCGGGTGTTTTTTTATTCCTTTGTGAAAGAACAGTTCTGTCTTATGAACGGCTATAAAGCCTACGATATAAAGGATACAGACAGGTTTAATCCTCATTTATTTCCGGAAGTCCGGGATGAACTGAACGGCTTATTTTCCGCAGCCTATCTGTTTACCACACCTGAAAAAGAAAACATCATCATCTCCTTTTTAAAGAATCATTCACTGAAGAGTGAGTGGATCCGTTCCAACCCGGAGCTGACCCGTATCCTGACGGATAACTGCTGTCACACAACACATATCGAATCGCTGTTCGAAGCAGCGAGAGGCAATCTCCGGTTTTTACACAGTTTTGAAGAATATATCCGGAACATCGAGATTGAATAAGCACCCGGAAGCAACCGGCTGCGAAATTTAACTGCCCGCAGTAAACGCCAGCCAGTACTAAATAATAAAAAAACAGGTCAGCAGCAGGAACAGGCAGACCAGCAGAACCAGCCCTAATGTATAAAAAAGGGGTTTTACCCGGTGCCTGGCTATCAGCAGGCTACCCAGCAGGAGCAGCATCACCACCCCGTTAAAAATACCCGCAAAGACAGAGAAGAAATAAACCAGCAACCCGGCCTGGGTGTCCTGGGAGGCGAGGTAACCAATGATCAGCAGCGAGCCCACAATAAATGTAAGCCCGGCGACCCAGCGGCCAAGATTTAAAATAGTGGTTACCCTCATTGAGCAGTGAGTAACCAAATATACTTATTACCAAAGGGAAAACGCACTCATTTCCCCCGGCCTGTTATTTTACCTTCTCCGGCGCCTCATTCCGGAATACCACCACCCCGTCAAATACATCCACCAGTACCGGTTTGGACTTGTCTATATCTCCTGCCAGGATCCGTTTAGATAATTGGTTCACAATTTCTTTTTGCACCAACCGCTTCAGCGGACGCGCACCGAACTGCGGATCAAAGCCCTGGTCGGCCAGGAATTCCAGCGTGTAATCACTGAAACGAATGTCGATGCCGCTTTCCCTGACCAGGTCCGCCAGTTTGCGAAGCTGGATCCCCACAATCCCCCTGATCTCTTTTCGCAGCAAAGGCTGGAACATGATGATCTCGTCCACACGGTTCAGGAACTCCGGGCGGATCGTCTGCCGCAGCAGGTTCATCACATCCACTTTCGCTTTTCCAATAGCGCTTTCGATATCTTTTTCATTCACTCCTTCAAAGGCATCCATGATCAGGTGGCTGCCGATATTGCTGGTCATAATGATGATCGTATTCTTAAAGTTGACTACACGGCCCTTGTTATCCGTCAGCCGGCCATCATCCAGTACCTGGAGCAATACATTCCATACATCCGGGTGGGCCTTTTCAATTTCATCGAGCAGTACCACGCTGTAGGGTTTGCGGCGTACGGCTTCTGTCAACTGTCCGCCTTCCTCGTATCCCACGTAACCGGGAGGAGCGCCCACCAGGCGGGACACGGTATGTTTTTCCTGGTATTCGCTCATGTCAATCCGGGTCATCAGGCTCTCGTCATCAAAAAGGTATTCGGCCAGGGCCTTCGCCAGTTCGGTCTTGCCCACCCCGGTGGTACCAAGGAAAATAAAGGAACCGATCGGTTTTTTCGGATCCTGCAGACCGGCGCGGCTCCGCCGTATAGCATCGGCCACGGCAGTGATAGCTTCTTCCTGTCCCACCACTCTTTCATGCAGGTGATCTTCCAGGCGCAGTAATTTCTCCCGGTCGCTCTGCAGCATTTTCTGCACGGGGATGCCGGTGGCTTTTGCAATACTTTCGGCAATATCTTCCGCATCCACTTCTTCTTTCAGCAGGCGCTTTTCCGTTGCGTTCAGCAATTGATTGGTCAGCGCTGTGATCAGGCTTTCCTGTTCTTTGATCTTACCATACCTGATCTCGGCCACTTTGCCGTAATCGCCTTCCCGTTCCGCCCGCTCGGCCAGTTGTTTTAAATTTTCGATTTCCGCTTTCCCGTTCTGGATCTTCTCCACCACTTCTTTTTCTTCCTTCCATTTAGCTTTCAATGTGTCCCGTTGCACAGCGAGGTTGGCGATTTCGGTATTGAGCTCTTTCAGTTTTATTTCATCATTTTCCCGTTTGATCGCTTCGCGTTCAATTTCCAGTTGCCGGATCTGTCTCTCGAGCGTATCCAGTTCTTCGGGCATGGAATTCATTTCGAGGCGGAGCTTGGCCGCGCTTTCATCGATCAGGTCAATGGCTTTGTCCGGCAGGAAGCGGTCGGTGATATAGCGGCTGGATAATTCAACGGCTGCGATAATCGCCTCGTCCTTGATCCGCACATGGTGGTGGGTCTCGTACCGGTCTTTCAGTCCCCGCAGGATGGAGATCGCGTCTTCCACCCCGGGTTCATCGATCATGATTTTCTGAAAACGACGTTCAAGGGCCTTATCCTTTTCAAAAAATTTCTGGTATTCATTCAGCGTGGTGGCACCTACAGCACGCAGGTCACCTTTGGCGAGTGCCGGTTTCAGGATATTGGCCGCATCCATGGCTCCTTCCCCGCCTCCTGCACCGACAAGAGTATGTATCTCATCAATAAATAAAATGATCTCTCCTTCGCTGCTGCTCACTTCTTTCACCACGGCTTTCAACCGCTCTTCAAATTCGCCCTTGTATTTGGCACCCGCGATCAGCAATCCCATATCCAGCGCATAGATAATCTTTGATTTCAGGTTTTCGGGCACATCCCCGTTCACGATACGATGGGCAATGCCTTCGGCAATGGCGGTTTTACCCACACCGGGTTCCCCGACCAGGATCGGGTTGTTCTTTGTTCTCCTGGAAAGAATATGCAGGGTCCGGCGGATCTCTTCGTCCCTTCCGATCACAGGGTCCAGTTTGCCCTGGCGCGCCAGTTCATTCAGGTTCTTGGCATATTTATTCAGCGCATTGAACTCCTGTGATTGTGTTTGCGAGGTTACTTTCTCCCCCTTTCTTAAGTCCTTTATCGCAGTGATCAGCCCTTTCTCGGTCAGTCCTGCGTTTTTCAGCAGTTTGGCGGCGGCATCATTCCCCTGCACAATGGCCAGCAGGATATGTTCAGTCGTCACGAATTCATCGCCAAAGTTTTTCAATACAGCTCCGGCCCTTAACACCACATTATTGGCATCCCGGCTGATCTGCTGGGCGGCCTCCCCGGATGACGAGGGCAGCTTGCCAATCAGTTCATCCAGTTTGTTTTCCACCAGGTTCACCGTTACATTATTTTTCTTCAGTAAATAATCAACCGGGGAATCAGTTTGGTCAAGCAATGCTTTCAGGATATGCTCCGTCTCAATATTCGGGCTATGCGCATTGAAAGCAATTTGCTGTGCCTGTTGAAAGGCTTCTGCGGCTTTGATGGTGAAATTTCCGAGATTCATATTTTTTTACTTTAAAGTTTTTATGAAAATCTTATTATGAATATAGATTCCGAATGACAGTAAGTCTGCAAGTCAGAAAGAATTAGTCATTTATTGGAAGATTCATATTTGTCCGAACACTCCGCTTCCCGACTTCCCGACTTCCCGACTTCCGGTCTTTCCGTCTTCCCATCTTCCCGTCTTCCTAACTTCCGGTCTTCCGGACTTTCAGACTTCCCAACTTTTCCTAACTTTAAACTCATACTCAAATACCAATCCAAGGCCGAAATCCCGAAACTATGTCATATAAACTTAGTACTATCTGCATGAAAGTCATACCTGTAGCTATTTTCATGTTATTCTTGCAGCCAGTAAATGCCCAGTATAACTGGGGTGACCTCGATGCACAACTTGAAGCCAAACAGAAAATCCTGGGTACTGATTTTGTGGTTATGGTCTGGAAAGGCGACAGTCTGGTATATAAGAAAGAGCGGGGAACATTCAACACCAAAACCCAGGCACCCATTGCCAGTTGCAGTAAATGGCTGACGGCCGCGCTGGTCATGCAGTTTGTGGATGAAGGTAAAATATCCCTTGATGACAAAGTCTCAACCTATATTCCCGAGCTGAACAAATACTTTAAAGGCTATATCACGCTCCGGGATTGTCTCAGTCACATGACCGGTATTGAAGACGAAGGCGGCTTCCTGAAAAAAGCATTCCAGCGTAAAAAGTTCAGCACACTGGAAGAAGAAGTCAATTCTTTTGCCGCCCGGGAGATACGGGCCAAAACGGGTACCGATTTCTGGTACGGCGCGGTCGGCCTGAACATGGCGGGCCGGGTACTTGAAGTGGTAAGTAAACGAAAATTTGATGTACTGATCCGTACCAAACTGCTGATCCCGCTCGGGATGCGAAAGACCACATTCACCAACCTGGAAGACGGGGCGGTTAATCCATCCGGCGGTGCCCAGTCAACCGCGGAGGATTATATGAAATTCCTGGTCATGCTCCTGAACAAAGGGAAATATAACGGAGTGCAGTTATTGAGTGAAAATGCAGTTAATGAGATGATGCAGATCCGGACCAGCCCATCGATGATAAAATACGCACCCG
Organism: Bacteroidia bacterium; assembly: GCA_037447355.1. GTDB lineage: Bacteria > Bacteroidota > Bacteroidia > Chitinophagales > Chitinophagaceae > JJ008. The sequence goes on along the minus strand of JBBIGW010000006.1, from coordinate 27,931 downwards.
CAGCGGCCCGGGGATTTAATTATGCCTCCGGCGCCTGGGTGGTGGAAGAAAAGGACGGAGAAGCCACGGCCCTGGCCAGCCCGGGTTTGTTTGGCACCTGGCCCATGGTGGATTACTGCCGTGGGTATGCATACCTGGTATTTGTAAAAAACCTGCTGGGGGAACAAAGAGCGGAAGCGCATCTGCAACTGAAAGAAGTGATCGATGAACAAATAAATAATGACTGTAAATAACCACCCATGTACGAACACCATAAGCAACCGCTGGCCCCCAAAACCACTTTTTACAAACGGGTATTGAAGAACGTGGTAACGGCCGGGCTGGTCATGCTGGTCTGTCTCTCCATTGGCGTTGCGGGGTATCATTACTGGGGAAAAGCTTCCTGGATCGATTCCCTGCACAACGCCTCAATGATCCTCAGCGGGATGGGCCCGGTGATTGAAATGCCGACCGTAAACGGCAAAATCTTTTCATCGGTCTATGCACTGTTCAGTGGCGTGGTTTTTATTACGAATGTGGGTATTATCCTCGCCCCGGCCATACACCGGCTGTTTCACCGGCTGCACCTGGAGGAAAAATAAATGCCTGAAGCGGGTTATTTTTTCTTCAGCACGATCTGCTCATCGAGTTTGGCCACCATATTCCCGAAAAAGACCCTTAGCAAGTCATATTCAACGGGAGAAAACACTGCCTTCCGGATATCCAGTTTATACTGCAAATTGATATACCCGTTGGACTGGCTGATCCTGTAATCAAATACGGCATCTCCCTGGACATTCAGTTTCAGGCTGACCGGCCTGGGCATTTCCTCCACCACATAACCGGGGGGTACTTCCATAGTCAGCGAATAAAACTCATTGGTTTTATAAGGCATTTCAACAGGATACCTCCTGTTATCCGACTTAAAAGGGTTTTGCTTATAACGTTCACCCAGGACAGGATTGAAATAGATCACCGCCGCTTCTTCGTTTTGGAAACGAAGCCGGTACTGCAGGGTAATCGGTGATTCAAGAAAAGCCAGGGAGTCCGCCAGCAGGCTGTCAACTGTAAAGTCGTTCCCATATATACGCTTCAATTCCCCGGTCAATCCGTCCATGCCTTCTTTCCGGACTGTCTGCCGGGCTTTTTCAGAAGCAAAATACCCGTAACGTTTATTCACCTGGCCGGTCCATTTGCCACCGGGTGTATAACCGAGAAAAACTGAAGTCTGGCTGGATTCTGTCAGCATATCCGGCCGCAGGCTGATCTCCGTGGCAGCTTCATTCACCACCCGGGCCATTCCGTTATAGCATTCATAGGGCAGTTTACCGAACCCCAGGTGGGGGTAGCTGGCATCCAGCAGGATTTCCTTCCCGTCGGCATAGATCCGGCAGATGACATAGTTGAACCGGGTGGCCACGGGGTAGCGTTCACTTACAAATGCATGCCCCCGGGAACTCAGGATCACCGGTTCTGCCTGTAAGCCGGCGTAGCGGCAAAGGGCCGTCAGCAACAGGTTGATCTCTGCCACCCCTCCGTTTTTCTTTCCTGCTGTTTTCTTTAATGACTCTTCCACGAAAAGCTGGCTATGACTGGTACAGGTATAGTTATCCCGTACATAGCTGAAAATCTTTCTCGCGATATCCGTTTCCCCACCCGTGCCTTTCAACAATTTTTCAAGATCTGCCGGCCACCAGGCCGCGGTTTTATTCAGTTGCTCCCCGAAATCCTCGCGTTTCAGAAGCCGGGTTGTCATATCGGCCCAGGTCGTCATGATTTTTTCCTCGTTCAGCGGCGCCAGGTAACCTGCCAGTTGAAATTCATGCCGGGCCACATAGTTTAAGGCTGCACTGGTAAAGGCCTCTTCCTTAAAGGCCGGTACATCTTTCATAACCCAGCGGAAGTCAGAGACTCCACAGCTGATATTAAACCGGTCAGTGACAAATGCGCCAGGACCAAGTTCCCGCCGGACCTCGACAAAATAACTTTCCATTTTATCCTTCCTGTCCGAACTATAATAAGTAAGGTTGCCCTGCGGGATCAGCATATAGTTCATGAACTGCGGGATGGTGACCGTGTACTGGCTCCACAACCGGGGAATATCACCCTGGAAATTCCAGGGCTGGATATTGAACAGGAAATCGGATGTCAGCTTAAATTCATATTCTATGATGGAGCCCTCTTTTACATTGGGTAAAGTAAACCGTTTAATAACGGTATTTTTATCAATTCTTTCTTTAAAGACCGACGACTTGACATTCAGTTTCGTCTCCGTCACCTTCCCGTCTTCCAGGTTATAGGTTACCGCTTTCAGGTCATCCAGTTCTTCCTCATCCTCCCCGTTTGTATAGAGTTTAATCTCCACCGTGGCTTTATCAAAGGCGGAACTTTTCAGGATGTGAATCCTGCGCAGTAGTTTATACTCAAGGGAAAACCAGCCCTTATTATTCCCTTTTATGGCGCTGGAACCCACATCGGCGAGCAGGACCGCCGCCGCGTTGCTGTCAACCGGGTAGGATTTAACAGACAGGGCAGCCGCTGATACCTTTCCGAATTTGAAGGATGGAATATCCTGGGCCAGGGCACCGGCCTGAACTGCTAGCAGGGCGAAAAAAAACAAAAAACGCATAGGATGAGTTTACCTGATTATTTCTTTTTAAAAACGATCTGTTCACCCAGTTTAGCAACCATTTTGCTAAAGAAATCGCGGAGGGCATTATACTCCTCCGGCCTGAAAGTTGTTTTTGCAATTTCCAGGCTATAGGTCAGGGTAATGACCTTACCTGCCACCGCGGTCTTATAATCAAACACCGCTTCGTTCTTCTCATTCAGTTTTACCAGTACCGGAGCCGGAAGGTCATCCACGATATATCCTTCGGGGATCTCCATAGTCAGTTTGTACAGCTGGCTGATCTTATACGGTAATTCAACCGGGTACTGGCGGTTCTCCGATTTCAGTGGATTTTGCCTGTAGTGGGGTATGAGGACCGGGCTCATATAAATGATACCCCCCGCTTCTTTTTCATTCCGGATACGATAACTGACGTTTACCGGCTCTTCGGTATTTTCCAGCCGTGTTACTTCAATACTGTCCGTCAGCAGGTCCTCCTCAACAATATCAGCAAGCTCTTTGCTCAGCCCCTGGTTTCCTTCTTTTTTAACCTGCTCTCTTATTTTTTCTGAAGCATAATATCCATACTGGTGTTTTATATGTCCCGTCCACAAGGTACCCGCCTGTTCTGCACCGGATATAAAAACTTCCGCCTGGTCTGATTCTGTCAGCTGATCCGCAGTGAGGTGCAGTAATGTGGCTTCCCTGTTCAGTACCCTTGCCTGGCCGTTATAACAATCCGGAGACAACTTCCCGAACCCCATAAACGGATGACTGGCGTCCAGGAACCAGTCATCGCCGTCTGCGCTGACACGGCAGACCATGTAATTCAGTTGCCCGATGACCGGGTTTGTTTCTGTGGAAATACCATGGGGCTTTGTACTCAGCATCACAGGATCAGCCTTCAGGCCCGCATAGCGGAGCAATGCCAGCAGCAACAGGTTTAACTCCAGGTTATTGCCGCTCTTCGCAGCGGCTATTTTTTTCAGGGATACCCGTTTACCCGCCAGGTTATCCCCGGAACAGGTATAGTACTGGCGAACATAATTATAAATAGCTTTTGCGATCTCTGTTTCAGTGCTGGTCCCTTTCAAAACCGTCTTCATATCGGAAGGCCACCACTCACCCGCATTTTCCATCTCGTTTATAAAATCGAGCCCCTTTAACAGATCCGTTGTGTATTCGGGCCAGGTGGCTAAAATGCTTTTTTCCTGCAGCGGTGCCCGGAAGGCGGACAGCTGGAAATGCAATTTACTGACAAAATTCTCAGGTGAACTGGTGAAAGCCTCCGCCCGGAAAGCCGGAATATCCTTCATCACCCAGCGGTAATCAGCAATCATACAGGTCACTTCCACCCGTTCATTGACCGTCTTCCCGGCATATACTTCTTTGGCATACTGGACTTCATAAGCGCCCTGCCGTTCACTGTTTGTTTCTGCAAAATACGGGAGACTGCCCTGCTGCAGCATCATATAATCCAGGAATTGCGGCAGGGATGCATTGTATTCAGACCATAAACAGGGAATATCACCCTGGAAATACCAGGGCTGCAGGTTGAAAAGAAAATCAGACGTAACCGTGTACTCATAATCAATTACGGAGCCTTCCTTTACACCTGCCAGTGCAAATTTTTTCCGGAGCAGGTTACGGCTGATATTTTCCGTAAAGATGGCTGATTTGGGATTGAGTTTTGTCTCGGTTATTTTTCCCCCTTCCAGGTTATACGTGTAGGCCCGGAGGCTACTGATTTTTTCATCGGTCTCCCCGTCCGTATACAGATCAACGGACACCGTAGCTTTATCGTATGCACTGCTCTTTAATATATGAATCCGCCGCCTGATCTTAAACTCAAGGGAGAAACCGCCCTCGCTGTTACCGACCACCCGGGTAGATCCGGATTCCCCCAGCACCACTGCCGGGGCGCTGGTGTCGATCGAATAGGATCTCCGGGAAAGATCAGCTTCCGTAATATCCCCGAAATTAAATCCGGAAGCCGGCTGGGCAAATGCGCCCTGTGTAACTGTTACCAGTACACAAAAAAGAAAAATCCGCATAAGATAAGTGTTTACTATTGTTCGCCTGAATGGTTAAAATCCTTTGGACGCCGTTTCATTCTTCACCAGCACCAGTTTGTTCCGGTCAGCTTTATACATGGCGTCATAAAACTTCACCAGTTCCGCGTAATCTTTTGCAGGGAATGTCCCGGAAAAATGTTCGATACTCCGGTAATACCTGATCCTGTTGCCCTCAAAATTCACCCGGCACTGGTAGTTTCCGAATTTGGTGGAAAGGGAAATATCAGCCGGGACGGATTCAGCGCTGTACCCGGCCGGAATAGAAATCTCCACCGTATCCACATCCTTATATTCAAATCCCAGTTCAATATCATATTTACGGTCCTCGTTCGGGGTAAGCCGGCGGTAGGTTCGCGTCATCACATTGGGAACAATAAACAGCCTTTTGCCGGTAATCGTGGCATAATTGCTGACGGAGATATCCAGTTTTTCCTCCACTTCGGGCAATACAGAGCGGGTTTCCCTGTAGTCAAAACTGTTCACTTCATAAGTGGCAAAATCAAGTTGCTCGTGCAAAATCTCCTTCACCTTGTCCTTTGAAAGGCCATTGATCAGGCTGTGATAGCTATCCTGCTGCAAGCCAGAATATACAGTTGCAGAATTTAATTGCAGATTATCATCTTCATCCAGAACCGCACTCACCCTTCGCAACTGGAGATTTTCCCTGATACCATATTTGGGGGTCCGGACAAGGTGCCCCCCATTTTCGTCCACCAGCAATGCATACCTGTCGCTGGTAAACCCGCTCAGGTAACCAGCAGGTAAAGTTTGACTTGTGCATTCCAGCCACATTGAATCTTTACTCATAGGAACACATAAAATAATGTGATCAAACTGGTCACAAGGGAAATCAGGCATAAAAAAATTCTCTCCCCTGCCCGATTTGATCTGCGTATAGCAACTTTTAACATTCACCTCCTTCAGCAGGGAATACATATAGTTGGTCAGCGCCTTACAATCTCCATAAGCATTTTTTGCAACATAAGATGCATCAAAGGGCTGCAGCCCCCCGATTCCAAGCTGTACACTTATATACCGGGTATTTTTCTGCAGGTATTCATACAGGATCCTGACTTTATCCCGGTTATCTTTTACCGGGTCAGCCAGCCTGTGTACTTCCAGCTTAACGGCCTCCGGCAGTTTATCTCTGCCTTCATTCAACTGCAACTGAAACTTCCCCAGTTCATTCCAGGTATTCATTGACCCCTTATACCCTCCAAATTCGAATTCAAGCGGTTTAAAAAAAACACTGGTTGTAAGAACTTCCCATTCCGGGGTAGCATACTCGGATTTAATGGCCTTAAGTTCTTTGACCTCCCAGTAATAACTTTTCCCGTCTTTCACCTCACTCACCAGGGGTGCTCCACTGTAATTAAACGTTTTGTACTGGAAAGAGTACCAGGAAGGGCAAACAACCGTTATCCCGCTTTTTTCAACTGAAAACATTTCGGCCGGCTGCGGAAGCCATGGGTAAAACACCAGGGTATTATTAAATTCCAGCACCACTTCATACTCTATCGTATAAGGATAAATCCGGTAATAGAAATTATGAAGCTTCACCCTGTTGTCTTCCATAAGGCTTACGCCACTAACATTGCTTCTATCATCGATGTCTTTATTTTTCAAGGACTTGATTTCCTTGCCAAAGGCATCAAACAATTTCCCTTCAATAGATTTTACCGAACGGAACTTATCATAATGAACCACAAGTTCTGAATGATTGTCCCCGTTCTCATTCAGGATGGTGAGTGCAAATTTTCTATATAACCTGGCCTTGGTGAGTGAACTGATTTCATATCTTATCTCTTCCGATCTTTTTACCACATTCGCTCCCTTAAGCATTCCCGGGGAAATCCTTCCCACCGCGTATTCCCCGTCGCCGGCAAAAACAGTCATCCCCATAAAAAACCAGCAACAACTGATGATCAGGTATTTTCCCATGCAATTATTTTTTCTTTTTAAATACGATTTGTTCCGCCTGTTTAGCCACGACCATGTTAAAAAACTCCCTGAGCATTTCATATTCCTCCGGGAGGTAATAGGCCCTTGCCATCCGGATACGGCTCCGGAAAGAAATGCCGTTGCCCGACTGGGAAATGCGGTATTCAAACACACCGTCACCGGCTTCATTCATTTTCACTACCATTGATTTCGGCAGTTCGTCCACTTCATAACCCGCCGGCACTTCCATCTGGAGATTGTAAGTCAGGTCATATCCATACGGCATTTCCACAGGATAGGAACGCTCTGCCGATTTAAAGGGATTTTCTTTAAAGGTTTCACCCAGCATGGGGTTGAAATACAGGATATCAGGTTTTTCCTCCAGCAGGTCAAAATCATAGCGCAGTCCCAGTACTTCGTCGTATTTTTCCAGTGAATCCACCACCAAATTTGAAATGGCCGCATCGGGTCCGAATGATTTTTTTATATCCTTCACCAGCTCTTCTTTCCCTTTGTCCCGGATCCGCTCCCGCAGCCGGAGCGACTCAAAATAGCCGGGCACCTGGTTAATACTTCCCACGATATTTCCCTTTTCATCATTGATCATAAACACGGTCGTGGTTTTTACTTCTTTTAGAGTATCACTCTCAAAATACAGCGCTGTGGCCTCATTACTTATTTCACGGGCATGCCCGTTGTAACAACGGACCGGCAGCCGGCCAAAGCCCAGCAGCGGCACACTGGCATCCAGGAACACCGGGTGGTTCTCCAGTTCAGCCTTCACCACCACATAATTGTACTGTGACATCAGGGGATACAACTCATAACTCACCCCGTGGGAACGGGTACTCAGCATGACCGGGGAGGCCGGGATTCCTTCATGACGAAGCATAGCGGTCAGCAGCAGGTTGATCTCTGCAACCGAACCATTCCGGGATTTGTACACATTTTTAAGCGGCTGCGATGCATATAAAGCGGCCTGATCTGTACAGGTGAAATTGCCCCGGACATACGCGAAAATTCTCCTCGCCTTGTCTTCCTTCGTGGAAGCCCCGAGGGTCACCAATTTCATTTCATCATCCATCCATCCATTGTCCTTCGACAGCTTTTGACCGAAATCCTCGTCATCGAGCATATTTTTCGCCACTTTGGACCAGGATTCCACATAGTTATGAAAACTTAACGGCGGTCCCTGCGACGCAAGCTGAAATTCGATCCGTGCCAGGTGATTCCGGAGCGCAGACGTGTAATTTTCTTCCTTTAACGCCGGCACATTTTTTATAACCCAGCGGTAATCATCCACATTGGCGTTAAACTGGTAACGTTCTGTTGCGCCGGTTCCGCCATTGTCCACCACCACGAAGAACGTGGAACGGGTGTCTTTCTTGGCAATATCATAGGTCTTATAACCCCGGGTCAGCATGGTGTAGTGGAGAAATTCGGGAATGGATACATTGTACTCGCTCCAGAGGCGGGGATATTCACCCTGGAAATTCCAGGACTGCAGGTTAAAAAGGAAATCCGACTTTTGGGTATATTCAAATTCAATGATCGAACCTTCCTTGACATTGGGCATGGTGAATTTCTTCACGATCCATTCCTTATTTATTTTATCTGAGAATACCGAACTTCTGGTATCGAGCTTGGTTTCCACTACCTTCCCGTTTTCCAGGTTATAGGTCACCCCCCGTACCCGGTCCAGTTCTTCCTCACTGTTCCCGCTTTTATACAGGGAGACGCTCACATTGGCGGCTTCAAACCCGTTTTTATTCAGGATATGAACCCTCGAGTAATGTTTGTAGACCAGGGAAAAACCGAATTTGGAATTTCCCTCGATCTCCGTCCTGCCGATATCCGCAATGATCACGGCATTGGCATTACTGTCAATCGGGTAAATTTTTGTCGCGAAATCCTTTTCGGATACATTCCCATATTTTACAGGGGATTTGTCCTGGGAATAAGCTAGCAGACTGCACATACTGATAACCAGGAACAGGAGGACAGGTTTTGAACTCATAGTGATGGTTTGTGTTTAAATTCGTGGAACGAAGCCCAATTATACAAAAAAGTTATAAAAAGACCGGCAGATTAAAATCAGCCGGGTGGATAATAAAAAACAGCCCGATTTATTCTGAACAATACATCCCGGCATACCGCCCTTATCAAATTGACGGCCAGGCGCCTTGGTTTTGCTTACTGCGGCATTGCCCGGGCGCATAAACTGGAGGAGGATGCCCGGAGACTGGAGACCTGGCTAAAAAATGGAATGCAGGGAACCATGCAGTACATGGAAAATCATTTCGAGCTTCGCGTGGACCCCACCCGCCTGGTACCCGGGGCTAAATCGGTGATCACTTTATTGCTGAATTATTTTCCCGCTGAGCAACAGGCGGCCGGCGCCCCGAAGATTTCCAGGTATGCCTGGGGGAAAGATTACCATACCGTAATCCGTAAAAAACTGGATGAGTTGCTTGATACGATCCGATCCGGAGCCGGGGAGATCAATGGAAGGGGCTTTGTGGATTCTGCCCCGGTACTGGAACGGGCCTGGGCGCAGAAAAGCGGGCTGGGCTGGGTCGGGAGAAACGGGAACCTGATTAACCGGGGCAGCGGTTCGTTTTTCTTTATCGCCACCCTGGTCACGGACCTGGAACTGGATTACGATGACCCTTATGCGAAAGATTATTGCGGCAGCTGTACCCGTTGCCTCGATGCCTGCCCGACCAGCGCCATCGGGCCTGAAAAAGTAATTGACGGAAGCAAATGCATTTCCTATTTCACCATTGAACTGAAAGAGGCGCTGATCCCCGGATCGATGAAAGGGAGGTTTGATAACTGGATGTTCGGCTGTGATACCTGCCAGGAGGTCTGCCCCTGGAACCGGTTTTCCCAACCCCACCAGGAAGCGGCGCTCACTCCTTTGCCGGAAATACTCAACCTCTCCACCAAAGAATGGGAAAGCATGGAGGAAGAATCATTCCGGAAAATATTCCGGGACTCCCCGTTGAAAAGGGCCAAATGGTCCGGTATTCAGCGCAACCTGAAATTTATCCGGGAAACTTAGAATCCCCAGCCCAGTTTCAACGACAGGGCCCTGAAATTATATTTATAGGATGCTTTGTTCTCCGGGCAGGGAGGATTGAAACAGGGATAAACAGTGGTTACTTCCTCCCGGTGCATTTTATTGCTGAATCCCAGTTGCAGCAGGACTGCGTCGTTTTGTTTTCCTACCGTTACCTTATAACCGAGACCTGCATTCCAGCAGAAACCCGGGATCATTTTCGGCGCGGCCGTTCCCCACCCGTTGCTGATATATCCAGGGGAATCACCCCAGGGAAAATTGGCGCCTGCCCCGGATGAAAAATAAAATTTCCGGCGGGGTGCAATCAGGAAGCCTCTTTCCACTTCCCAGAACAGGGGAATACTGCGCTGGTAATACCAGTCGATCCCCGTGCCGATCCCCGTAAACCAGTTCTGCCAGCTGATCCCGTTGATCGTTTGTAGCTGGGGCGCATTATCACTACTTCCCACCAGTATCCCTGCAGTATTCTGAGAAGAAAACCGGGGCTTCCCCTGTGCGGAAATCATAACCGAAACTGTCAGCAGGCAAACCAGGAGCAAACTTTTTTTCATAATCACTTATTACGGTTAACAGATATTTTACTGCGCAGGGTCAGGCTGGACGGGTTGCTGAAATCATATTGGTACAAGCCGTCCTTTGCCACAACGATGAGATTATTGTTCCAGGCAATGGCGTCATAGGTTTCCAGCCCGGTAATATGTTTCTTCAGGACTATACTGCCGGGATTGCCCGCATCATACATTTTCAGACCGTCCCTCCCATCGCAGATAAACAAAAGATCACCTGACTTGGAAAGGCCATGCGGGTTGGTCATGGTATAGGAGTGCAGCAGGAAGGGTGAACTCATGCTGGTAATGTCCAGTACATCCAGCTGGTTGCTGGTACCAAAACAGGCCGAGCCATCGCGCAGGGTTACATACGCGTAGTTTCCATCCGCGATCACCGGGTCACAGGACCGGGCATGCTGGAACTGTCCTTCCAGCACCGGTACGGCGGGATTGCTGATATTATATATAAACATACCGGAGGAGGAGCCGATAAATAATTTATCGCGGAACGGATAGAGGGTTTCAATATTCCAGGGCATGTTAACAGCGGAAGCCTGCTGCGGATCCAGCGGGTTGCTGAGGGAGTAGGTACGCAGTTGCGAGCTATTCAGGCAATACAGGTAATTGTCAACCGCGGAAAAACGGGCCATCGAACCGGCGATACCGGACGGACTGCCGCCATTCGCATTATTTTGCATGCCCCCCGTACCCGCGGTGGCATAGAGCATCACATCCCTTTTTTCCCAGGAAAGATAAGCGCTGTAATCCACCGTGGTGTCTTTCCGGATCCAGTCCACGATGACCCGGCTGCTGTCCGCGATAAAACTGCCGCCGTAGTTCCGCGACGGGAAGACCATCGGAATGTATTTCTCAAACCGGGCTGCCAGCGGATTGGTAATATCAACCACCACCAGGTCAGTATAGAGATCGGCATAAAGCGTATTGCCCTTTACCGCGATATCCAGGTTGCCGGGAATAGTGATAAATGCTTTCAGGACCGGGTTCGCCGGGTTGCTGTTGTCAATGACATGCACCCCCTTGTCCACCTCATTCAGAAAAATATAATTCCCGCGGATGAATAACTTACCCGGCGATTGAACAGGTTGGGGTTCATTTGACCGGATATTTGCATATACTTCCGTCTTGCTTTTGTACACGGGGATGGCCATGGTGTACGTGTACAGGATCTTATCTTTAAGACAGGATTGAAACAGGAAGGCTGTAAAGAACAGCAACAGGGTCAAATACTTTTTCATACTGAACATTTGAAATGCTGACAACCGGGTCTTTCCGACCGTTGCACGGCTTATTTTTTAATAACCCAGCGGAACTGCAGCCCGTAACTGCCCAGGTGATTGAACTCCGGGGGATTTTGTTTTTGCAACTTGCTGAAATGGTAGTTGTAATAGAACCCGGCCGACAATGGATGTTTTTTATCCGGGAACAGAAGAGCGGAAATACCGGTCTGGCAGGCCAGGCTGAACGTATTATAGACGGTCTTATCCCGGAAAAAAAGCCTTTCCCGCCGGTCGTAAACCAGGGCCCTGCTGCCCACCAGCACCGAGGGCAGAAAGCCATTTTCCCATTCCAGCAGGGGGAAATGCCGGCCCCGGTTCAGTTGCCAGTGAAATAACAGGGGCAGCTGCAGGAAATAATACCGGTTGCTGTACCGGGACTGGCTTCCCGCCCGGTAAAAACCATCAAGTATAACCGAAAAATAAGGATCCGCCAGGGTTTTCGTGCTGTCCACGAATACCCCCACCCGCTGTTTGCCGGAATAATAAGCCAGGTTCAGTCCTGCTGAAAAAGCGGTTTTCTTACCCAGTTTCCGTTTTGCATAAGCTCCTATATGCAGGGCCGGTCCTTTCAGCGGAATGGAATCCGCAAAACTTACAAAAGGCGCACCCCCGGGATTGGAGTTGCTCATACCGGACTGATAACTGTCAAATCTTTTTTCACCGAAAACAGCCAGGTTCCCATTGGTCAGCCGGGATTCCCCGAAGCCGAAACCGAGGCCGGTTTCCCATTTATGTTTTGCTTCCTTCTTTTTCTTTTTGACCGGGGGCTCCTCTTCTTTCGCTGCGATCGCCCTTGATGACGTATCCCCGGCAATAGGCGGCTCCCCGCTGTTTACTCCTGCTGCCGTCACAGGTTTGATTACCTTTTTTTCAGCCAGCGGTTCGCCCGCTGTCACTGCGGGGAGCGATACATCCACGGTCAGGGGTTCACCTGTTTTAGCGGGTATAAGAGGCGATGCCGGGGTATTGTTGCTTTGGGCCGGAAGTTTTTTCTTCTCCCCGTTTTTAGCATTATTTACCGCAATGGGTATAACCGGTGCGGATATTCTTTTGAAGTGGTCCCTTTTGTTATTGATCTTATCTCCGGCCGGGATCCGGCTTTTTTCATCTTTACTACCTGTTACCGGGGAAACATCCTGCCGGTTGCTGATATCATCACCTCCAGCGGGCGCTATCGACGTTCCTCCCTTTTTCCCTTCAGGGTTTATTACCGGTTGCCTGTCTCCCGCAGGAGCAGGTACCGTTGTTACCGGAGCAGGAGATTCATTTTTGCTTACAAGGTTTTGGGGATGGCGGGAATCATTGATCCACCAGCCGGCAATACCACAGAATAAAAGGCCGCCCAGGGTAAACCAGAAAAAAATTATCCTTCTTCTTTTTCGTTCGCGGATACGGCGCTCCACCTCCGGCCATACGGGAGCGGAGGGCTGCAGGCGGAACTCCTCCATTTTTTTGGCTACCCCTTTTTCAAATTCATTTTCCCGCATAAAGTCCGTTTTTTATGAATGAATTTTTCTCCACCCAGCTGATCAGCAGGTTCCGGGCCCTGGCATACTGCGAACGGGATGTACCGTCGGTTATACCCAGCATTTCCCCGATCTCCACATGCGTATATCCTTCCACGGCATGGAGGTTGAAAATGGTCTGGTAGCCGGTGGGTAACTGCCGGATCAGTTCCGCCAGTTCCTTTGCCGACATCGTCACTTCCGCGTCGTTATCAGTGACCGGGTGAAGGGCATCATTGGTATCAAAGGAAAGATCGGCCCGGTACCGGCTGTGTTTTTTTAAAAAGTTCAGGCCGGTGGTCACCATGATCCGACGGATCCAGGCGCCCAGTTCCCCTTCGAACTTATACGCATGCAGGTGCTGGTAGACTTTTACAAAGCCGTCCTGCAATACATCTTCCGCATCGGCCAGGGATTTGGTATAGCGGTAACATACCCCCAGCATCTGCCCGGAAAACCGGTCAAACAGTTCTTTCTGGGCAGCCGGTTTGCCTTTGAGGCAGTTCCGTACCAATTGGCGTTCATCCATGTTATCGTATACTGATTGACTGACAACCGGGGCATGATAAGCGTTGCATGGCCCGTGCCGGATCAGAAATCATTTTCCTGCTGCAGGTATTGCAGTTGTTTCACAAAAGCGGCCCAGGTGGTTTTTACATCCGGGTGCCTGTAATATTTGTAGAAGAGTTGCCGGGTTTCGGCCAGGTTCTTACCAAAGGAATAATAATAAACAACCAGGTTCAGGGCCATTTCCTTACGGAGACCGTTATCCTGGGCAATATCATCTTCCAGCGGCTGGTAGGGTTGCTCCCCGAGTTTATCCAGGTTATCCAGGATAACAGCCTTCAGTTCGGGGTCACCGGGCTGAACCTTCATTTTCCCTTTGTAATAGCGGAGCAGGATCGTACTGATATGCTGGGGAGCTCCGTCCGTACTATCCTCATACCCACAGGCAAAACAGGTAAAGAAATAGCCAAACTGTTCGTGGAAATCGTAGATGAATTCTTTTTCTTTCGTGATGATCGTATTGCCGGCAAATAATTTCACGGCCTGCCGGTATTTACCCGGGGCCATGTACGTAAAGACATATATCTCGTCGCAGCAATGAGCGCCACCGGTAAAATTGGAAATCAGCAGTTCTTTTTTCCCGTCATTATCCATATCGGCGAACGCATGATCCGCATACAGTGATGGCATGTTTTCGTCCGGTGAAAAACTTTTCAACAGCGCCGAAAGCGAACGGGTCTTCCCGTCTTTCAGTACCAGTAAAGTTTTTCCGGGAGATTTGCTCTTTTCTCCTTCCTGGAAAAAGATCGTGGTCGGATCGGTGGGAATATCAAGGGCGCTGTCCCGGGCGAAGAGAACGGTATCAGCGGGTACCTGGGTACGGGATGGAGTGGCTGCCAACACAGCCAAAACCAAGAGCGGGATCATTTTCAGGCTTTGCATTGTCCGGATTTCTGCATAAAGGTAGAAAAAAGAGGATCACCCGGGCAAGAAAACACGCTTAAATCCGGGGCCTGAACTGCATCCGCTGTTTAATATACAATGGGTACAATCACCCGGGTCATATCCCATTCAATCACCATAAAGCCTGATTCGAGAAACCGGATGGTCAGTTGTTCCACCACCTGCTCCGGCTTCTGTACCGGTACTTTCACGGAAGCCACATCCTTGTCTTTGTATTTCCCATAACTGAAAGCACCCCATTGGCCTAACTGGCTATTCAGGATGATGGTCCATTCCGTTTCACCGGGGATAGCAAACAAGGTGTAGGTGCCGGCTTTAACATTCGTACCGCCGAATTTCACATCTTTGGCAAAACTGATCGTAGTGGCTTCGTCGGCGCCAACCCGCCATACCACTCCGAATTTTTCCAGCGAACCAAAAATTTCGCGGCCCTTTTTATAAGGACGTCCATAGGTGACTTTTGTATTCGCGTTAGTTACCGTATCATGCGGACTTTTCCGCGTGGCATCCTGCGCCTGGCAGCCGAAGGCGGAGAAGACAGTGAGGAGTAAGATAAGTTTTTTCATATTCGTGGTTTAAGCGTTAATGCATGTACTGGTCCGGCCGCAGGTCGTTTGCAGGAGGCGGACCGCTGCATAAAGTTAAGCTCCCGAAAGAGCGGATTCTTGCCGCTTATCAAATACAGTCTGCAAAATATTACTCCAGGTGTTTCTTCAGTTTACCGAGTCCCTGCTCCATCAGGGGACCGTATCTTTTCTCCAACAGCAGGCTGGAGAATTTTTCCCAGGGATACCAGTCCAGGTGAAAGTCCATATACCACTGCACGGTAACCTGGCCGTTTCCCGGCTGCAACAGGTTCCATCCCATCGATGCCTTTTCCGTTTTTTTCGTGGAGTGAGCCGCCCTGACCATTGTATCATTAAACCCGGTGATCATCAATGACTGGTTGCCCGGCATCCGGATCCCTTTCACCACGCCGTCGGCTTTATACAATTCCAGGGTATCGGCACCCGGGTACCAGTTTTTCCAGTTGGACGGATCACTGACCTGGCGCAACACGGAATCGCGGGTACTGCGGATATCCACTGCTTTGGAGATCCGGATATGGGAAGGAAAAAAAAGGGAGATGCCCGTGATCAGCAGGAAGAAAAAAATAAAACTGATAAGAGCCAGTTTGAGGAGTCGCATAAGTTAATAAATTTCATGGTAGTATTAATGACAATTACTTACATGAAGGGTTACTCCCATTTCAACACCCTTACCGCAATAACATAAGTAAGCGCAGTCCAGATAGCAAGGATACCGATTTCTTTCCAACAACTCAGAATACTCAATCCTTCAAAGGCAATTTTGCGGGCCGCATCATTATATTGGGTAAGTGGCAATACTGCACAGATATCCTGTAGCCATTTGGGAAAAACATCGATAGGGAAAAAGGTGCCGGAGAGCATCATCTGGGGAAATGCGAATAAATTGATCAACAGGGGCAAATTGGTATCATTCTTTACAACACTGCTAAAAATCAGCCCCACGCCCATTAGCATAAAGAGCATAAGTATTGTCATCAGGATAATTTCAAGAAAAGTAAAAAGGCCATTCTGCAATGTAAACTGCATAAAGAAATGACCAAAGAGCATCAGTATTATCACACTTAATAACTGGAAAAAAATCCGGCTCATCCCCACCCCAATCAGGATATTAATTTTATTCACTGGTGAGGCATAAAAACGTTTCAACACCAGCAACTCCCTCAGATTATAGAATGTAAAAGCAATCCCAAATAGGGTTGAAAACAGAATTGAAAAGCCAAGTTGCCCCGGAAGAATGAAGTCAATCTGGCGATATTTACGCACTTCTTCAATTACAGGGGTCCCTATTTCCACATAATTTCCGTACCTGTTGTTTAGCTCTTTTTCCAGATGGAGCTTTGCCAGATCCAGCGCCGGCACAAATGTATAAATGGTATTGGAACTGGCTGTGGTCGAACGAATGCCGATTCTATAATGCGGTTTCCCGGCACTATCCTGAGCTTTCCTTATATCCAGTATCGCAGTAAGCAGGCCTTTAATAAGATCCTTACGCAACTCAGCGGAATCTTTATATTCCACAATTTTTACCCCGGGAATTTTAAGAAGACTTTTATAGAATGCATCAGCGGTATCCGCTTTTTGAGTCAGGGCGATCCTGTAGTTTGCGCCGCCCCCATTGTTAAATGCTCCGAAAATCAACACAAAAATGATCGGAAACAGTATACTGAAAATAATGGAGCTTGGGTTGTCAAAAATGGCCCTGAAACTGGCCCGGGTGATGGCCCATAATGCTCTCGACTGGCTATAAGGAATGGGTTCCTGCTTCATGTGGTTACAAATGTATTTATTTACGCTACAAGGCAGAAATTAAAGATATTTGCGGCGAATGAATACCGCTTACCTGCTGACGGGCAGCAATATGGGCGACAGGGCCGGATTCCTGTCCGGCGCACTGCAGTTGATCCGTGAACAATGCGGCCCTGTTCCGGCTGTCTCTTCCATTTACGAAACAGCGGCCTGGGGCAAAACGGACCAGCCGGCTTTCCTGAACCAGGCTCTTGAGCTCCATACAGCCCTTAACGCAAGGCAACTGATCCGCCGCCTCCTGAAAATTGAAAAGCAACTGGGCAGGGTCCGCAAGGAAAAATACGGCCCCCGGCTGATTGATATCGATATCCTGCTCTTTAATGACGAGGTTCATCATTATGACCTGCTGAAACTTCCCCACCCCGAATTGCCCAACCGGCGTTTCGCCTTATTGCCGCTCAGTGAAATTGCGGCCGAACGGGTACACCCGGTCAGCGGGAAAACGATCCGCCAGTTGCTTGATGAGTGCCCGGATCCCCTTGAAGTAAAAAAGGTATCCTGATTTTTTCCACAATCTTTCCGTCAGAAGTCAACGGCCCTTGCATTTAAAGTATTTTGCGGCCACTGCCGGTAGTACCGCCTCACAGATTTGATCATTTATTTCATGCGATACCATTTTATCACCATAGAAGGAAATATCGGGGCGGGAAAGACCACCCTGGCCCATTTGCTCAGCAAGCATTATAATGCCCGGCTGATCCTGGAGCAATTCGCGGACAACCCCTTCCTGCCTAAATTCTATGAGAAACCGGAACAATACGCTTTCCCGCTGGAATTGTTTTTTATGGCAGAGCGGTTCAAGCAACTCAAGGAACTGCTGCAGCAAAAAGACATGTTCCAGAGCCTGACCATTTCCGATTACCTGTTTACCAAATGCCTGCTGTTCGCCAAAGTGACCCTGCCCGAGGATGAGTTCCGTCTCTACCAGCGGCTGTTTGAGATCATACACCAGCAGCTGATCCAGCCCGATATCCTTGTCTACCTGCATGCCCCGGTATCCAGGCTGCAGGCGAATATCAAAAAACGCAACCGGGAATATGAACAGAATATCCAGGACGATTACCTGTTCAATATCCAGGAAACCTACACCCATTATATCAAACAGCACAACATTAAAACCCTGTTCGTAGATGCCAGCAATGCCGATTTCCTGGGTAATGAAAAACACCTGCAGGTGATCCTGGACGCCCTCGACAAAGAGTATGACGAGGGGCAATATTACCTGACACTTCCATGAGCAATCTTTCCTCGATAACTAAAAGATACTGGCCCCTTCTCAACCGGGAGTTTTCCTGGTTTATTACGGCCCGTATCCTGTTTATTGCCGGGTTGCGGATGACACCCGTATTGTTAGGCTGGCGCCTGTACGAGATCACCGGGAGTAAACTGGCCCTCGGTATTCTCGGCTTATCGGAAGTGATCCCGGCCATTGCCCTGGCCCTGCCCGCTGGGGTACGGGTGGACAAAAGCAATAAACACAAACTGATCAGCACCTGCATCGCTCTTTATTTTTTCCTGATGCTGGGACTTGGGATCGTGACCTCTTACTGGATGCAGTCCCACACTTCAAGATCCGTCATCGAATGGAGTATTTATATCCTGGTATTCGGAACAGGAGCGGTCCGCGCTTTTGCCGGGCCGGCTTTTAATGCCTTCCTGGCACAGTTGGTGCCGCAGGAATCCCTGGTAAAAGCGATTTCCATCAACAGCATGGTCTGGCTGATCGCTGCCGTAGCCGGTCCTGCCATTGCCGGGGTCCTGATGGGGTATACCAATATCACGATCGCCTTCGTGCCGGTCTGCACCATGGTGGGTATTTCCTTCCTGCTCTTTCAAAAAATAAAACCTAAGCCGGTCAGCTGGCAGGGAACCAGCAAAACATGGGAAGGAGTAAAGGAAGGTCTGCGTTTTGTCTTTCATAATAAAGCCCTGCTGGGCGCCCTGAGCCTCGATATGTTTGCCGTATTATTTGGCGGCGCTATTGCCTTATTACCTGCCTTTGCAAGCGATATTCTGAAAGTAGGCCCCGTTGGACTGGGCTGGCTGGTATCAGCCACCTACCTGGGAAATTTTATAGCAATCGCCTGGCTGACCTCACACCCCTTAAAAAAGAATCAGGGACTCACCTTATTTTATGTGGTAGCGGGTTTCGGTCTTTGTATCCTGGTCTTCGCGATCTCCGAAAATTTCTGGCTGAGTTTTGCCGCCTTATTGGCCAGCGGGTTGTTTGACGGGGTCAGCGTGATCATCCGCGGCACCATCGTACAGATCTTTGTACCCGACGAAATGCGGGGACGTGTTTCTTCGGTCAATTCCATATTCATTAATTCTTCCAATGAACTGGGACAGTTTGAAAGCGGGGTGGCCGCAACAACCCTGGGCATGGTTCCCTCGGTTATCTTCGGCGGCTGCATGACCCTGCTGGTAGTGGTGGTTACCTGGTTTAAGGCACCGGGGCTGCGGAGGTTTGAGTATTAGGGGAGGTTAAAAGGTTTAAAGGTTAAAAGGTTCAAAAGAATGTACACAGTACCTCCTGAAACTTACTTGCTGAATTTAATTAGACACTTATAAAGGCCTGTTTTTCCGGATTGCATCCGCTATACCGGAAAGTCACTAAATTTAATCTGTGTTATCATGGATTACATAATGAAGATTGGACACTGAGCATCGGGTATTGAGAATTTTTAATCAGGGGTTTAAAAGACAACCTTTATCCCATCCCGTTCGTTTTCCTAAGGAATTGTTTCCTGACCCATGTGAATTTTGAAATTACGAACCTGTCAACCCGTAAACCTGTCAACCTATCAACCAGTAAACTGATCACCATGAACCGCCGCAACTTCCTTCAGCAATCCGCGCTTAGTTTTGGGGCGCTGACCTTTTTACAAAAAGACATCCTGACAGCCCTGTTCCAGGAGCCCTGGAAGATCAGTATGCTCACGGATGAGATCGGGATCTTTACCGAAAAAGGCGGTGCGATCGCCTTTTACCTGTCCAAAAAAGGGATCGCGGTGGTGGATGCACAGTTCCCCGACCAGAGCAAACACCTGATCGATGAACTGAAAAAGAAAAGCGATAAGCCGTTCAGCCTGCTGATCAATACACACCACCACGGAGATCACACGGCGGGTAATATTTCCTTTAAAGGCCTCGTAGACCATGTACTGGCGCATGCCAATTCAAGGATCAACCAGGAGAATTCAGCGAAACAAAACAAAAACGAGGACAAACAACTATATCCCGACCAGACTTATACCGGCACCTGGTGTGAGAAACTGGGCAGGGAGAATATCTGCCTGTATTATTATGGGGCGGGACATACCAATGGCGACAGTTTTGTACATTTTCAGCACGCCAATATTGTGCATTGCGGCGACCTGGTCTTTAACCGCCGCCATCCCTATGTGGACCGGGCGGCTGGCGCCAATATCAAAAGCTGGATGGAAGTTCTGGACAAAGCGCTGAACCAGTTCGACCCCAAAACCCGTTTTGTATTCGGGCATTCCGGCCCGGGTTACGAGATCACCGGCAAGACCGATGAATTAAAAGCCTTCCGCGATTACCTGGGCAATGTCCTGAAATTCGTAGAGGGGGAAATAAAGGCCGGTAAGACGAAGGAAGAAATTTTAAAAGCCACTGTTATCCCTGGCGGGGAAGAATGGAAGACAGAAGGAATACAAAGGCCGTTGACCGCTGCCTGGGAGGAGCTGAGTGGCATGCTATGAGCTACGAGTTTCGAGCTGCGAGCTGCGAGTTGTGAGACCGATAGTTTGATGGCTAACTCCGGGTCCCGAAGTTCAGCGTTATGTAAACCAGCAAATCAGCCTGCAAGTAAACAATAAATCAACCAGGTAATCTGCTAATCAGATGATGTACAGATAGATTGTGGAATCGAAAATTGGCTGATTGATTCATCACTGTTGTCCAATTGACTCATTATTTCTTCTTCTCTGCCTCCAGCAGTTTTTCCAGCACATAATACGTGATCGGGCAAAAGGTGGAATTCTTAAGCGTCAGCGGCTGCCGTTTGATGATCACATCCTCATCGGTGTAAGGAAAGCGCTGGCAATCCGAAGGCCGCTGGTCGTAAATTGAGCAATAATTACCGGCGCCGAGAAAGGGACAGGGACTGGACCGGACCACGTAATCGCCTTCTTCATCCACCCTGAGATAGGTTTCGATGAACTCGCTTTCCCGCATCCGCAGGTGTTTACTGATGCGTTTGATATCGGGGGTTTTAAACCGGGGCGAGAAATTTTTACAGCAATTGGCGCATTGCAGGCAGTCCACCTGGCTGAATGCCTGCTCATGGAATCCAGGCAATTGCCGTAAAACAGTATTCTTATCCGCCCTTTGCAGGTATTGCTTGTAGAGTTTTTGACGCTCCTTCGATTTCTTCTCCCAGTTTTGCAGAATTTTCCCGGCCATTTGGCAAAGAACGGTATTTCACGGCTTATCCCCAGCTTCTGCAAGACTCCTTTTTTCTCATGGCCCTGTCGTAACTTTGCCGGGCAAAAAGCCGTACCGTCAACCCCGGCCAGATGAATCAGCCATACAACCGTATCCCTGACCGTTTCGCCCGGTTTGATTGGTCTGACCGGTGTCGGGTTACAGATATCCAGCCGTATTTTGTAGTAAGCCCGACGCTAATAGCAGCGGGCTGCGGGACCAACAGTACGATAACTAACTTTAGGTCTCGCAGCTCATAGCTCACCGCTCACAGCTTTTTGAAAGCGATATTTCGAATTTAAAACAACAATAGTTTTCAGAACCTATATTTTATTACATATGAACCTGACTGCACAGCAATCCAATGAATTCGTAACCCGGCATATCGGTCCCCGTGAAGCGGATACCCGTTCCATGCTGAAAACGATCGGCGAAACCAGTTTGTCCGCTTTAATTGACAAAACCGTTCCCGCCGGTATCCGGATGGCGAGGCCCCTGAATGTACCGCCGGCCATGAGTGAACACGAGTACCTGAAACATATCGCGGAAGTAGCGCAGAAAAACAAATGCTTCAGCAACTATATCGGGCAGGGTTATTATGATACCATCATTCCTTCGGTGATCCTCCGGAATGTTTTTGAAAACCCGGGATGGTACACCCAGTACACGCCCTACCAGGCTGAAATCTCCCAGGGGCGTCTCGAAAGCCTGCTGAATTTCCAGACCATGGTGAGCGACCTGACCGCTTTACCGGTCGCCAATGCTTCCCTGCTGGATGAAGCCACGGCCGCGGCTGAAGCAATGACCATGTTCTTTCATGCCCTGAACAAACAGGAGCCCGTTGAAAAACCCCGGTTCTTTGTGGACAAGGAAATTTTCCCGCAAACCATTGATGTATTAAAAACCCGTGCCGTTCCTGTGGGTATCGAGATCGTGACAGGGGATTATAAGACCGCGACCATCGATGCTACCTATTTCGGGGCCATCCTGCAATATCCCAATAATAAGGGATCGGTTGAGGATTACCGTCAGTTTATCCAAACGGTGCACGATGCCGGCGCCTTCGTGGTAATGGCCACCGACCTGCTGGCCCTGACCCTGCTTACCCCTCCCGGTGAACTGGGTGCCGATGTGGCCATCGGTTCCGCCCAGCGATTTGGGGTACCCCTTGGCTACGGGGGCCCCCATGCCGCATTCTTCGCCACCAAAGACGATTTCAAACGCAATATGCCCGGTCGTATCATCGGGATCAGTATCGATGCCCGGGGCAACCGCGCTTTGCGTATGGCCCTGCAGACCCGCGAACAACATATCAAACGCGAAAAAGCGACGTCGAATATTTGTACCGCCCAGGCCCTGCTGGCCAATATGGCGGCAATGTACGCGGTCTACCATGGTCCCGATGGTCTGAAGAATATCGCCAAACGCGTGGCCCTGTACACCCAGACCGTTGCCGAAGCCATAGAAGAAAGAGGGTTTGAACTCGCTTCCGGTCATTTCTTTGATACCATCGTGGTAAAAACAGATAAGCAGTCCTCCATTAAAGAAAAAGCGGAACGCCAGCAGATCAACCTCCGATATATTGATGCCACCCATATCGGTATCTCCCTCGACGAGACCACTGATGTAGCCGATCTCTTTGACCTGATCAATTGCTTCGAAAATGACAAGGACCCCGTGGCCTTTGCGATTGACCAGGATGGCGAACTGGAACATATTCCAACGGGCCTGACCCGTACCTCACATTTCTTAACGCACCCGGTTTTCAATACCTATAAAAGCGAAAGCCAGATGATGCGTTATATCAAATACCTCGAGAACAAGGATCTTTCCCTGAACACTTCCATGATCTCCCTCGGCAGCTGCACTATGAAACTGAATGCCGCCACCGAGATGATGCCCCTGAGTTCGGCCCAATGGAACCGGATCCATCCCTTTGCCCCGGCTTCCCAAACCGGAGGTTACCGGTTTATCATCGATGAACTCAGCAAATACCTTTGTGAGATCACCGCCTTTGATGCCTGCAGCCTGCAGCCCAACAGCGGCGCCCAGGGAGAATACACCGGTCTGCTCACGATCCGTGCTTTCCATGAAGCCAATGGTGAAGCGCACCGCAATGTGATGCTGATTCCCATTTCCGCCCACGGCACCAATCCCGCTTCCGCGGTAATGGCCGGTATGAAAGTGGTGGTGGTGAAAGCGCTGGAGAACGGGTATATCGATGTGGAAGACCTGAAAGCGAAGGCTGAACAATACAGTAAGGAACTGGCGGGTATCATGATCACCTATCCCAGCACTTATGGGATCTATGAAGAAACAGTGAAGGACATCACCGGTATCATCCACCAGCACGGCGGCCAGGTCTATATGGACGGCGCGAATATGAATGCGCAGGTGGGGCTTACCGCTCCCGGCCTGATCGGCGCGGATGTTTGTCACCTGAACCTCCACAAGACTTTTGCCATCCCCCATGGTGGTGGTGGTCCGGGTGTGGGTCCCATTTGTGTGAAAGCCCACCTGGCCAAACACCTGCCGGGTCATGTGAACAATGGAGGTAATAACGCGGTCGCTGCAGCACCGTTCGGATCGGCTTCCATCCTGCTGATCTCCTATGGCTATATCCGCCTGCTCGGTGCGGAAGGACTGAAAGCCGCGACGGAATACGCAATCCTGAATGCGAATTATATGCGGGCAAGACTGGCCGGCAATTATGATATCCTGTACACCAATAACAGTGGTCAGTGCGCCCACGAGTTTATTGTTGACCTGCACCCCTTTAAAAAATCCGCCGGAATTGAAGCCGAGGATGTGGCCAAGCGCCTGATGGATTATGGTTTCCATGCACCCACCCTGAGTTTCCCGGTGCATGGTACGATCATGATCGAACCCACGGAAAGCGAGGACAAGGCCGAACTGGACCGTTTCTGTGATGCCTTACTCTCCATTCACGATGAGATCAAAGCCATCGAGACCAGTAAGGCGGATAAGACAGACAATATGCTGAAGAATGCCCCGCATACCCAGTTTATGCTGACCGCAGACGAATGGACGCACAGCTATTCCCGGCAGGAAGCGGCCTTTCCCCTGCCCTATGTGGCACAACATAAATTCTGGCCCTCTATTGCCCGGGTGAATAATACCTACGGGGACCGGAACCTGGTTTGTTTGTGCGAGCCGGTGGAGAGTTATATGGTGGCGGAAGCCTGAGTTTAGATAGTAAATAACGGGCTTCGGAAGAGCGGTAGTTTTTACCGGCCGGCAGGGTTATAAAATGAAAAATTCATACCCCGCTACTAAAAAAGATAAAAGCGATAAAAGCTGTCCGGAGTCTATAGCGGGTTTGCTTAAAAATACCAGGCATGCTCCGTAATAAGTTGCTGGTACGCAGGATCTGGAATAAGCGCTAACGAACAGGGCTTGCTGCTGTGCTGGTATTCTGTGTTCCGTCAGCGTGGTACCGAAACCCAATAGAATTACTGATGACGAAGTCAAGAACAAAAGCCGATAGAATTACGTCTGCCCGAGCCGCTGCCGATTAGCGAACAAAAAGAAGAGGATTTATTCGTCTGCCAGCATTGCAGCAAACCCCTTATTACCCGCAGTTTAAATCGTAGGTGTGATTTCTTCTTCGCTAAACCAATGCATAAACTGTCTTACCATGTTTATATCAGTTTGATTATTGTCGCCTCTGTCACTCCATTTAACCTTTTCTTTGTTCAGTTTTTTGTCTGGAAAAACTTTATTTAATAGCTTCTTAATATAGTTTTTGTCAAACAGAGCTATAAAAAATGCATAGTCCTCCTTTGCAAAATTAGATTTGAATGGGTTTTCGTAAGCTGTGCTAAATACTGTTGGCGTAAATGCTCTTAAGAGGTCTAACGATTTAGAATAATCCTTTTGTAAAATGTTTTTTACATACTTAGTCAACTGAGATTTATTTTTAGCGCCCCATTCATTAAATAAATAAGCAGTTTGGTCAGGAAACTTTTCAAATATCGAAGAATTAACAGACTCCTTTAGGGCACGGGCTATCAAATGAGCTACAATAGTTTGATACTCTTTGACAGAAAAAAAATCTTTTTCTTCATTTTTGTCTTTTCTCTTAAGCTCATAGAATAATTCGGAAGCGAATTCAAAAGGATTTGCTTCATTCATCAATTTATCAATGAGTTGCAATTGTTCTTCTTTATTGGCATGCCTTTTTATTAATTGTATGATGAAAAAAACTGCTTGCCCATTGGGGGAAGCAAACCTAAAGGAGAAGCCGGTAGGTTTGGGGAATAGTCCGGATTCAGATGCAATTATCCTAGATAGCTTAACTGACACTTCCCAACTAAATTCTTCTTCTCTGCTTCTAATTTTAAGTAGGAAAGTTTCTGGTGAACTTTGTTGTATGAGTCCCTTCACCGATTTTGAGATTTCTATATCGGTTTGAGTTGGAATTTCCGATATGAAATTATTAAATGCAATGTCTGAAATCTCACCCTCAATTACTGTGTAACTGAAATATCTATTGAAATATTTTGCAGAAGCAATTCTTTGTTGTTTAAACCAACCATTTGCTGAGTCTCTGCTGTAAGAATAATTTTGTAAAGCCTCTCGAATCATCGGGAAAAGCCGCTGTAATAAATTTATAATGCACTGTCTTTGCTTTTTTGAAAGGTCTGCCCCTGTTGTTTCTAATAACCCATTGAATAATTTTATTTTTTCACTATTGCGCTCATGTGAATATCCATTTGAATAAGAACCAATAAAATATTCAGGGTTTGACTTTACCAATTGATAATACTTAGGATAAAATATCTTGATAGCTTCAATTAACATTAAGTCAACCATGTTCACTTCTTTGTGCAAAAGTGGCATTGAAAAAGATAAAGTGTTCCCATATCTTACAGCAAGACGAGGTGTTGAAAGCATAATCAAAATGTTTTGGCTAAATTCATTGCCAAAGCTTCTTCCCTCATCATCTGATAAGTCTATTTTATTTGTCTCAAGCGATCTGTTAATTATATCAAAACAGAATTTTTGCAAAGCAGCAGGTTGCGCAACAGGGATTTTTAGAGGGATTTGGATGATTTTTTCAAGAAAGTTTTGTCCTGAATTTTGATTTCCTTCCCCAAATCTATCGCCTAGTGCAGCAGAAACCATTTCATCGTCAAAAGATAAAACATAAGTTGTATTTGCAAAATCAGCTGTAAGTTTAACGAGGCGAAATATTGAGTGAATTTCCGTCTTGTCTAGTCTGTCTATATCATCTATGAATATGGCGATTTTCCTTTTAGCTTTTTTGAGTAAGTCTTCAATTCTTTCTTTCAGAGTCTCTATGTCAACCCCTGCAAGCAATTCACCAGCTGCTTTAAGTTTTTCTCCAACATTTCCGAAAACAGGAACATCAAAAGTCAGAAGTTCGGCATATTTTTTTAGTTGGTCGCCTATTTTTTCCTTTCTGTTTTTCAGGTTTGCATCCAAAGCATTTGCTAAAGTTTGGAAGAAGTGTATAAGCAATAAATTTTCATCGTTGTATCTCCAAGGATTGAATTTTATGGTGATTATATTATTTTCTTTGTTGAGTTCGGTTTCAATGAAATTAATCACTGAAGTCTTTCCTTCTCCCCAAGCACCATAAACTCCAATGACGATACATGATTCCTCTTCTCTGCCAGTTATAATATTCGCGATACCTTTTGAAAAGTCATAACGTTGAAACTTGTCTTCGTCGGCACGGGAAACTGGCTTGTCTGATGAGAAGAGTTTATTCATATGGAGGTGTCAATAAATTGCGGGCAACGAATAAATTTACGTGATTACAAACATATCCCAAAAAACGCTCCTCTTAAAAACCAATAAGTTAACCGTAAACATTCCTTGCTCTTGCCGGGACAGCCCAACTAAATTTTTCCTGTAAAAAAAAGAGACCACCCTCTCAGGCAGCCTCTTCCCATTTTTACTTTTGCATTTTTACTTCCTAAAACCTCCTCCTCCCGTTTCCACTTCCCCGCTCATTTCCGCCCTGCTGCGGACGGAATCCCCGGTCATTGTTACCGCTTCTTTCCTGGCTCCTTTCAAACTGCCGGGGCTGCGACTGCGGCTGGCGTTCCACCCCCGGGCTCTGCCGCTGCGGGCCATTGCCGCCTCCCATTTCGGTACGGCGTCCACCGGGATTATTCATACCCCCGCCATTGTCATAGCGGCGCCCGAAACGACGGTTGTCATTGCCGCCGTTGCCCCCGGTATTGATATCCCTGCGGGGTTGTTCATTCCCATTACGGGGATTGATATCGCGGTTGCCATTATTATCATTGCGGTCGAAACGACGGCGCTCCGGCTGATTATTATTTCCATTGCCCGGCGCCTGGCGGTTCCCGTTTTCTTCCCTCCGGAAACCGCGGTTATCCATGCGGTCACGGTTATCGGGACGAACACCTCGGTTCTCAAAACCACGGCCCTGGCCCTCATTGCGGTTGCCGTTTTCATTCCGGCCAAAGCCATTATTACCACGGTTCCCATTCTCTGAACGACCGAAACCGTTACCATTATTCCCCCGGTTACCCCGGAACCCATTATCGCGTTCATACCG
>JBBIGW010000005.1:0-54420 GCA_037447355.1 Bacteroidia bacterium | reverse complement strand
GTATTTTCTGGGCAGGTCATCCACAATAAACCCTTCACTTTTCAGCCGGAAAATTCCCAGCAGGGAAGCCAGCACCAACACCCCCGTGATCCCGTAGATCAGCCGGCGGTGATTTAAGGACCAGCGTTCCAGGCGGTCCAGCCAGCGGTTCAGCCGGGCATTCTCCAGGTATTTGGTATGGCGGGATTTGGGCGCCGGTAAAAAACTCAGTACGGTCGGGATCAGTAATAATGAAATAATGAACAGGGCCATGATATTGGTACCGGCTACCAACCCGAATTCTTTCAGGATCTGACTTTGGGTCAGGGCGAAGACCGCGAAACCAATCGCAGCCGCCACATTACAAAACAGGGTGACGATCCCCATTTTATCGACCATGGCGACCAGGGCTTTTTTCTTATTGCCCGATTCATTCCAGGCGACATGGAATTTATTGAGGAAATAAATACAATTCGGGATGCCGATCACCACCACCAATGGAGGGATCAGGGCCGTGAGCAGGCTGATCTTATAGCCCATTAATTCAATAGTACCCACACTCCAGACCACCCCGATGGCCACCACCAGCAGGGACAGCAGCATGGCACTCACTGAACGGAAAAATAACAGCAGGATCAGGGCGGAGAGCACCACCGAGGCCAGCAGGAAAAAATTCATTTCCTTTACCAGCATCACGGCGATCGCCGTCCGTATATAGGGCAGCCCGCTTTTATAAACAGTGAGATCTTGCTCTTTCCCAAATGCGTCCACCAATTTGTTGATATCCCTTACGATCGTCTCCCGGGTTTTCGTTGCCATCAGGTCCTTGTTGATCCGGAGCCCCATCAGCCAGGCATGGGTGGAAGGATTATACAGCAGGTTCTCGTAAAAGGGGAGATTCAGAAAAATAACGGATGCACTGTCGATCTCCGCCTGCGTGAGCACCCGGTCGGGGAAAATAGCAACGGCTTTCAGTTTTTCCGTTTCTGCATTCTTTACGAGGTTCACCGCGGAAGGTACCGAGATGATATCATCCACCCCCCGCACTTTTTTCAACTGACGCTGCAGGGTATAATACGCGTTGAAGGTTTTTTCCCTGAACAATTGATCCGTTTGTATCCCGATGACGAGCAGGTTGCCGTCTTCACCGAATTTTTTTCTGAACTCCTGGTAGGCTCTGTATTTGGGATTGTCAATCGGGATGGCCCGGGTAAAATCATAGCTTAACTGCACTTTGCTGGCATGATAGCCCATAAACCCGGTTACCGCCAGTAACAGGACCAGGAGCGCAATACGGTATTTAAGAATAAATTGTCCGAGCCGGTACCACATAAGGAAATCAGGAATTGTGAGGCTGCAAAGAAAGGTAAAAAACCCCAATAGGAACATGACCGATTGTGATACTTTTGAGGCGTGAGAATCCTGTTGACCATTTCTTTGTTTATTGCCTGCCTTGCTGCGGCCGCGCAGGATCACCTGTCCCCCGTAGGCCAATGGAGGGAACACTTGCCCTGTAACAGCGCCATTGACCTGGCGGCAGTTGCAGGCAAAGTCTATTGTGCCACTCCCTACAGTCTTTTCTCCGTAGATCCGGGGGATAATAGTATAGAAAGGTACAGCAGGGTTACCGGGTTAAGCGAAACAGGGGTCAGTACGATTGGTGCAGATGAAGCCGGCCTCAAACTGCTGGTGGCATACAGCAACAGCAACCTGGATATACTTTACCGGGATGATGTTATCAATATCCCCGATATCAAACGCGACAATAGCAGCGGGGATAAGACCGTGTACCATATCTACCCGCGGGGTAATGCGTTCTACCTGTCCACCGGACTGGGCGTGATCGTTGTGGATGCGGATCGCTACGAAATAAAAGATACCTGGCTGATCGGGAATGGGGGGAACCAGGTAAAAGTAAATGCGGTTACCAGTGACGGCATTTTTTTTTATGCGGCAACGGAAGAGGGACTGAAGAAAGCAGCCTCCAATGCGCCCAACCTGGCCGATCACCACTACTGGCAAACCATCAGCGGTACAACGGGCTGTAAAAATATCATCAGCCTGGATGGTCGTATAATAATGGAAAAAAATGATTCCCTGTATATACAAAATGGAGCTGCATGGACTTTGTTTTACGGGGATGGCTGGCCCATTGAAAACAGCCACCTCAGCGGAAACAAGATCCTGCTGGCAGAGCGGCAAAGCAACGGGATCAGCCGGGTGCTGATCCTGGGAACAGACGGTTCGGTCGGCAGGACGCTGGAACATACAGGAGCCGTTTCGTTTCCCCGAAAGGCATTGTTGCTGGATAATGAGCCCTGGGTGGCCGACCAGTATGCGGGATTGTCCCGTATTAGTAACAGCAATGCCTATACGAATTATAATCCCAATTCCCCGCAATCCATTGCCGGGGGAGAGATAACAGTGTATAACCATGTTTTTTATGGAACAGCCGGTTCGGTGAATGATGCCTGGAATTACCAGTATAACGGGGATGGGATCTTTGTCTTTACAGAGGGTCACTGGAATAATATTAACAGGTACCAGTATCCTGAAATTGATTCCTTGCTGGATTTCATTTCCCTGGCTGTCGATAAACGGGATGAGACAGCCTGGGCCGGTTCCTATGGCGGCGGATTATTGCATATCGGGAAAGGATCTTCCTTAGAGATTTTTAAGCAGGGCTACCTGGGCAATACCATAGGAGACCCTTTTAGTTACCGCGTGGCCGGACTGGCATTCGACAGGGAACATAATTTATGGATCTCCAATTTCGGGGCTGCGGAACCGCTGCGGGTACGAAAGGCGGACGGGAGCTGGGCCCGGTTTTCATTGCCCTTTGCCTTGTTTGAAAAAGCAGTCTCGCAGATCCTGGTGGATGATAATAACTATAAATGGATTGTTTCTCCCCTGGGCAACGGGCTGATCTGTTTTGATCATGGAGCGTCTATTGAAAATACGGGTGATGATCGCTGGAAAATGATTGGCGCCGGAAGCGGGAACGGCAACCTGCCCTCCAACGATATATTGTGTATCGCAAAAGATAAGAGCGGCTTTATCTGGGTGGGCAGTTCAGACGGGATCGGCGTGATCCAGTGCCCGGACCAGGTATTTGCTGCCACGGGATGTGATGCTGTTTGGCCTGTTGTTCCGCAGGGAAATTTTGCAGGCTACCTGTTTAAAGGAGAAGAGGTACGCAGCATTGCCGTGGATGGGGCCGACCGGAAATGGGCGGCCACTAAAAACGGTGTATTCCTGGTGAATGCGGGCGGTGAGAAAGTCATTGCCCGATTCAATGAGACCAACAGTCCCTTATTAAGCAACGATGTAAGGAAGATCGCCATTGACGGGAAGACCGGTGAAGTCTATTTTGCTACGTTAAAAGGGATCTGTTCGTTCCGGGGTACCGCTACGGAAGGAGGCGAAACCAATGAAAATGTACTGGTATTCCCTAACCCGGTGCCGCCCGGTTTTACCGGGACCATTGCGTTCCGCGGCCTGGTGAACAATGCCATTGTAAAAATTACAGAATTGGATGGCAGGCTGGTTTACCAGGCAAGGGCCCTGGGCGGACAGGCTAACTGGGATGGTA
This sequence comes from Bacteroidia bacterium, assembly GCA_037447355.1. Taxonomy (GTDB): domain Bacteria; phylum Bacteroidota; class Bacteroidia; order Chitinophagales; family Chitinophagaceae; genus JJ008. Next base: position 50,849 of record JBBIGW010000005.1, on the reverse strand, counting down.
AAAATTACCGGGGGCAAAAAATAGCCAGCGGTGCTTACCTCGTACTGGTCAGTGAGGAGGGGGGAAAGGAGAGGATCGCTACAAAAATTTTCTTTATTGCCAACTGATGCCGGATAAACTTTATAAAACAACGGGTCTTGTTTTACGAACCGTAAAATATGGGGAAACCAGCCTGGTGGTTACCATTTTCACCGAACTGTTCGGGGTGCAGTCATACCTGGTGAACGGGGTGAGAACCTCCACGAAGAAAGGAACCGGCAAGGCTAACCTGTTTCAACCCTCTGCCCTGCTTGACCTCGTGGTGTATCACAATGAACTGAAACAACTGAACCGGATAAAGGAATTTAAATGGGCCGTCATCTATCAGCATATTTTCTCCGATGTGCCGAAGAATGCAGTGGCCCTTTTTATGGTGGAGCTGCTGACCAGGTGCCTGAAGCAGCCGGAAAGCAACCCGGATCTGTTTCATTTTACAGAAGATTGTTTTTTATACCTGGATAAGAGCCGGGGAACGGTGATGGCTAACCTTTCCTTATTCTTTGCCCTGCACTTACCGGTGCATTTCGGGTTCAGGCTGACGGATAATTACAGCCTGGAAAACCCATTCCTGGATTTGAAAGAAGGTTGCTTCACCGGACAGCAGCCGGGGCATCCCTATTTCCTGGAGGGACAGCAGGCCGCCATTGCGTCGCAGTTGCTGAAAGTCATGCAACCGGGAGAACTGGAAGAGATCAAACTGAACCACGATTTACGGAGACAATTACTCCGTCAACTTGAAAACTATTATGCCCTGCATATCCAGGATTTTGGCACCCTGAAGACCTTACCAGTACTGCGGGAAATATTAGGCTAACCGGGCGGAGCCTGAAAAATCAGGGCGGATTAAAGAAAGTCCCGGTCTCATTCCTTTTTTAAACTGGCCCAGTTCATCCTCCCAGCCCAGGGCCTTTGCGCCCTGGAAGGTGGCCCATTGCAAAATGGTTTCAATGGCGATCTGCGGAAAATGCCGGTGAAGCGCGGCGATTTCGCTAGCGATACTCAGTTGCCAGTTGCTGCTATAACTATCAGTGCCCAGCACGACCGGGCAGTGATGCTTGATCAGCAGATCCACCGGGGGAACTTTGTTTTCAATATAAAGGTTGGCATTGATGCAAAGACAATAGACCAGTTTCAATCCGCTGGCTGCCGCGTACTCATTGGCCCATACCATATCTTCCTCGGGCATGAATGTATTATGGACCAGCAAAATGGTTTGACCTTTATTGAAGTAAGGTAATACGGAACGGATACTGCTTTTGCCGGTAACCGGGAACGGAGACTTGTCCATCCCGAAGATTTTGAAGAACCGCAGGTAGGGGCCAAGGCCGGTTTTGTACAATTCATCTTCCGCCGGGTGTTCCTGGTTGTGAATGGAAATGATCTGTCCCGCTGTCGCTTCATTGATCAGCCGGAAAGTATTAGGTGAAATGCTGTAAGGCGCATGCGGAACCAGGGAAGTTCGGTGTGGGAGGGCGGATGTAACTCAGTTCCTGCTTAATCGCAGGGCCACTTGCTGGTAATGGCTGAAGTTTTCCGCCGACTGTTCATCCGTAAAACTCAGTACTTCCACAAAGTTCTGCCAGCGGATCCCGCTATTCCTTTTTACAGCAGCCGTATCGGCCGTATTCCCGATATCCCCCACAGCTACGATCCCATTATCCGCCATTTCTTTTTCGGCGCGGATGATCTCCTGTTCAATGACTTCAGGAGCAAAGCCCCTTTTGGTAACCACGGAACAAAGAAAATCGATCAGCCCGGTATGGGGTGGGATCACATTTTTCAGGTGACTGAGTTCCAGGTGGCAATGGCAGTTGATCAGCCCGGGACTGAGTATTCCTTCCAGTTGTTTCACATCGTCGCCGGCCTCTTCGGGAGAAACGATAGCTTCCACTTTCCCGCTTTCATCTGTGATCAGCACTTTCCCTTCCCGGAACCCGGTGCCGTCAAACAAGCGGTCCGCCCTGAATTTTCTGTACTGCATGCCGTAAAATTCCCGAAATCAAAATCCAAATCCCAAAAAATTATTCAGTTACCTTTGCCAACTTTCAATCGGATGCTGACATTTCCTTTTGGATTTTATTTATTATGCTGGACAGACTGGAAGCCATAAAAGCAAGATTTGATCAGTTGGGGGTCGCCCTTACCAACCCGGAGATCGTGGGGAATAACAAGAAATTTGCGGAGACCAGCAAGGAATACAGAAGCCTGGAAAAGATCGTGCAGGCCTATCATGAATACCGCAAGATCCTGGAGGATATTGTTTTTTATAAAGAAGCCCTGGAGGGTGACGATGAAGAAATGAGGGAGCTGGCCAAAATGGAAGCCCCTTCAATGGAGGAAAAGAAAGTACAGGCCGAGGCATCGATCCGGCAGTTGCTGATCCCGAAAGACCCGCAGGATGAAAAGAATGCCATACTGGAAATAAGAGCCGGCACCGGCGGGGATGAAGCCAGCCTATTTGCAGGAGATCTGTTGCGGATGTATATACGCTATTGCGAACGACGCGGCTGGAAAACTGCTGTGCTGAGCGAAAATGAAGGAACGGTCGGTGGTTATAAAGAAGTGCAATTAGAAGTCAGTGGTGATGATGTGTATGGCACCCTGAAATTTGAAAGCGGGGTGCACCGGGTGCAGCGGGTACCCGATACGGAAGCATCCGGAAGGGTGCATACATCAGCCGCGACGGTGGCCGTGATGCCCGAGGCCGAGGAAGTGGATTTTGAACTGAACCCGGCCGATGTTAAAATGGAAACAGCCCGGAGTGGTGGCGCCGGAGGTCAGAATGTAAATAAGGTGGAAACGAAAGTAATGCTGACGCATATTCCCACCGGTACCGTGGTGATCTGCCAGACCGAGCGGTCTCAGTTGGGCAACCGGGAGAAGGCCATGCAAATGCTCCGCACCCGTTTGTATGAAGAGCAGGTGAGGAAGCAGGAAGACGAGATTGCCCGTCACCGGAAAAGCCTTGTCAGCACCGGTGACCGCAGCGCCAAGATCCGGACCTATAATTTTCCCCAGGGCCGTGTTACCGACCACCGCATTGGTCTTACTCTCTATAACCTCGATGCGGTTTTGAACGGCGATATACAGGAACTTATTGAAGCGCTCCAGTTCGCGGAGAACTCGGAAAAACTCACCAAACAAAATTAAGAGGACCATACTGCTTTTATATAGGTACCGGTTTTTTTACAGGTAACAATTATTTAATATTTCTGCAGCAAGGTATTATTGGTTATTTTTCGGTGAACCATTTTCGAATAAACTTTATTCAAATTAAAACATGCAGTATGCTTGAACAATTAATGGACCTGGTAAAAAATTTCGGAAAGGATACAGTGGTGGAAAACCCAGCGATTCCCAATGAACAAAACCAGGAAGTATTAGCAGACGCCACGAAAACGATCACCAGTGGTTTTCAGAATGTACTGGCCGGGGGCGGCCTGCAGAATATCCTGGACCTGTTTAAAGGAAGCAATGGTGCAGGCAGTCTGCAGAAAAACCCGATGGTGACCATGATGGTGGGTCATTTTATCAGTAAGCTGGTGGGTAAGTACAATCTGAGCCCGGCTTCAGCCAGTAATGTGGCTAATAATCTCATTCCTAATGTGCTGAACGGGGTGATCACAGAAACCAACAATACACAGAACCCGGGCTTTACCCTGGACGGGTTGATTGGCTCCCTCACCGGTGGCGGAGGCGGTGGTACGCAATTACAGGATCTCTTAAATCAGTTTACCGGCGGAACCGCTGGAAATAACGGGGGAGGAGGGTTTGATATACAGGACATTATTGGAAGCTTTACCCAAAAAGCCCAGGATAGTTTTCAGCCGGAAAACCAGTCTTCAGGCGGAGGCCTGATGGATATGATAAAAGGATTTTTATCTAAATAGTTAGATACGAAGCCATTTCAGGAAAGGTTATTCCGGGAGGGATGACCTTTTATTTTATCAATCGTTTTTGGCACGAATTTTACATTAGTGTATAAAGAAGGTATTTTTTAAGCTCGTTCTTTGTCAGTTGATTGTCAGTTTTTGAAATGTTAATGAAATAAATAAACTAACAATCGTTTTTGGTAGTTGTGCAATCCGCTCAGTATCTGCATCGTATTGTCAGGAGGTAACGGTGAGTTGCGGAAGATAACTAAGTGGAATTACTGAACAGGTTCTTTTAAACTTTCATTAACAGCGAAAATCATACTACAGGCAGTAAATTTGCGTTATACAATCAGACAATTAGAAATACAGACCTCATTATAAAGGCAGTCAATTTTCTCATAAGCAGTTAGTTTTGGTTGCGACCCCTGTTTCCACAGGGGTCTATTTTTTTATATATATCCTCCTGCTGAAAATATAACCTGCAAGCGCCCCCACTGCATCCGCCACGATGTCCCCGGTATCAAATGACCGGTTCACAACAAAATACCGCTGTACAAATTCCATGGATATACCATAACAAACAGCGGCGGCTGTTATCCAGGCAAAAATTCTGATTGCCTTTTTTTTATCCGGTACGGATTGATGAATACCCCGGCACCAGCAAATAACCAGGAGGGCGAAAAGACCGATATGCACCCATTTATCAAACCAGATCTTATCCAGCCAGTCTTCTGTCGGGAAAGCGGATCCGGGAAGGGTGAGGAGGAGGGTACAAAGCAGCAGCCAAAAGATACCAGGAAAAAAAGGGGCGAACCGGTATTTCATCTGTATTATTTCGGCAATATTAGGGAAGATTTTCAGGAATGCGTTTTCTCCAATATAAACAAGGAGCCCGGAAGGGCCCCTTGTTCTTAACCAACTATAGAACCAAAACGACTATAGCCGTACATGATTTATACCTACGTAAACAAGAGTAGTAAAGATTGAAACCGGGAGAAAATCAGAGTTTGCCCATAACCACCATATCACCGCCGGGTTTGGAAGGATCGGGCCGGTCCATTTTTTCTAATGTAATGGCAAAAGCCTGTGCATTGGCCGCGTTCTTCATCCGGACCAGCAGCTTTTTCTGGCGGACGGTAAAATCCATCATTCCCAGGTCCACGGGCTTACCATCGAGCAGGGCCCAGAGCTGGTATTGTTTGTCGGAAGGAGGTGCCGGCAGGTTGTTCGCCAGGAGATACACATCGTGAGAAGCGGTGTCCCAATAAACAGTGGCGGTGGATTGCGGGGAGATCTCCATGCCACGCAGGGAAGCCATTTTCACATTGGGGTTTTGCTGGAGCCGGCCTATTTCCGCGGCCAGGTCCATGATATTTTCCTTTGCCTTGTATAAATTCTTTGACAGGCTGATGTTTTTGCTGACCATGGAAATATTCCAGGCCATGCTGCCCGCCAATAAAATAACAGAAGCCGCTGCAATATATTTCCAGCGTTTATTGGTTTGCATGGATCCGTTGCCCAGGGAAATGACTTTTCCTTGAGCACGGATTTCGTTGAGCAGTTTTTCTTTTACAAAAGCAGGAGGTGGCTCGGTCGCGGACAAAGCCTGTTTTTCGAGGGCTATTTCAAATTCGGTCCTGGCCCGGAGCAGTTCGGGGTATTGGGCACACAAGGTCTCAAACTCCCTTCTCTCTTCTTCAGAAGCCAGCCCGAGCACATAGCTCTCAATGATTCCGCTTGATATGTATTCCTGTATATTCAATTTATTGTAAAAGCGTTCTCAATTGTATTAATGCCGACCGGATCCGGGTCTTTACCGTACCCAGCGGGAGATCCAGTGCTTTGGCGATCTCCTCGTGTGTGAAGCCCTGGTAGTACGACAGGTCGACCAGCACCCGCCATTCTTCTTTCAGCTTTCCCAGCACTTTTTTCAATCCGCTGTCCTCGATCCGGGGACCGGTTACGGCCCCGCTGATCTCATGGTCCTCCGGCAGCGGTTGGGTTTTACGGGTATTCGCATAGCTTTTTGACCGTATTTCGTCAATAGCAGCATTCCGGGCAATATTCATCATCCAGGTAAACAATCTTCCTTTGGCCGGATCGTAGGAATCAAATTTCCGCCAGATATTGACAAATACATTCTGCAAAACATCATTGGCCGTTTCTTTATCGGGAACAACTGTATTTACCACCCCATAAAGAGCAGTCGCATAATGATCATACAGGTAAGCAAAGGCTTTTTCGTCGCGCTGACGCAAGGAAGCCACCAGCTCCTGTTCGCTGTATGTAGTGTTGAGGTTCAAATACCTGGTTAAGATACAACGAATCCTGTTCAGATTGTATCTCTGTTATATACGGGGATTAAAAGGACCCGGATTTAATCAACCACGGCCTGGTAGGCAGCTGCATCCATCAGGGATTCGAATTCGGCAGGGTTGCTGACCGTGATCTTCACCATCCAGCCATCGCCGTACGGGTCGCTGTTAACCAATTCGGGTGCATTCGTCAGTGCGGGATTCAGTTCGGTGATGGTGCCACCCACGGGCAGGAAAAGATCAGATACCGTTTTAACCGCTTCCACTGTTCCAAAAACAGATCCGGCTTCCAGGGTCTTGCCGACGGTATCCACATCGACATAAACAATATCACCCAGCTCCCTTTGCGCATAGTCTGTAATGCCGATGGTGGCTGTAGTGCCGTCTAAACTGATCCATTCATGGTCTTTGGTGTAACGAAGGTTAGCAGGGTAACTCATAATCAATGATTTTGAGTTGCAAACCTAAGGGAAAACGATGAAATGGAAACTGAACCCGATCGGGAACTTGTATTATTTCACCGGAAATTTTGTGCCGTTCATGGCAGGTTTTGCGCCATTGGTCGGGAATCGCTTATCTGTATGCTACCCCCGGGAGTATCTTTGTCCTTCATTTAACGAAAACCATTAATAATGAGAAAGTTAGTTTTGATTTTTTGGTCAGCCCTTGCCTTATCCTTTTCCGCACGGGCCCAGAAAATTTCGGGTGTGGTAAAAGATGAAGAAGGAAGGGGGTTGTACAAAACGACCGTTTCACTTCTCCGTGTAAAGGATTCGTCCGTGGTAAAACTGGCTGTTACGGCCAATGATGGAAGTTTCTCCATCCCGTCACCTGCCGGAACGTACCTGGTCAGTGCTTCGCATATCGGGTATGCCACCTATTATTCAACCGTTTTTGAAGCAACAGGGGATATAGCACTGCCTGTATTCCAGATGACCAAAGCATCCGGGAACCTGCAGGGGGTTACCGTTACCACTAAGAAACCGATCATTGAAGTGAGAGCAGATAAGACCATCCTGAATGTGGATGGCACGATCAATGCCGTGGGGAATGATGCCCTTGAATTACTGCGGCGCAGCCCCAGTGTGATGGTGGATAAGGATGATAATATCAGCCTCGCGGGTAAGAACGGGGTGCAGGTGTATATTGACGGGAAACCGTCTCCCTTATCCGGAACTGACCTGTCCAATTACCTGAAGAGCCTGCAGTCTGCCCAGATCGAGGCCATTGAGATCATCACCAATCCTTCTGCCAAATACGAAGCAGCCGGGAATGCGGGGATCATCAATATCAGACTGAAAAAGAACAAGGCTTTCGGGACCAATGGCTCCATAAACGGAGGTTATGTGCAGGGTACCTATGCGAAGTACAACGGGGGACTCAACCTGAACAACCGCGACAAGAACATCAATGTTTTTGGCAATTACAATTATAACAAAGGCAATTACCTGATGACCATGAACGGGGAGAAGGTTCAGCTGGATACATTTTTTCTCCAGAAGAATGAAATCCTGTTCCGGAATAATACCCATGGATTCAAGGCCGGGCTGGATTACTTTATCAATAAGAACAACACAATCGGCGTGGTACTGAACGGGAATATTGCCAACAATGATATCAATACGGCAGGCCCGATGCATTTTATTTATATCCCCACGGGGCAGACGGACCGGATCCTGAAAGCCACCAACCACAACGATATGAAACGGGATAACCTGAATACCAACCTGAACTACCGGTATGCAGTAACCGGTGGTGCTGAACTGAATATTGATGCGGATTACGGATTCTTTAAGATCAGGTCCAACCAGTTCCAGCCCAATTATTATTACCAGCCCGATGGTACAACGGAAATAAACCGGGCGGTTTACAATATGATTGCACCGACCAATATCGACCTGTATTCGCTGAAGGCGGATTATGAAAAAAATTACAAGGGGGGGCGGCTTGGTTATGGCGGGAAAATCGGTGTGGTGGAAACGGATAATGACTTCCAGCGGTATGATGTGTTTAATGCGGGGAAGGTACTGGACACCCTGAAGAGCAACCGCTTTAAATACAAGGAGAATATCAATGCTTTGTATATAAACTATAACAAGCAGTTCAAAAAAGGATTTATGATCCAGTTTGGCCTGCGGGCGGAGAATACCCATTCCACCGGTAATTCAACCGGGTTTAAAAAAGCGGGCGGTACAATGGTGGGCTATGATTCCACTTTTAAAAGAGATTATACTGACCTGTTCCCGAGTGCGGCGGTCACCTTCAACAAGAACCCCATGAAACAATGGACCCTCTCGTACAGCCGCCGGATCGACCGGCCGGCATACCAGGACCTGAATCCGTTTGAGTTCAAGCTGAATGAGTACACATACATGAAAGGGAATACGTTGTTGCGACCCCAGTACACCCACAGTGTTGATATCACGCATATCTACAAATACAAGCTGACCACCAAACTGACCTATAGTCATGTGAAGGATATTTTTGCACAGGTACCGGATACCATTGACAAAACAAAGGGATTCCTGACCAAGAAGAACCTGGCCACCCAGGATGTGGCGGCGCTGAACATCAGTTATCCTTTTCAGTATAAATGGTACAGCTTCTTTGCCTCACTGAATGCGAATTACTCCCATTATGTGGCCGATTTTGGCGGCGGTGACCGCAAAGTGGACCAGGGGGTGTTTGCCCTGACCTATTTTATGCAAAACAGTATGAACCTGGGTAAGGGCTGGACCGGTGAACTGAGCCTGTTGTACATATCTCCTTCCATCTGGCAGGGGATGATCCGGGCCGATGCTATGGGAATGGTGGATGCCGGATTGCAAAAAATCGTGTTTAAGGGGAAAGGAAATATCAAAGTGGCTGTGGGGGATATCTTCCGGACCATGAGATGGAGCGGCCATACCGATTTTGCCGGTGTGAAGAGTAATTTCAGAGGCAATGGCGAAATGCCGCAATTCAAACTGAATTTCAATTTCCGTTTTGGCAATAGCCAGGTAAAGGCGGCCCGCCAGCGGAAATCAGCGATAGAAGAGGAGAAAAAGAGAGCAGAAGGCGGAGGGCAACAGGGAGGTATGGGGAATCAAAAATAAATGACAGGTATGAAGCCATAAAAAAGCTCCCGGGTTCCCGGGAGTTTTTTTGTTTAGTGTCCGTATTTTTTTCTCCGGATCAGTTTGGCTTTCCGGATCACTACATTTTCCAGCGGCCGGTCCCGGTCAATACCTTTACTTGTGGGAACCGCGGCGATCTTATCAATTACTTCCATCCCTTTTACCACTTCCCCGAACACCGTATAATTCTGATCCAGGTGCGGAACCCCGCCTATTGTTTTATATACCTCCCGTTGTCCGGCGGGTATCTTTCTTTTTAACCGGTAGGTTTCTACTGAATCGAGACCGGCGTCGGTGAATATTTTTCCCTGGGTGATATAGAACTGGCTGCCGCTGCTGGCTTTTTCGGGATTATTGTCCCGGGCGGCCGCGATCACTCCTTTTTTATGGAATAATGCCGGGCTGAATTCCGCCGGAATACGGTATTCCGGGCCTCCATTGCCCAGGGGTTTTCCGGCGGGAGCTGTTTTGCTGTCCGGGTCGCCTCCCTGGATCATAAAATTCCGGATGACCCGGTGAAATAAAACGCTGTCGTAATAATGTGTCTTTACCAGTTTCAGGAAATTGTCCCGGTGCAGGGGTGTGAGACCGGATAAGCGGATCACGATATCACCCATACTGGTTTGCAGCAACACATCCCTTTTTTTCCGGTCTTTCCGGGTAATCAGGCTGTCTTGCTGGGCCAGGCAACTGCCAATGACCAGTACCGATACAAGGGACAGGAGGATTTTTTTCATGCTGATTTATCGTTGGTTAAAAACCGGTTTGTTCAAAATAATGCAGGATATGGTCTTTCAGGAAATTTTCCTGCTCGGGCAGGCTCATGTCGGGCATGGGCTTCAGTTGCTTAAAATGCGGCCATCCGTCCTCATCCACCGATTCCAGTTCGTAGTACCCGCTCTCTGAAAGGAGGGTACAGACGGCAATATGCATCAGGTCCTGTTTTTGTTCCTTGGTGAAATTTTCTTTGATCGCCCCGAATTCCTGGACGCCGATGAGGAACAATATCGTTTCCATATCGGGTTTTTTGTTGAACCGTTCCAGCAGCCTGGCTTCAAGGTTCCACCAGCGTTGTTGCAGATCGTCGTTGGCTAACATGTTGCAAAGATAGTTCCATGAAATTACAATACGCTTTCAGGTTTTGCTGGAAGTTATAATCTATAGGTTTCTTTCCGAATGAGCTAAATGAAAGCAGCGATTGTAAGATAGCAGACTTCTTCTATGGGCATATTTTGGGGACTTCTGGGGATAAAATTAAATATAGCACAGGGCAGCCTATTGAGCGAAAGTTATAAATAAAAGACTGGAGAGTGGCTATTTCAATGAGTAATTAAATGAAAACTGGTATATAGGTAAGCCGTATTCTATTTCAGGTGATTTCAAGTACTTATAATAGATGGCTTTTATGTTTATCAGTTTATTAATTTCAATTCCAAATCCTGCTGAATATCCGTAATAAAACCCGTTTGTGGTAATGCCTGATAAGAATTCTTTAATTTGCTTTGGATTGCTTTTGCAAACATGAAAGCGTAATGTCAGCCAAAAAATACCAATATCGGTTTCATTGTTACGTTCCCAGGCGCCGGTCTGAAAATAAAGGCCTAATGAGCTAAAACTGTTTAAAAAGTTGACAGGCTTACCGGTTTGAGGGTCAGAAATTTCTCCAGCCCGGGTGCCATTTAGAACTCTTTCGCCTACCTGGTATAACAATCCCGGTTTAGTAAGTTTGCTGTCGGTGCCGAAAAGCCACACTCCTTCTATACTCACGTTTATTAAACCGCTTAATGGATTAATATATTCATTGACAAGATGCATATTACTTTTTGAAAGTAATGTGCCAGGAGTAGTGTTTTGGAACGTGTTGTTGCTTACACCTCCATATAAGGACAAAGGAATTGAAAATCGGCCCGGTTCTCCAATATTGAGGCGGATAAACCTTGCACTGGCATTTACTTGTCCGCTATTTATGATATCAATAAAGCCGCTGGTTAGGATTTCGGGCTTCTTGCCTTTATTTTTTGTAGTGTTGGCAACTGTATCCTTATTCACGACAGGAAGCACGCTATTTGCTTGCGTAAAGGCAGGAAAATGCCAAAGCCAAAATAGTATTGGCAAAAACTTATGCATTTTTATGTTTTAACTTATATCAGTTGTAGGGTGTATGCCCTGCTTTTTTAGTGAGCCATTGAGATAACAGAAGTCTAAGGTTAAATACAATAGCAAGAGATTTTTTTATTTACAACATCTCGTATACAGGATCAAGCGAAAGAACAATAATGCTGTACCCGTTCTCTTTGCATATGACAATTAATTTCGAGTACAATTTTTTAAAATATTTTTTACTAGAGTTACTGTAAAAAAGGACGACCTTAAACTCGGCACCAAAAGGTTTATAAGGTTTGACTGAAATTTTATCCATTTTCAGTAGGTATTCTGTGAAAATTAATTTATTTCTCTGATAATTTAATGAGTCATGAATGAGGCTCCGGGAAGTCTTAATGTCATTTGTAATTACTCTTATGCAGGAGGGGTTTTTTGTCTTTAAGTGTTTTGGCCGTATAAGAGTTGAATCATTAATAAAATACCCATACAGGCTACTGCGTAGATTGCCCGCTTCTTCTCCATAAAGAAACGTTGAATATCCTGTTGAGTCAAAAAAGTACAAAGAATGCCCCGGCGTTTTAAATAGCCCGGCAAATTTTCTGTAATACGTCTGAATATTTATTGGCCCCTGGCCTGTACAGATGTTTGTCAGCGCGAAAAAAAAAGTAGCTGTTAATATGCCAATTAGTGTTTTTTTCATAATCGGGAATAAAGATAAGGGAATGAAAATATCACTCCCTTATGGATTTGCTTAGAAATTAATCACAGCTGGACTGGTACAATTATAACTATTTCACCATCAATCTCCTTAGTGGTGTATTCACCTATAACCAACCTCACTTTCCCAGTGACAAATGGCAATTCAAGCGGCTCATCTACGCTAAGTTTTTCAAGATCCGAGCTTGTATAATTTCCTCTTGTTTTTAACTCAGCCGGGAAATGAAATTTTACATTGTTGTCTACCAACTCAACCCAAACGCTTGCAATGTTCTTTTCATTTATGGATGCCCTGAAAACTGTAGCATTTGGGGCACAGACTACTTGCCAGCCAGTGCAATCAAAGCAAAACCAAAAACCGCGCTGACAACTGTATCTTGGCCTGTGGAAATTTTCGAAATTACAATCATTCACTAAAACAGGGTGGGTCCCTGGAGGACATTCTGGCGGTGCAGCTCTGCCATCGGTCTGTGCAAAGACTGAAACTGAAAGAGCAAGGCAAATAATGACTAGCATACTTTTTTTCATATGTTTAATTTTTTTTGATCCCGATCTTCAGATAAAGTGCTGTGTCGGGTAATTTCACTGCCTGATTATTAAATTCCGGTTTTCGGCGTTACCAGGTCATTATATTGCTTGGTTGGCCAACCTGACTAAAGCTTGTTAGCAAATAAATGACAACTCGAAAATAGATGGGACGGTTCACTGATTTATGTGAAAAACACCAGGAAAAAAGTTTTTTTCCCGCTTTTAGCAGTGCTTATTTACCGGGTTGAGGTTTTTTTCTGGGCTAAGGAGTGTTTTTTAGCTCTTATCGGGGTGATTTTACAGCAGATAGTTTGATCAAAGGGGTTTTAAACGCGTATAATAAATATATTTTGGGTGATTTTTCAGAATTATTGGTGGATTTGAGGAAGTTGAATTTTGGATAGTAGTCTAAGTTTAATGCCTATTAGCAAGGGAGTTTTCGAATTAAGGGATAAAAACAGGCGAATTATAGTGATATCATCTTTCAATATTTATCTTTACAAAAAATTTGGCAAGATGTTACAATTACAGGTATTACGGCAAAATCCGGAATGGGTAAAGGAAAGACTGGCGGTGAAGCATGTGGCGGATTTGTCGGTGGTGGATGCTATTCTTTCCCTGGATGAGCAGCGGAAGAAACTGCAACTGGAGTTTGATAATAACCAGGCGAAAGTGAACAGTTTTTCGAAAGAGATCGGCACCCTGATGGGGAAAGGGCAGAAAGAAGAAGCCGAAGCGAAGAAACAAGAAGTGGCGGTGTTAAAAGCGGCCTTGCAGCCGATCAGTGATCAGCTGGGAGAAACGGAGAAAAGGTTACAGGAGGAACTGGTCAAACTACCCAACCTGCCTGCTGCAATTGTACCACACGGTAAAACCCCCACTGAGAATGTGGTGGTCAGGGAAGGGGGTGCCAAACCCGCCCTGCCTGCGGAGGCCCTGCCGCACTGGGAACTGATCAAAAAATATGATATCGTGGATTTCGAAACAGGCGCAAAGATCACCGGCAGTGGTTTTCCCCTGTATAAGGGAAAGGGGGCAAAGTTGCAGCGGGCGCTGATTCACTATTTCCTGGATTACAATACCGCGGCCGGTTATACCGAATACCTGCCCCCGCTGATGGTGAACGAAATGTCGGCCTACAGTACCGGGCAATTGCCGGATAAGGAAGGCCAGATGTATTATATGCCCGCCGATAATTTTTACATGATCCCCACAGCGGAGGTCCCGGTAACCAATATTTACCGCGATACTATTTTAAAAGAAACAGAGCTGCCGGTTAAGATGACCGCCTATACACCCTGTTTCCGCCGGGAGGCGGGCAGTTTCGGAGCCGATGTACGGGGGTTGAACCGGCTGCACCAGTTTGATAAAGTAGAGATCGTGCAGATCGTACACCCGGATAAAAGCTATGAAGTGCTGGATGGGATGGTGGCGCACGTGGAAAAACTGTTGCAATCGCTGGAGCTGCCCTACCGGATTCTTCGGTTATGCGGCGGCGATATGAGCTTTGCTTCCGCTCTTACCTATGATTTTGAAGTGTACAGCGCGGCCCAGCAAAAATGGCTGGAAGTAAGTTCGGTGAGTAATTTCGAAACCTTCCAGGCTAACCGGATGAAAGTACGGTTCAAGGATGAAAAAGGGAAACCGCAGCTGGCACATACCTTAAACGGGAGTTCACTGGCCCTTCCCCGTATCCTCGCCGCTTTGCTGGAGAACAACCAGGCGGCCGGGGGTATAAAAATGCCGGCAGTTTTACAGTCCTTCCTGGGATTTGACAGGTTGCAATAATGCTGCACGGGTAAGATCATTTTCCATTCACTTAACATAAACATATGTGAAAAGACAGGGAATCATTTTTCCCTGTCTTTTTCTTTTGCAGTTTTGCTGCACTAAAACCTACATCATGAAAAAAAATTTATTTGTATTGATTTTTGCAGGGGTTATTCTTTCCTTTCCGGCCGGTGCACAGTTTACGAAAGGGGACAGGGTTCTGGGAACAGGATTGAATTTCCAGCATGCTTCGAATGAATCCAATACCGGTTTTACCCCCTTTACGGGTAAGTCAACGAATGGCAGCATAACGCTGGACCTGGGATTTGCAGCAAGGGAGAGCCGGATGAGCGGCTTCTATATCAGCGGGGCCTATGGCAAAGCAAAAAATGAATATCCAGATCAGCCCGGTTTAAACAACAGCAGCGAGAATTTCACTACGGGCGCCGGTTTTTTTGCCAGGCGGTATAAATCCATTGGGAAGAATTTTTTCCTGTTTGCCGAGGGCAGGACGGGGGTCAATTATGTTAAGGTGAATGTGTCGGGTGGTAATGCCGGCGACCAGTCAAATGTTTCTGTACAGGCCGGACTCTATCCCGGTTTGTCGTATAAGGCCGGGAACCGTTTTTTATTGGACCTGCGTTTTGCTGATTTTGCCAGTATTAATTACAATCACAGTGAGTTCAAAGGGGCCGGGGATACGAAAAATGTGCAAAATTCATTTGGGTTTTCCTCCAGCCTGGGACTGGGCTATTTGCAAAATATTGGGATCGGTGCCAGGTGGATCATTCCTGCCGGGAAGAAATAATTGAATGCTTCCGGGGAAAAAGCGGTAGTCGTTATTGAGTGGTTTGCACTTTTACTGTAAATGTCTTTATACGCCTGGCGGGAAAAAAGGCGGACCGGGTATCCCGGTCCGCCTTTTTATAAGAATGAATAATTAGTTGATCTGTTAGGGTTGTGCAAAGCTGTTGCGCGGACCTCCGGCAGCAAAGACGGCCAGCATACGGCTTCTCTGATCTACGCTGAACATGTACATACAGGCATCATCGGTATAATCCATATAGTTCATGGTCATTTCAACCGGGGTGCCGGTGCAGGTGCTCAGGTGACCGGAAGCGGGGCAACCAAAGTTGGAAGTATTGTGCAGCGGGGTATCGTTTACCAGGTCATTTCCGCAAGTGGCATCACCCCAGATATGACGAAGGTTTAACCAGTGGCCCACTTCATGAGTAGCGGTTCTTCCTTTATTGAAAGGAGCCGCTGCAGTGCCCACCCTTCCGGTTGCATTGTCGTCCAGTACCACGCCGTCAGTGGCCGCAGCGCCGCCGGGGAACTGGGCATATCCCAGAATACCACCGCTCAGGTTACAAACCCAGATATTGAGTTTGGTAGTGGGACTGCTCGGGGCAATGCCTGAAGCGCTTTTCTTCATGGCATCATTGGTGGTCCAGCTGGTTTTAGTGGTCTTGCGGCGATTTACCAGGTCCAGTACAAACCGCACCCCGATATCGCCGGCTTTCACTGTATTGTACGTAGAGGTCAGGTTATGATCCGCGTTGGTGCCGCCATAGTCTTCGTTCAGCACATCAACCTGTGATTGCAATTGTGCCAGGGACACATTTTGCGCGGTGGTGCGGTACAGTACATTAAATACAACGGGAATCTCCACGATACCATTCACCAGCCTGAACTGTTCAGGATGGGCGGCCACCCGCTGGGTGAAATCTTCAATTTCCCGGAGACGTCTTCCTAAGGAGGGGTCTGCTTTTAATTGTTCGGCTAATACATCAGCAGACGCACATTGACGTTGAGTGGCTACTGCATCTTCGGCGGGAGCGCTTTCTTCGTTGGAACCTGATTTGTTACAGCTCATCATAAATAATAAGCTGCCTGCGATCAATACAAGTGATCTCTTCATAAATAATTTGGTTTGGTGATGTGATAAAAAATGATCAAACAATTTATTCGTTTTTTTTAGCATACATGAAAAGAGTGCTCAATTATTATTGCAACGTAGTGTCTAAATATTTCTATATCGGAATTTTACGATATCCCGGTGCAGAATTATACGGTAAACACTTTACCGTTTACAGGGTATGCGAATTATTATCCTAACCAGGGGTTGATCTGCCGCAGGTAATTTATCAGGGCTTCATCGATTTAATCTTCCGGTTCATGACATAGAACCACAGCGGTGGGACCAGGGCCAGCAGCATCATACCTGGATAACCGGTTGGCATTTGCGGGGAATGATCATGGTGACGGAGGACCTGGTATTTTCGGCTGGCCATATAATGGTGATCCGAATGACGGCTTAGTTCAAACAGCATCAGCCGGCCGATGATATGATCACTGTTCCAGCTGTGTTCGGGACGGGCCCTTTCGTATGAACCTTGCCCGGTAGCCCGGCGCTGTAACCCGTAATGTTCAATATAATTTACGGTTTCCAGTAACAGGATGCCGATTCCCGCGGCAACGAGGAAGTACAGGGTGATCAGTCCGCCACATAAGAGGTATATAGCAGCAATAAGGATTAATTCGACCAGGTGGAACTGTATCATTTCATTGCGGGGGGAAAAAACGGGGATCCCTTTTTTCCTCATTTCATCATTGGCAATATGCCAGGCGCTGAGGTAACTGAAAAGAAGGGTCCGGAAATAAAACAGGTAGATCATTTCCCCGTACCGGGCACTGCTGGGGTCTTCAGGAGTGGCCACCCGTTTATGATGTCCCTTGTTGTGTTCGGTAAAAAAATGCATATAGAGTGAAGTAAGCAGCAGGGCTTTGGCAAGGGTTTGTTCTGTACGGTTGACCCGGTGCCCCAGTTCGTGTCCTACATTGATGCCAAACACCCCGCAAAGCAATCCCATGACCCAGATCCGGCCCACCAGGTCGGGCAGTGACAGCTCATCCGTTGACAGGGAGTACAGGAATTTGAACAGCATCACATATTGAAGGATCACGATACCGTAAAGCAGGAGATCATAGATCCGGTCTTTTTTTGCCAGTTCTTCTTCAGCTGCACTCATATTAACAGGGTCGGGCCTGATAAACAATTCAGTGACCGGGATAATGATCCAGGCCCAGCCAAGTGGCAGCCAGATCTGCCAGCCGGTAACCGAAAAGGAATGCCAGGCGCCAATAAAGACAATAAAGGGAGCCAGGTATTTAAAGGCCTTGGTGCGCACATTCATTTTTTTAACGATCCGGGATAAAAATAAGATAAGTTTTTCAGCGTTTGTAATCGTATCCTGCATCCTTTTTAAACTTAACAGCTTCAAATAAGTCTGAAAACTAAATCTTGCACAAATGCCGGCAATGAACCAGTTAAGAAACCAGCACCTGCTATGGAGGGCGGGATTTGGCCCCGCCATTGAGCAATCAGGCGATCTCTCCCGCTTTAGTCCCCAGCAATTTTACAAAGCGCTTGTAAAAGCTGCGGGAAAAAAAGCAGACTATATTGATGTGGCGGATGATTATCTCAAAGGACTGCTGATGGGGATTGAGGAAGCGGGTCGCCAGGAAAAAAGGGAACAGGAGATTACCGGCAGGAAAATGGTACAGGAAAAAAGCCGGGAAGGAATACGCAACCTCAACCTGTACTGGATGCATGAAATGGTGAACAGTGCTGCCCAGCTAAGGGAGAAAATGGCTTTTTTCTGGCACGGGCATTTCGCCTGCCGCAACCTGAATATCTTTTACCAGCAGGGATTACTGGATATCCTCCGCCGCAATGCCCTGGGCAGTTTCCGCACCCTGCTGAAGGAAGTCTCCCGTTCAGCGGCGATGCTGAATTTTTTAAATAACCAGCAAAACCGCAAGGATCATCCCAATGAAAATTTTGCCCGGGAAGTAATGGAACTGTTTACCCTGGGCCGGGGCCATTATACCGAAAATGATATCAAGGAAGCCGCCCGGGCCTTCACCGGCTGGGGTGCCAGTTTTAAAGGGGAATTCCAGTTCCGCCGGTTTCAACATGATTTTGGCAGTAAAACCGTTCTTGGGAAGACCGGTAATTTCGACGGGGAGGAAGTACTGGACATATTGCTGGAACAGAAACAAACAGCCCTGCACATCACCCAAAAGATCTACCGGTTCTATGTAAACGGGCAACCGGATACGGAAAAGATAAAATGGCTGGCGGACCGCTTTTATCAGAGTGACTATTCCATCGGTAAACTGGCGGAGGATATTTTTACCAGTGACTGGTTTTATGATGAAAAAAATATAGGGGCGTTGATTAAATCACCGGTTGAATTGCTGGTGGGTATACAACGGATGCTGCCGATGAAACTGGAGAATGAAGAAGCCCTGGTACTCCTGCAGCGGGTGCTGGGACAGACCTTGTTTAACCCGCCCAATGTGGCCGGCTGGCCCGGTGGCCGTAACTGGATTGACAGTTCATCGCTGATGATGCGGATGCGGATCCCCCAGCTGATTAATGACGTGGATGAAATGAATGTACGTGCCAAAGACGAGGACGACAGGATGATGGGTATGAAAGACGCAAATAAAATGGCCGGTATGCGGAAGCAGCTGATCAATGCCAATGTGGACTGGGCGCCTTTTGTAAAACATTATGAAAGTATTCCCCGGGAAAACCTGGCGGAGACGATTGCCACCCACCTGCTGCAGACAAAATGCGGGGTCAGCAGGGAACTGATCACCCGTTTTTCCGGCCAGTCGGGCCGGGAAAATTTTATTAAAACGGCAGCTATCCAGATCATGAGTATTCCGGAATACCAGTTGTGTTGAGGAAAGCTGCGAGCTAAGAGTTGCGAGTTCGGGGCGCTTAAAGTTCTATGAGCCGGCCCTGGCTCCAAGCTCGTAGCTCATAGCTCGCGACTCACAGCTGATCTTTTGAAATTGCCTGATTAAACTAACTTATATGATTATCCGAAGAAAAGAATTCATCCAGGTCGGCTCTCTTGCCACCGCATCGCTGATGCTGCCCAAATTCCTGAAGGCATTGGAAAGCCCGGCCCGGGTGATGCCGGGGAATAAAGTACTGGTGATCCTGCAGCTGAGCGGGGGCAATGACGGGTTGAATACCGTGATCCCCTACCGCAACGATCTTTATTATAAAGCCCGGCCTCGTCTTGGTATTGGAAAGGATAAAGCACTTGCCCTTACAGATGAAACGGGGTTACACCCGGCCCTGCCCGCTTTCCGGGAATGCTATGAGGACGGCAGCCTGGGTATCCTGAACAATGTGGGTTATCCCAACCCCGACCGTTCGCATTTCCGCAGTATGGATATCTGGCATACGGCCAGCCAGAGTGATGAATACCTCAACCACGGTTGGTTGGGCCGTTACCTTGATGCGCAGTGCAGGGACTGTGACAAACCCACCCAGGCTATTGAAATAGACGATATCTTAAGTCTCGCCTTAAAGGGGGAGCAGAACAAAGGGATTGCAGTAAAAGACCCAAAGCGCCTGTACGGCACGGCCAATGAAAAATTTTTCCGTGAATTGATGAAAGAACACCGGGATGAAGCGGGTGAACAACCGGTGGATTACCTGTACAAAACTATGGCGGAAACGCTCTCAAGTGCGGATTATATTTTCCAGCAAAGCCGCCTGCATCCGACCAGTGCGGAATACCCGAAATCAGAACTGGGCAACAGCCTGAAGACCATCGCCTCCCTGATCTATTCAGAGATCAATACCAAAGTTTATTATGTGTCATTGGGCAGCTTCGACACCCATATTAACCAGGAGGCACAGCAGCAACGCCTGTTCACTGAAATGAATGATGCGGTTGGGGCTTTCGTAAAGGACCTGAAACAGCAACACCGGTTTGAGGATGTATTGTTGCTTACATTCTCTGAATTCGGCCGCCGGGTGGAACAGAATGCCAGTGGTGGTACCGACCATGGAACGGCCAACAATATCTTCCTGCTGAGCGGGGGGCTAAAGCGAAAGGGAATATTGAATGCGGCGCCGGACCTGGCTGATCTGAATGAAGGTGACCTGAAATTTCAGGTTGATTTCAAGAATGTATATGCGACCGTTTTGAAACAATGGCTGAATGCCGATGACCTGGCCATCCTGAACAGGAAATATGATTACCTGGATTTTATTTAAAGAACCGCGGAGACGCAGAGGGATCCGGGATTGAGCCGCAGAGCCGCAAAGAAATCGAGGTTGAACCGCAGAGACGAGGGGAGCGCTGCGGTAGATGCCCTAAAAACTTTTTGAATAAAATTGAAAGCTCCTGACTGGCTTTGTGGGACATGCTAAGCGCGGAGGCGCAGAGTGCAGAGGGATCGAGGTTGAACCGCGGAGACGCGGGGAGCGCAGAGAATGACGGAACTGAAGTAACTGCAAAGCTGATCGGGTAAAATTTTTCTGTACTAAACAAAAATCTTAGTAGCCTTTGCGGGCTACTAAGATCAGAACCATCTCTTTAACTCTTTTTCTCCTTACCTCTTAGCCTTTCATTAGCGTATTTAATCGCCAACGGTATCCTGCCAGGCCGGGGAAGACAGTTTTTTACTTTGCGGGACCCTCTGTTTTCGAATGATACAACGATCAGCCCAGTTTCTTTTTACTCCGGGCCACCCGGTAAAGGATAAAGGCCATCAGGGCAAACGAGAGTGTCCCCAGCAGGTAATAACCGGATTCACCCAGGAATGTATCTGCCGAAAGTGTTTTCTCCAGGCTGACACTTCGCAGGAAGGCATCACCGCTTACCGATGCGCCGACAAAGGCAATCAGTACACCTGCAATGGCGCCGCCTGCCACCAGCCCGGTCGCAAACAAGTTTCCTTTACCCAGTTCATCCTCTTCCGGGGATTTATTTGGGTTTAATTTTTTCTCCCGGTAATCCACCAGGCCTTTAATAGCACCCCCGATAAATATGGGCAATGTGGTGGAGAGCGGCAGGTAGGCACCTACTGCAAAGCTCAATGACTTAATACCGCATAACTCTACGACCACAGCCAGGAAGATACCTACGAAAATAAACTGCCAGTCCAGGTTTTGGGACTGGATCCCTTTATCCAGTGTGGCCAGTAAAGTTGCCTGTGGGGCGGAAAATTTTTCGGTACCAATGGCATGCTGAATTCCCTGTTCCAGCATCTCCGTACTGGGACGGTCGAGTATCTTGATCGTTAACCCGATCACAATAGAAGAAACAATCGCGCCGGCAAACAGGGCGATTTGCTGATTTCTCGGTGTGGCACCAACGAGGTACCCGGTTTTGAGATCCTGGGAGGTGGCCCCGGCATTGGCAGCGGCAATACAGATCATACCGCCCACCACCAGCACGAGTGGTTCGTATTGCGGTCCCTGCCAGCCTACACTGATAAAAACAAGACTGGTTCCCATTACTGTGGCAATCGTCATACCACTGATCGGGTTATTGGAAGAGCCAATCAATCCTACGATGCGGGAGGAAACAGTAACGAATAAAGCCCCAAAGAGCACGACCAGGATGCCGATCAGTAACTTTTGTATAAGTCCTTCACCAGGAATTTGTGGCAAAAGGGCGATCAGGGCGACTAAGCCAAGACTACCCAATCCAACCACTTTAAGGCTCAGGTCTTTTTCTGTACGGGCTATCACAATTCCGGCTTTTTTACTTCCCTGTAAGGTGGCAATACTGGATTTTATAGATTTGACAATTGTTGGCAGGGTTTTGATCAGTGTAATGATACCGCCTGCTGTTACTGCACCGGCGCCGATTTGCCGGATATACGCATAATAAACAGCGGTCGGGTAATCGGTAAAAGTATGCAGGGCTGCATTCCAGTTGCCTTTTCCCCCGTTTTTGGCAATATCCGTGAGGTAACCCAGTTTTACCAATTGCATGGCGATCAGGTCCGGGTTGATAATGGAAGAAAGCAGCGGGATCAGCACCAGCCAGCTCAGCACACCACCGGCCACCAGCACACCAGCTATTTTCGGACCGATGATATAACCCACCCCGAGGTACTCGGGTGTTATCTCGCCACTTACTTTTGCAGAAGGGAAAAATTTATTCACCTGTTTAGTGGCCATAGCGGGTGTTTCCGCGATAAAGTGCAGCACTTTCTGCAGGGTGGCATAGAGCAGGGCCACTCCCAATCCCCAGAATGCGGTTTTGGCAAAATCGCCTCCTTTTTCGCCGGCTTTCAGCACATCCGCGCAGGCGGTCCCTTCAGGGTAGGGAAGATTACCATGTTCATTCACAATTAAAGCCCTCCGGAGAGGAACCATCAGCAAAGTACCCAGCAAGCCCCCGACAATGGCCAGGATCAGGATGGTCAGGTAGTTAAAATATTCCGCACTGTTTTTGGCGGATAGAAATAAAAAACCCGGAAGCGTAAAGGAAACACCCGCGGCGATACTTTCACCCGCACTGCCTGCCGTCTGAATGATATTGTTTTCCAGTATGGTGGTCTTGAAAAAACGCCGGCCCAGGGTGATCGCAATCACTGCGATCGGGATAGAAGCGCTGACGGTCAGCCCTGCTTTTAATGCGAGATAAACAGTAGCGGCCCCAAAGATCACCCCGAAAAGGCATCCCAGGAGAATGGACTTTACGGTGAGCTCTTTCATTTTTGTTTCGGCGGAAACAAAGGGATTGAATTTGTTTTGAAGATCGGCCATGAGGAGGAATTTTTTAATGAGTGGGAAGATATGAAAAAAGCTGTTTGCTTTCCGGCAAACAGCTTTTCATCCAAAAGCGGGAAGGGCCGTTTTAATTCACGCCTTTTTCCTTCATCACTTTGTTCAGCCATTTAAGCAGGACAAAGAGAAATAAAGCGGCGGATCCGAGCAGGATAAAATTGAGCCAGAAATAATTTGTCTTGTCGTCATACTCATCCCATTTACTGGCGAGGATCCCGCTGAGTTTATTGCCAATCGAAGTGGAGAGGAACCAGCCACCCATCATTAAGGAAGTAATGCGGACAGGACTTAGCTTCGATACCAGTGACAATCCCATCGGGCTGAGGAATAATTCGCCAATGGTGATGACCCCATAGCTGGCGATCAGCCACCAGGCACTGACTTTTTCCGTGCCGTTGTTCCCGGCTTTAACAGCAGCGACCATGACCAGCACTGATAATGCAGAGATCAGCAGGCCGAATGCGATCTTGGTCGGGGTGGAGGGTTCTTTTCCTTTCCGGCGGAGCCAGGTAAAGAAAGCCACAACCAGCGGGGTCAGGGCAATTACCCAGAAGGGATTGATGGATTGCGATAAACTGGGCAGCCAGGCTTTTACCGTTTCACCTTCTTTAGGCAATTTATCGGGCGCAACATTTTTAAAATAAGAGGGATAGCCTAATACTTTTACTTCCTTTCCGTTTTCCCGGATCTTCCGGAACTGCAGATCCAGTTTGGTTACGGAATCCAGTTTATACGTTGTAAATGCTGGTTTGTCGGTTTGTTTTAAGGAAGTCAGGACGGACCCGCTGATCCCTTTAACTTCCCGGTCTGTATAGCGGCTGGCCCAGGTATTCAGGGCGGAACCATTTTGTTTGAAGATGGCCCAGAATAAAACCACGACGGCAAAGATGGCAAGCATGGCTCCCATGGCCGGCCGTTCCTCTTTGCTGCTGCGCAAAAGCAATACGGCATAAAATATACAAACGGGTATACAGGCAAAGATGAAAGCATCTGTGCTGTTGCTGTCCAGTAAATAGCCGTCTCCCCTGATCATCCAGCCGATAGCTCCGAATAATACCGAGGGCAGGATCACCAGGGCCAGGATCTGCCAGAGCGGCATATCTCCGGGTTTTAAGGGTTTGCGGACATCATACGCTTTATAATGCCGGGTGCCCACGATAAAAGTGATTACCCCGATGAACATACCCACGCCGGCGGCGGCAAAAGCCGCTCCCCAGCCGATCAGGGTATAGAGTGCGGCGCCGAAAAAATTACAGATAAAAGCCCCTACATTAATGCCCATGTAAAAGATATTATACCCTTCATCTTTCTGTTGCATGTGCAGGGGGGTGGAATATACATTTCCCAGGAGCGTGGATATATTGGGTTTGAAAAATCCGTTGCCAACGATGACCAGGGCCATGGATACATACAGCATGGTAATATGATGGATACCCATCATGCAATACCCGGCCCCCATCAGGAGCCCGCCCATGATGATGGAACGCCGGTAACCCAGGAAACGGTCTGCGATCAGTCCGCCAAGAAAAGGAGTGAAGAACACCAGAGCGATGAAAGTGCCGTAGAGGCTGGCTGAATCTTTTTCGTCCATATTGAACCCTTCTTTGGCATCTTTCAGGTAGAGGGTGAATATGCCGATCATCAGGTAGTAGCCAAACCGTTCCCACATTTCAGAAAAAAACAGGAAAGGCAGGGCTTTCGGGTGTTGCTTCCACATAGTGAATCGTTTAATATGGAAAGATAATACAGGAAAGGGAAGGGAAATAAAAAAGGTGGCATGAACAGCCACCTTTTAATTTATTGGAATACCGGGTTAGTCAGCCCCGGTTTTTTCTCTTACGATCTGGTTCAGTGATTTTATCCTTGAGTAGATCAGGATACCGCCTATGAATGCAGCAGCAACCAGGATCAGGAAGAACATTTTTTTATCAGTAAAGTCATCCCAGAAACTCGTCATAACACCAGCCACTTTCCCGCCAATTGAGGTGGAGAGGAACCAGCCCCCCATGAGTAATGCCGTCAGCCTTGCAGGGGCCAGTTTTGAAACCAATGACAGGCCCATCGGGCTCAGGAAAATTTCACTGATGGTAAAGACAAAATAGGTTAACCATAACCAGATGGGAGAGGCTTTGTGCGAATAGATGGAGGGAACCGATAAGATGGCAAATACCATTACCAGTGCTGATAAGCCGGAAATGAACAATGCCATTCCGAATTTTGACATGGTGGTGGGTTCTTTTCCTTTGCTTCGAAGGAAACTGAAGAAGGGTACAAAGAACAGGGTAAGCACAACTATAAACAGCGGGTTGATGGATTGGAACAATTCGGTATTCGTCAATTTTACATCTTTCCCCTGGGGCCAGTTCTCTTTTGGAACGTTCACGAAATAAGGATCGGGCCCCATTTCCTGTACTACTGTCCCGCTGTCATCTTTCACCACCCTCATGTATTCATCCAGCTTATTGACCAAACGGGGAGTATCTGTTACTTTTTGAAGAGGAAAAATGGCGCCTGTGATTTTAGCAGTGGAGGCGGAAGCTTCCCGGTCGGTATGCTTTTCCGCCCATAATGTAAGGCCGGTCGCATTCTGATTGTAAATGGTCCAGAAAGCAATGGCAATGGCAAAGATGAATAACAGGGCGCCGATTCCTTTTTTGTCCTGGCCTTTTGCCCGTACCCAAAGAGAGATATAGAATGCGATAATGGGCAAACAGGCAAAAATAAATGCATCATTCGCCTGGGTTCCCATGATGGGAGAACCAAAAATTTTTGTCGGGATAATCCAGCCGATAACGGCAGCAATGATTGCCGGCAGAAAAACGGTGGTAAAAATTTTTGATAATGGCATGTCTTCGGCCTGAACAGGTTTCTTTACATCGGCCTGTTTAATATCCTTATTTTTTAACGACGAGGCGAGAATGATCATTCCGACTATTAAGCCGATACCGGCAGCAGCAAAGGCATAGCCCCACCCATAGGCATTTCTTAGCCAGGCGGCGACGAAATTGCAGACGAAGGCGCCGATATTGATACCCATATAAAAGATATTATAGGCGTTATCCTTTAATGGTTTCAAATCTTCCCTGTTATAGATGTTGCCAAGTAATGTTGAGATATTGGGTTTAAAAAATCCATTGCCAACAATAATCAGGCTTAGTGAAATGAACATGGCCGTATCGCCGGGTATTGACAATCCGAGATAACCAGCCGACATTAAGGATCCCCCCAGGAAGATGGACTTGATATACCCCAGGTACCTGTCCGCAATCAATCCCCCTATAAATGGAGTCAGGTATACCAGGGCAATAAAACTTCCGACAATGTCAGCACCAATCCTGCCAGAGAATCCTTTTCCTCCGGTGGTCGTATCAGTCATATAAATAAGCAGGATGCCCACCATCAGGTAATACGCAAACCGCTCCCACATTTCTGTAAAAAAAAGTACAAAAAGGGCCTTCGGGTGTTTACCGGCTTTTACGGGTTGATTCATACAGTTGATTTTAGTTGATAAATCAGAGTCTGCTATCTTTAGCAATGCCCAAAATACAGAAATTTACCCAGCCGCAAATTTTTTCGGTTTATCTTTAGGTGACGTACCTGATATTCGCAAATATTTAGAAACCAACCCGACGAATGCGCATTTTACTATTAGGCTCCGGAGGCAGGGAAAACGCCCTTGCCTGGAAACTGGCACAAAGCCCCCGTTGTGAAAAACTCTTTATTGCTCCCGGAAATGCCGGAACGGCCCGTTTCGGAACCAACCTGGATATTTCCCTTTCCGATTTTGAAGCGATCCGCAAAGCCTGTGTGGATGAAAAGATCGACCTGGTACTGGTGGGACCGGAAGAACCGTTGGTAAAAGGAATAACCGATTTCCTGATCAGCAGTCCTTCCCTCGTCCACCTCGATGTGATCGGTCCGGGTAAGGCTGGCGCCCAGTTAGAAGGCAGTAAGGCCTTTGCCAAAGCCTTTATGATGCGGCATCAAATACCAACTGCAGCTTACCGGGAATTCACCCTGGATAATTACACCGATGGCGTGGAATACCTGAAAAAGCATCCCCTGCCCATTGTATTAAAGGCTGACGGGCTGGCGGCCGGTAAAGGAGTGCTGATCTGTGAGAATCACCTCGAAGCCATTGCAGAATTCGAACTGATGATCCAGCGGGCCAAATTCGGGGAAGCCGGTAAAAAAGTGGTGGTGGAACAATTTTTAAAAGGGATAGAAATATCCGTTTTTGTGCTGACGGATGGAAAGAATTATGTCATCCTGCCCGAAGCAAAAGATTATAAAAGAGCGGGCGAGGGGGATAACGGTCCCAATACCGGGGGAATGGGGGCCGTGAGCCCGGTCCCCTTTGTGGACAAAAAACTGATGTGGACGATCGAAGAGAAAGTGATCCGGCCCACCGTGGAAGGACTGAGAGCAGAGGGACTCGAATACCGCGGTTTTATCTTTTTTGGTTTTATGATCGTGGACAATGAACCCTATATGATCGAGTATAATTGCAGGATGGGCGATCCCGAAACAGAAGTGGTGATTCCGCGGCTGAAGAATGACCTGGTGGACCTGCTGGACGCTGTGACCAGCCAGCAACTTGATAAGGTTACTATTGAAACCGATCCGAGGACCACCTGTACCGTGGTGGCAGTGAGCGGCGGTTATCCCGGCGATTACCAGAAAGGATATGAGATTACCGGCATCGATAAAATAAACCCGGAGGACAGCCTGCTGTTTCATATGGGGACCGTGGAAAAAAACGGGAAAGTGCTGACCAACGGAGGCCGCGTATTTTGTATTACCTCCTATGGCCGCTCTGTTTATGATGCCGTTGAAATTTCCAACGAAGAAATGGAGAAGATATACTTCACGGACATAAACTTCCGGGAAGATATCGGTTACGAATTTAAATAACCGGGTGCCGGCTGTTAACGGCCCGTTTCAACGACGCTTGTCATATGGAAGTGCATTACCACGATTACCTGCAGCTTGAAAAAATTCTGAATGCCCAGGTGCCGGAAAGTGACCGGCTCGGGTTGCCGGCCCATGATGAAATGCTGTTCATCGTGATTCACCAGGCTTATGAACTCTGGTTTAAACAACTTCATCACGAAGTGGATTCGGTGGCCGCGATCCTGCGGCAGCCTTCCCTGAACGATAATTCTCCTGAACTGCAAACTGTCGTTCACCGGCTCGGCCGCTGTGTGACCATTCTCCGGGTCCTGGTGCACCAGGTGGATATTATGGAAACCATGACCCCGATGGATTTCCTGGACTTCCGGGATATGCTTCGCCCCGCTTCGGGTTTCCAGAGCTGGCAGTTCAAGGAGCTGGAGGCCAAACTGGGACTGAAATTTGAACAACGGCACGGGAAAGAATATTATACTTCGCAACTGAAGAATGAACATGTAGCTGTCATCAAAGAAGCAGAATCATCCAGTTCGCTGCTGCAATTACTGAATAGCTGGCTGGAACGCATGCCCTTCCTGGAAGAAGGGGCCAATGCCGGTTTCTGGGATCATTATAAGAAGAGTTACCAGTCCAGCCTGGCCGATGCAGAACAGGATAACCTGGCTGCCTTTGAGGAAGTGTTTTCCGGTTATAACAATGCACCGGGCCGTTCTTTGTCCCCGGTTGCCTGCAGGGCGGCCCTGTTCATCATGCTGTACCGGGGATATCCCCTGCTGCAACTGCCTTTCCGGTTACTGAACTGTCTGCTGGAAATTGATGAGCAGCTCAGTTCCTGGCGCTACCGCCACATGAATATGGTGCACCGGATGATCGGGATGCGTATCGGTACCGGCGGGAGCACGGGAAAAGATTACCTGAAAGGAGCCGCTGATAAACATTATATATTTAAAGAGATCGCGCAGCTCAACAGCTTCCTGATCGAACGAAGAAAATTACCGGTACTGCCGGTTGCGGTCGAAAACCAACTGGGCTTCCGGGCGGGATGAATGGAGGCCTTCTAAGAAACGTCTGGAAAATAAATGGGCTATTTTATCATTCGGGAAGCAGGCAGTAGGTAGTAGGTAGTAGGTAGTAGGCAGTAGGCAGTAGGTAGTAGGCAGTAAGGGCCATCTGAGAATCAACCGGGAAATTAATGGCATTTTATATTCCTCGGGGAAGTTGGGGTTAGTCAGTAGTCGGTAGTCAGTAGTCCGGAGTCGGAGATGGTGGCCAGGGCATTAAAACGATGTGAAGCCGCTGTGGTCTATTGCGGTCTATCGGTGAATAGAGCCTTTCTCTTTTCTCAAGTTAGTTTGCATAAAAAGGGCCGCACCTGGTTTAGGTCAGCCCTTTTGACTTCTGCCAGTCTATTACTTCAGCGTATATCTTATTCCCAATCCGCCCCAGTTGCCTACAAAACCACGGGCGTCACCGAATTCAAAGGAAGGCTGCCAGTCGAGCGATATATTGATCGGCGCGCCATTGAATTTATAGTCCAGGCCGAGTACCCCGTCAATACCGATAAAACTGCCATTGCCATACCGGTCATTATAAAACCCGACATGTGCCCCCGGGCCGATATACCATTGCAAACCGCCGGCATTGTTGATGGGGCCATGGATTTCATACAAACCGGTGAGGCGGAAACCCTGTCTCCAGAAATAACCAATCCCTTCGAGGGCATTCTTTCCGCTGACAAAATGTTTGAGGGAGATGCCGCCGCCATCCCAGACTTTTACACCCAGGGCAGTCTGGTAGGATGATTGGGCAGCTGCATGTTGAACAGTAAAGATTGAAAGGATAAAGAGGGTCAGTCCCGTAACAATGATCTTTCTCATATTATTTTATTTAGTGGTAATCAGTTTCGGCATCCTGTTCGCCATTACTATGCCAAAATTGGATTATTACAGAAAAATCCCGGGGGATATTTATTTTTTCCTGGTCGCGAGTAATAAACAGGACAAGGATACTACAGCCATTATTGCCGTAAGCAGGAAGCTGAAACGGCTGCCCAGCCCGGTCCATACTGCCCCGGCAATCATGCTGGCGAATAAAGCACAGATGCTTTCCCCGGAAGTGTAAAAACCAATGGCCGTGGCGGTGTCCTGCTCTCCGGCCAGGTTCGTGATCCAGGCTTTGATAACCCCTTCCGTGAATGCTGCATAGATCCCGTAGAGGAGAAAGAGGACAAAGATCAGGGCCAGCGAAGGTTGAGAGGCAAAGCCGCCATAGACTACCGCAAACAACAGCATCCCCGGTATTATCACGCGCCGGAATCCCATCCGGTCAGCGAGGATGCCCGCCGGGAACGAAGCCGCTGCATAGACCAGGTTATAAAAAATATACGCAGCAATAGTAAGTGTGTCAGCCCCGAAAGCCTGACCGGCTATACGCAGGGTCTGGCTGCCAATGGTTTCCTTTGTTATCAGTAAAAGAAAAATATCGGAACTGTTAAACAGGGCAAATAACAGGAAAGCGGGTACAATTTTCCGGTAAGCCGGGCTGGCAATTTTCCAGTAGCGGAGAAAAGAAAAAAAATTTCCCTTGCCCAGGGTGGATACCGGTTCCTTTTTTTCACGCAGTAAGAAGACCAGGAGCACCGACAGGATTCCGGGTATAAAAGCCAGGTAGAAAAGGGTAGTATAGGAACCAGGATAGAAAAACAGGAATACCAGGGCGATCACCGGCCCGGTAGCGGCACCAACTGTATCCATGCCCCGGTGAAACCCAAATACGCGGGCCTTTGTTTCCCTGCTGGCTTCCCGTGATAATAAAGCATCCCGGGCAGCAGTACGTACGCCTTTTCCCAGCCGGTCAAGGGCCCGGACAAAGAAAATCCAGACCGGGTAAGTAAAAAAAGCCATCAGGGGTTTTGATACCGCCCCCAGGAAATACCCCAGTTTCACAAAAGGAAGCCGCACCCCCTTTTCATCACTCAGTTTCCCGAAATAACCTTTGCTGATCCCCGCCGTGAAATTCACCATGCCTTCGAGAATTCCAATCAGCAATACACTGAACCCGATCTCTTTCAGGTAAACCGGGATAACCGGGTAAAGCATTTCACTGGCAATATCGGCCAGTAAACTAACCAGGGATAAGATCCATACCGTGCGGGTAATGATTCGCATGGTTTGAAGGTAAAAGAAAAATACGTTGCAGGGTTCAGAAAGGGGGTTTCCCAGAAGCAGGTGGGGGTTGAACGGTTCACCCATTCAGGTGAATTAGCAACTGCAGTTGTTAAGGAGTTATACGATGAATTATAAACAAGAAGGATCAAAAAAAATCCTTGTCTGGCAAGGGTTTTGCTTTGTAAATTCAAATTAAATCCTTCACCTTTGCAAACAACCTGTCTGCCCGCCATACACAGGGTGGATAAACCACAGGCAGGTAAATCCGACATAAATACATGGGACTTTTTAACTGGTTTACGCAAGAAATAGCCATTGACCTGGGTACTGCTAATACCCTCATCATACATAATGACGAAGTGGTGGTGAACGAACCGAGTATTGTGGCCCTGAACCGGAACAATCCCAAGGAAGTACTGGCTGTGGGGAAGAAGGCGCTGATGATGCACGAAAAGACCCATGAAAGCATCCGGACCGTCCGTCCCCTGAAGGATGGGGTGATCGCCGACTTTAACGCGGCGGAACTTATGATCCGGGAACTGATCAAACTGGTTTATCCCAAAAAGCCCCTGTTTCCCCCGAGCTGGCGGATGATGATCTGTATTCCTTCTTCCATTACCGAAGTGGAGAAGCGGGCTGTTCGTGACAGTGCCGAGCAGGCCGGTGCCAAAGAAGTGTACCTGATCCACGAGCCGATGGCGGCTGCGCTGGGTATCGGTATTGATGTGGAAGAGCCGGTAGGGAATATGATCATTGATATCGGTGGCGGAACCACCGGTATTACGGTGATCGCCCTCGCAGGTATCGTCTGCGACCAGTCGATCCGGATTGCCGGGGATGAATTTACCGCTGATATCATGGAGGCCCTGCGCCGTTACCATAGCCTGCTGATCGGCGAACGAACAGCTGAGCAGATCAAAATACAGGTAGGTGCCGCGATGAAGGAAATTGATAACCCGCCGGATGATTTCGCGGTAAACGGACGTGACCTGGTAACCGGGATCCCGAAGCAGATCATGGTCAGCTACCAGGAAATCGCGGAAGCGCTTGATAAAAGCATTTTCAAGATCGAAGAAGCCATCCTGAAAGCCCTGGAACAGACCCCGCCCGAGCTGGCTGCCGATATTTACCGCCGTGGTCTTTATATTACCGGCGGTGGTGCCCTGCTTCGGGGACTGGACAAGCGGCTCAGCCAGAAGATCAAATTACCGGTGCATATCGCCGACGACCCGCTCAAAAGCGTGGTAAGAGGAACCGGGATCGCCCTCAAGAATTACGACAGGTATCCATTTGTGATGCGATAAAAGGAAGGCCGGGGCCGGGCCAGGTGCCGGCATCCGGCACTGATTTCAACAATCTATGAGAAATGTATTTCTCTTTATCAGCCGCTACCGGACTTTTATTACTTTCCTGGTCCTCCAGGTAGTGTCACTCTGGTTTTTATTCAGCTATAACCGTTTTCACCGGGCCAGATTTCTTGGTGTTGCCAACGAGGTAACAGGCAGGGTCAATACACAGTATAATAAAGTGGAAGATTTCTTCGCGCTAAAGGCGGAGAACCAGCGGTTGCACCGTTTCAATGATTCCTTACTTGGGCTGCTGCCCCGTAACTTTTCGGTCCACGATACCAGTATCCGGCAGCTGCAGGATTCGGTACCATATGATACCGCCGGGCATTACCGCCGGTATTCATACTACCCGGCCACCGTGGTGTACAATACTGTGAATGCGCAGAAGAATTATCTCCAGATCAACAGGGGGTCGGTCCAGGGTATCCGGGATAATATGGCCGTGATCGGGTCAGATGGCAGTGCCGTTGGGGTTGTGGTGAATGTAAGTGCCAATTTCAGCCAGGTTATGAGTCTCCTGCATGTCCAGAGCAGTGTGAGTGCCTCCCTGAAACGCAGCGGCGATTTTGGAACGGCCGAGTGGGATGGGAAGGATCCCCGGTACCTGCTGCTCAAACGGATTCCGAAGTCAGTTGAAATTAAAAAAGGGGATACCGTACTGACCAGCCCGGTTTCGTTTAGTTTCCCTCCCGGGTGCCTGCTCGGGACCATTGAAGCGGTCACCCTTGATAATACCACCGGGATGTATCTCCTGAAAGTGAAGACGGCCGCCAATTTCCTCAACCTGCAACAGGTACATGTGGTCGCTAACCTGGATTTTGAGGAACAAACCAGGCTGAACCAGGAGACCAAAAAAATTATTGAAGAACCTAAAAAGACACCGCGGTGAGCGATTTTCTCAGAAACAGTATACGGTTTTGCCTGTTTATCCTGGTACAGGTATATGTGCTGAACAAGATCCCGCACCTGCACCGGTTCATCACTCCTTATATCTATTACCTGTTTATCTTATGGCTGCCCTTTACGGTTTCCCGGCAGTGGCTGCTGGTCATTGGCTTCATAACCGGGCTTACACTGGATTATTTCACCATGACCCCGGGCCTGCATGCGGCGGCCTGTACCCTCATTGCCTACGTGCGGCCCTTTATCATCGGTATCCTTACCCCGAAGGATAATACGGAATTCAATTACCGGGAGCCTTCTGCCCGGGCCATGCAGTGGACACCCTACGCGGTATATGTGCTGGTGCTGACCGTCCTGCATCATGGGTACCTGGTATTCCTGGAATGGCTGGATGTGGGCAGTTTCCTCGGTTTCCTGGTCAAACTGCTGGCCACGACCGGTATCAGTTTGCTCCTGGTATTTACAGTAGAACTCCTGTTTTCCCGCAAAATGAAGTTCCGGACCAATACAGCGTAGTACGGGAATGTATCATCCGTGCGAGGGGAAATTGCGTAAATAAAATTTATTTTCAGTTAGATTTGGAAACCGGGTTTTGTAAATCGTATTTTGTACAGTATTCGCTAAATCACCTCTTTTATCATCTTAATATCCCTTTGCTCATCCCATGTCTGTGTTT
The DNA here is from genome assembly GCA_037447355.1 of Bacteroidia bacterium. Lineage (GTDB taxonomy): Bacteria > Bacteroidota > Bacteroidia > Chitinophagales > Chitinophagaceae > JJ008. The sequence goes on along the minus strand of JBBIGW010000005.1, from coordinate 16,760 downwards.
AACCAGTCGAGAAGCCGTATCATCCTCCTGATATTCCTGGTTGCTTTTGTGGTGCTTATCGCCCAGTTGTTTTACCTGCAGGTGATCTCGGGCAAGTACCGCCAGATGGCGGATGAAAATGCGATCCTGAAAAAAACGGTTTACCCGCCGAGGGGGCTGGTATTCGACAGGAAACGGAAAGCCATCCTGAATAACACGCTGACCTATGACCTGATGGTAACGCCGGCACAGGCCAGGGGTATTGATACTTTCTTTTTCTGCAGGCTGATGGAGATTGATACCGCCGAATTCCGCAGGCGGATCATTAACTCGATCATAAAAAACACATCGCAAAAGCCATCGGTATTTGAAGCATCGCTCTCCCCGCAGAAATATGCCCGTATACAGGAAAATCTCTGGCGGTTTCAGAATGGTTTTTATGTCCAGGAACGACCGATCCGGTCTTACCCGTATGAAGCGGGCGCCAATATATTCGGGTATCTCGGGGAAGTGGACACCAATTACCTGAAAAAACATGCCGAGGACGGGTATGTGAGCGGTGATTATGCGGGCATGACGGGGATCGAGGCCAGTTATGAGAAGGCCCTGATGGGCCAGCGCGGGGTGCAATACCTGATCAAGGATAATTTCAGCCGGATTCAGGGTCCTTATGAGAACGGGTCGCTGGATGTGGCGGCTGTGGCGGGAAGTAATCTCTATACCAGTCTCGATGTTGAGTTGCAGAAACTGGGTGAAAAACTGATGAGTAACAAGGTAGGTTCCATTGTGGCCATTGACCCCCGGTCCGGCGGCGTCATTGCCATGGTGAGCAGCCCGACCTATAACCCGGGTTATCTCACCGGGCCGGAGAGAAGGAAACATTTTTCTGAATTATATACGGATCCTCGCAAGCCCTTATTGAACCGGGCTGTCAATGCAGCGTATTCGCCCGGTTCAACCTTCAAAACCCTGCAGGCCCTCGTGGGATTGCATGAGGGCGTGATCAATACCCGAACCACATTCAGTTGCTCCGGCGCTTTCTATGGTTGCGGGGGCGCCAAACCCATGAAATGCCTTGATCCCGGGACTTTTTACCTGCAGACCGGGATCACCCATTCCTGCAATACCTATTTTGCCAATGTAATGCAGCGGGTGATCAATAACCCCAAGTACCCCACGCAGGACAGCAGCCTGAGAGCCTGGAACAAATATATGTTTGGATTTGGACTGGGCCATCGCCTGGGCGTGGATGTTCCTACAGAGCGCAGGGGGAATATCCCCACGCCCGAGGATTTTAATAAGATATACGGCGAGGGTCACTGGAATTTCTGTACCTATCGTTCCGTCAGTATCGGGCAGGGGGAAGTAAGCACCACCCCTATACAGGTGGCCAATGAAATGGCCTATATTGCCAATAAAGGATGGTACATCATTCCGCATGTGGTGGATTCCATTGAAGGAGGGGATAAATTCGGATTGCTGGAAAAATACCGCAACCGGGTGGTGCCCCTGGATATACCCGACAGTATTTTTGAAGCGGTGCATGAAGGGATGCAGGGTGTTATGGAAAGTGGTACCGGGCGTGGGGCGCAGGTGCCCGGCGTGGTGGTTTGTGGTAAAACGGGTACGGTGGAGAACTATGCCAGGGTTAATGGCGAAATGGTCAAACAGCCCAATCACTCTTTCTTCGCAGCCTTTGCTCCCCGGATAAACCCAAGGATCGCGATCATGTGCGTGGTGGAAAACAGTGGCCGGTACGGGGGAACCTATGCCGCGCCGATTGTAAGTCTCATGATTGAGAAATATATCAATGACACGATTTCCGCGGCCCGGAAGCCCCTGGAAGAACGAATGGCTTCCACGAACCTGATCCCGCCCCTGATGATGAAAGAAATCATCCGGATGGATTCACTGAAAAGAAGCAAAGAAGCAGAAAGAGAATTGAGGAACGAACTGAAGAATATTAAAGACACCCTGCAATCGGAAGACAATCCTACCGCGGAAGAAGTGAAAGTGGACAAGAAAAAGGACAACAGGGCGCCGGCCGATTCGCAGCGGCAAAAACCGGATAAACCCGATATGCTGACACCCGCTGAACCGGCCCGTGTCTCAGCTCCAAAAGACCGTACCCGTACTTAACATGAATCAGCGCAACCCCGCCATATCAAAAGGAATTGACTGGAGCCTGGTCTGGATCTACCTGCTGCTGGTAGCCATTGGCCTGACCGCCATTTTTGCCGCAACGTATACGGAAGGTGACCCGGTGGTGCAGAGTTTTCTCCGGTTTAAGACCGATTACAGTAAACAGTTTTTCTTCTTCTGTATCGCGTTGGTGCTGGCCCTTTTTATCCTGCTAACTGACAGTAAATTCTTTTCGGCCACAGCAAACCTGGGCTATGCCCTGGGTGTTTTTTTCCTGTTGCTGGTTTTCCCGTTGCATTCCAATATTAAGGGAACTGAATCCATTATCAAATTGGGAGCCTTCAATTTTCAACCAGCTGAGTTCTGTAAAATATTTGTGGCCCTGGCCCTGGCTAAATATCTCTCCCGTCCCGAAACGGATTTTACAAAGACCCGTTCCCAGCTGATCGCAGGCGCCATAGCCTTATTTCCCGCTGCCCTCACCATCCTGCAAAGTGAGACAGGGCTGGCACTGGTCTACCTGGCTTTTTTTATCGTGATGTACCGGGAAGGGTTGCCCTCCCTGATCCTGGTTGTGGGCTTTTCCGCCGCCGCCCTGATCGTGGCTACCCTGGTATTTGAGAAATTTACCCTGGCCGTGATCCTTACTGTACTGGCCCTGCTGGTGATCTATTTTACACGCCGGCAATGGAAACGCAGAACCTCGTTTGCAGTTAATATTATTTTTATTTGGCTGCTTTGTGTGGGCATCCAGCTATATGCAGTACCCCTGGTGTTTAAAAAAGTACTGAAGCTGTACCAGGTGGAGCGGATATACAGTACTGTTGGCAAGGAAGTACCCGATGAATATGTGCAGGCGCATTCAGATGAAGTGGCAAAAAATAAGGACAAGAAAAAGGATATCAATTATAATGTCCGGCAGTCGAAAATTGCGATCGGCAGCGGGCGGATCACCGGGAAAGGCCTGCTGAAAGCCACCCAAACCCGTTACGATTTTGTACCGGAACAACGGACCGACTTTATTTTCTGTACCGTCGGCGAAGGATTCGGGTTCCTGGGCAGCGTGGTCCTGCTCGGTTTATACCTTATCCTCCTGTTCCGGATTGTGACGATTGCGGAACGGCAGCGAAGTACCTTCAGCCGCTGTTACGCTTACGGCGTGGCCTCCGTTTTCTTTTTCCATATTGCTATCAATATTGCCATGACCATCGGCCTGGCACCCGTGATCGGGATTCCCCTGCCTTTTATCAGTTATGGAGGAACTTCCTTGCTGACCTTCACGATCATGCTTTTTATCCTGATACGGCTGGATGCGGACCGGCACATGGTATTAAGATAAAATTTCAGGATGCCAGGACGCCAAGAACCAAAAAAAGCACCAAATCAAAGGGATCAAATAAATTCCAAATACAAATTTTCAAAGAAGCACCAATTGATGCTTTTTTGAAGCTTCCCTTTTGGCATTTCTTTGAACATTGGTTCCTGGAATTTATTTGGCATCCTGGCGTCTTGTCATCTTGATGCTTTTCTTCGGGGTATATTTGCAGCTATGAGAATCATACCCCTTTCAGAAGGTACGTTTACCATTGACCATACAAAAAGCTTCGTGCCTTTTGATGAATCCTCGCATAAACTGGCTGACCGGCCCGCGGGCAGCCTGCTGGTGGAGATTCAACCCTTTGTGGTGATTACCTCAAAAGATATATTACTGCTGGATACGGGTCTCGGGTTTAAAAAGGAGGGCGTATTGCAACTGCACCGGAACCTGGTGGCTAACGGGATCAACCCCGGGGAAGTGACCAAAGTATTACTCTCTCACCTCCATAAGGACCATGCCGGTGCTGTGGGGATTGCCCAATACGGACCGGGGCTCTCTTTTCCCAATGCCTTGTATTATGTACAAAGGGCGGAACTTGACTATGCTTTTGGAAAGGGATCGGCTTCTTTTGTGCCAGCGGAACTCGAATGTCTGCGCGATAACCCGAAGGTGGAACTGCTGGATGGCAACGGGGAAATTGATGGCTATATCCGCTACGAAATTACCGGGGCCCATTCACCTTATCACCAGGCTTTCTGGGTACAGGAAGAGGATGAAATTATTTTTTACGGAGGAGATGAAGCTCCGCAGTTGCAACAAATGAAACACCGCTTTGTGGCCAAATACGATGCAGACGGGAAAAAAGCGATGGAACTGCGCCGCAAATGGTGGCAGCAGGGAGAAGCGGAGGGGTGGACCTTTTTATTTTATCATGATGTAAAACATCCCAGTATTAAGTTCCCCGGTCTCCCGTAAGTCCATGTCATTAATCTAAGAAATTACGCAAACCGAAGAGAGTGACAGTGTTTTATCTCCTGCTGGCGGGCGGGCGGCCATTTGATAGAATTTTCAAAAAAGGGGTGGACAAAGGAAAATGAAGAGGGGAAAATAAAAATCCCAGTGTCTCCTTTGGGAAACCTGGGATATAACGTGTACACAGCCCGCTTGCGGAAGGCCCGTGTGTATAAACTTAATCGATCATGATCCGGATCCGGCGTGGGGCCTGCCGGTCCCGCATGCGTTCCTGCCGGATGGTCTTTAACTCCTGGATAAAATCATCCTGTCTTTTAAATACTTCATTACTTCTTCTTTCCCCGATGATTTCCTTAAACTCACCCCGGTAACGAAGCCTTAATTCAACTACTTTTTGCTGCAGGATCAGGCGATCGGAGCGGTTTTCTCTTAACGCTGATCTCCATTCCCTGAAATAGCGAATGAAAACAGGTGTGAACCGATCGGCCTCATCTTTGTTCAGTTTCAGCCGCAGCTGAATATATTCCCTCATCTTATCACGGATGCGGTCGTCACCATCATCATCCTGTGCCTTTACCGCCAGGGTGCTGATGAACAGCAGGCTCAATATGAATAAAATCTTTTTCATTTCATTTTCTGATTTAATAATCAAGGTTTCATTGATTCATCAGAAGCATCATTGGTGTTGGGGTCATCCAGTACTTCGGTATCTTTCAGGAAATCCCGCAACTCGGTTTCAGGGATATCTTTAATCAGCTCTTTCACCTCTTTTATCTTAGGTTCAGTGGCGGCAATGGATTCCTGCCCGCCTTTTTCTTCCTCCGTAGTTAACCGGATAAACTCTTCTATATTATCTGTTTTTATTTTCTCAGTGTTCTTTTTTACCCATTCATGGGAATTTTCGTTCGGATTAATAGTTACTGATTTCCCGTTAAATAAAACAACGGTCAGCACAATCACCCCCGTCACCACCGCCGCTGCCGCATAACGGAACCAGTTGCGGCTGCCCAGTGAAACCACTTTAGCAGCAGGCTGACTCATCGGTTCTTCTTTCCGGGCCAGGTTTTCAAAATAACCAGCAGGTACGGAATAAGGCATTTCTTTCTTCAGCCCGCTGAGCAGGGGAGAAATATTTTCCAATTCTTTTTTCGCTTCCTGTTCACCATACATCGCCGCCGGTACCAGGGTCGATTCCATTTCTTCAAAGTAACCGGCCGGCACGGAATAAGGCATCGTCTTCGGCAACTGGCTGAGCAATGGGGATAAATGACCCAGCTCTTCAACCGCCGAAGCAGATTCCGCTGCCCGGATCCGGCGGAGTACCTGCTCTGCCAGTCCTTCAAAATACCCGGCCGGAACAACATAGATATTTTCCCCGGCATTATTGGCCAGGGGGCTTTGTAAATCCCTCAGTTCCTGTAATATGTTGTCTCTCTGTGTCATTTTTTCATTAAATCAGACGAATAACGGCCTTTAAAGTTTAATGATTCAGCATGTAATCCTCAATTTTTTTGACTGCGTGGTGGTAACTGGCTTTCAGGGCGCCTTCGCTGGTTTCCAGTACCCGGCTCATTTGCTCATAGGGCATTTCGTCGTAATACCTCAATGCGAACACAACTCTTTGCTTTTCAGGCAGATGCTGGATGGCTACCTGTAATTTCCACTCCAGGCGATTCGCATCGAAATGCTTATCGGCCATAATTTTATTGCTCAGCCCGGTTTCCACATCGCTCAGGCTGACCGAAGATTTTTTCCTTTGCTGTTCCAGGTAGGTCAGGCATTCATTGGTGGCGATCCGGTAAAGCCAGGTATAGAGCTGGCTGTCCTCCCGGAAGTTCTCCAGTCCGTTCCAGACCCGGATCAGCACGTTTTGCAGCACATCATTCGCGTCTTCATGTTCCACCACCATCCGCCGGATATGCCAGTACAGCTTTTCCTGGTATTTTTTGATCAGGCCCGTATAGGCTTTTTCCTTCGTGGCGGGGCTACGAAACTGGACCAGTAATTCGCTGTCGGAGGCAGTGGTTAATGACATGGTTTATCGGGCTTTGGGTGGCTTAGAATATTGGGAAGCCCATTTGTTTAAACGGCTTCAGCCATTAAAAATAAAAAAGCAGGTCCGATTTTAAAAGAACCTGCCTGATTAGTTTCAAAGAATTTGCTCCTTATGACTTCCGGCTGATGGCTTTTTCGGCAGCCGCCACGATATCCGGAATATCCAGGCCGTATTTTTTTAATAATTGGGCCGGTGTCCCGCTCTCTCCGAAGGTATCTTTTGTGCCTATATATTCAATCGGAACCGGGAAGTTCTTGGCCGCCACCTGTGCAATGGCATCTCCGAGGCCGCCGATCACATTGTGCTCTTCCGCGGTCACGGCGCATTTGGTTTTGCGGATCGAACTGATCACGGCTGCTTCATCCAGTGGTTTGATCGTATGAATATTGATCACTTCCACGCTGATCCCTTTTTCCTCCAGGATTGCACCCGCCTGGATCGCATTCCAGACCAGGTGGCCACAGGCAAAAATGCTTACATCAGTCCCTTCTGAGAAGTACTGGGCTTTGCCGATCTCAAAGGGCTTATCTGCCGTAAAAATGGGCCATACAGGTCTGCCGAAGCGCAGGTACACGGGCCCTTCATATTCAGCTATTGCCAGGGTTGCGGCCTTTGTTTGTGCATAATCGCAGGGAACAATCACCGTCATGCCCGGGAGCATTTTCATCAGCCCGATATCCTCGAGTATCTGGTGCGTGGCGCCGTCTTCTCCAAGGGTCAGCCCCGCATGGGAAGCGCAGATCTTTACATTCTTGCCGCTATAAGCCACGGACTGCCGGATCTGGTCATAGACCCTGCCGGTGGAGAAGTTGGCAAAAGTGGTGGTGAAGGGGATCTTTCCACCAATGGTCAGGCCGGCTGCCACGCCGATCATATTGGCTTCGGCAATGCCACACTGGATAAAGCGTTCGGGAAATTCCTTGATGAACTGGTTCAGTTTGAGTGAACCGGCCAGGTCCGCGGTAAGTGCCACCACATCCGGGTTTTTCCGGGCGGCTTCTGCAATACCATCTCCAAAACCACTGCGGGTGTCTTTATTTCCGGTTGGTTGAATATCCTTTAATGACATGTTTGGGATTTTGTGCGGCAAAAGTAAGGGTGATGCGGCAATAGGCAATGGATAAAACCGGGCAGCGTCCACTTAATTCAGTTCGCCGTACTGGCTGCTGAAAACCGTTTCATCTGCTTTCAGGCGAAGTTCCCACTTCCAGGCGGTTGACATGATCTCGTCCAGGGTGTACCGGGGTTTCCAGCCCAGTTCAGTCCGGGCCAGGTCATTATTGGCATAAATGGCCACGATATCACCGGGCCGGCGGGGTCCGATCTCAAAATTCAGCCGGGTACCACTTGCTTTTTCAAAAGCGTGGATGGCTTCCAGGACCGAAATACCATTTCCCGTTCCCAGATTAAAAACCTTGCAGAGTTCGGACTGCTTACCGTTTTCGAGGTATTGCAAGGACAAAGTATGGGCATGGGCCAGGTCGCATACATGAATAAAATCACGGACACAGGAGCCATCCCGGGTAGGATAGTCGTTCCCAAAAACCATCATTTTTTCGATCCGCCCGATCGCGGTCTGGGTAATGACCGGAACCAGGTTCTGGGGTTTGCCCACCGGCATTTCCCCGATGATGGCGGAGGGATGCGCGCCCGCGGGATTAAAATAGCGCAGCAATATATTCTGGGTACCCGAACTTTTGGCAAATTCGTTGATGATCTGCTCACTCATTTGCTTGGTATAGCCATAAGGCGATTCCGCGGGTTTGGGCGCTGTTGTTTCCGTTACCGGTATTTCATCCGGTTCCCCGTACACGGTACAGGAAGAAGAGAAAACAAAATGGGGGATATGAAATTCCTGCACGCATTTCAGCAGGTTGATCAGGGATACCAGGTTGTTCTCAAAATAGAGCAGGGGGTTTTCTACGGATTCACCCACTGCCTTATACGCCGCAAAATGAATGATCCCCGTGATATCCGTATTTTCCTGGAAGATCGCAAACGTATCATCGAAATTGCAGAGGTCCACTTTATAATTCTTTACGTTCTTCCCGGTGATCAGTTCCACGCCCAGCAGCACGTTGGGATTGGAACGGGAGTTATTATCCACGGAAATGACTTCATACCCGTTTTCCAACAGGTCAACAATGGTATGGGACCCGATAAAGCCGCAGCCGCCTGTAACAAGAATTTTTGCCATAAAAAAAATCCCGACAAAAGTCAGGATTTTATGGGTAAAAAGCTAAAACAGTTTGGGTTAAAACAATTTTACGATATAGTAAACGCCGCCTGCCAGCAAGCCGCTGATCGGGATCGTGAGGATCCAGGCCCAGATCAGGTTGATGGTAACGCCCCATCTTACCGCAGATAAACGTTTGGTGGCTCCCACTCCCATGATGGCACCCGTGATGGTATGGGTGGTGCTCACCGGTATTTTCAATGCTTCCGTAATAAAAAGGGTCAGGGCGCCGGCGGTTTCTGCTGCCACCCCCTCAAAAGGCGTCACTTTGGTAATCTTGGTACCCATGGTCTTCACGATCTTCCAGCCGCCGCTCATGGTACCCAGGCCGATGGCTGCATAACAGGCAATGGGCACCCAGTTGGGCATTTGTTTGAAATCGGTGATCGTGCCGCCGGCGATCAGGGCGGCGGTGATAATTCCCATTACTTTCTGGGCATCGTTCCCGCCATGGCCGATACTAAATGCGGCAGAGGAAATTAACTGCAGGCGTTTGAACCAATGGTTGGCCCGGTAGGCATTCAGGTTGCTCAGGTACAGGGAAAAAACCGCCATCACCAGCAGGATCAGCCCGAGCAGGATCCATTTGAAATTTTTGGCATAGAAAATAACCTGGGCAAGGTAGCTTTCGTAATGTGTTTTTTTGGACAGTACCCCTTTGTCAAATTCCAGGTTGGTGGCGAGGAATATCACTACAAATACAATGATCCCGGCAGAGAAGATCTTGGAGGTCCATCCCTTTTTAAAGGAACTTAAAAACCAGAGTGACATAATAAAGGCCATGATCATTCCCACAAGGGGGGCGAGGAGGATAAAGCTCGCTGTTTTTATGATGATGGGGGAGTTAACGGCTCCAAACCCGCCGGCTGCAATGGCCGCGCCGGCAAAGCCGCCGATCAGCGTATGGGAAGATGAAGAAGGGATCCCCAGCCACCAGGTCAGCAGGTTCCAGATAATGGCTGCGATCAGCCCGGAAAAGATAACCGTCATCATGGCTCCCTCGGCGATATGATCCGGCTTTACCGTTTTGGCCACCGTATCGGCCACCCCGTGATCCTTGAAAATAAAAAAGGCAGCGGAGTTGAAAACAGCTGCCCACAGCACTGCCTGGAAGGGGGTCAGCACCTTGGTGGAGACCACGGTGGCAATGGAATTGGCCGCGTCATGAAAACCATTGATGTAATCGAATAAAAGGGCCAGTATGATGATCGTGATTAGAAAGGGTGTCATAAAAGTTGATCAGGTGTGGAAGAATAACGTTTACGCGTATTTAATGATAATGGATTCGATCACGTTACTCGCGTCTTCGCATTTATCCGTAACGATCTCCATCACCTGGTAGATCTCTCTTTTTTTAATTACTTCTTTGGCATCCGGTTCAGTGGCGAACAGGCGTTCGATACTCATGTCAAATACATCGTCGGCCTGGTTTTCGAGGCTGTTGATCTTGACCAGCGCTTCGGTGATGCTGCGCATATTCTTCATATCCCGCAATTCGGTCACCGCGATCCGTATCTGCTGGCAGCCCTGTTCAATGAGCTCGGCAAACTTCTGCATCCCCATATCATTCGGGTTCACGCGGTAAAAATTGATCTTCTTGGCAGAAGCGTAAATATAATCCGCGATATCATCCAGAGAAGTGGCCAGGTAGTGGATATCCTCCCGGTCGAAGGGGGTGATAAAGTTCCGGCCCAGCTCGGTAAAGAGATTATGGGTCAGTTCATCATTGGCATGTTCGAGGTTCTCGATCAATGTGATCACGGAGGCCCTTTTATCAAAGTCGGGTTCCGCCACCACTTCTTTTATCAGGGTACCCATTTTGGAAACGTTTTCAGCTACTTTTTCAAACAGCTCATAAAATACCTTGTTCTTCGGCATGAAGATCTTTAAGAATGAATTAAGTCCGGCCATATTTATTGTTTTAGTGGCGCCCCGGACACCGGGGCTGCAATTGGCTGCGAAATTACAGCCGGGAAGCAGGGGGTAATGAGACAGGAAAGAATTAATAATTACTTAATATTAAAATAAATTTGCGGTAATATTAGCTTAACAAAGATTTTATAATGCCGTATGTAAAAAGAAATGGTATGAACCGGGAAAGTGGAAAAAACCGTAAAAAGGTATTTATCAGCCTTTTAATCTTCGTTATTGCCATTACAGGCCATTCCCAGCGCTACCTGTCGGATATCGACTCCTCTTTTTTTATTAAGGACACTGTCCGGCCCGTGATCAAACGATTTGAAAACCTTCGTATTACAGGGTATATACAGCCCCAGTTCCAGGCAGCGCAGTCGGAAGGAGCCCCTTCTTATACCGGTGGTAATTTTTCCGCGTATTCAAAAAGCCGTTTCATGTTAAGGAGGGCCCGTGTAAAGATCGATTATGTTTTACCTTCTAAATTAAAATACCCAACGGCATTATTCTCTTTCCAGATTGATGCTACTGAAAGAGGCGTTATCGTACGGGATATGTTTTTAAAACTGTTTGAGACCCGGCGTAACCTGTTTTCCATGACAGCAGGATTGTTTGCCCGGCCTTTCGGCTATGAAGTGAATTTATCGTCTGCTTTCCGGGAAACCCCGGAGCGGGGCCGTATGTCACAGATATTAATGCCTTCCGAAAGGGACCTGGGTATAATGGTTTCGCATGAACCGCAGGATAATAAGAGGAGACGGTCCCGTTTTAAATTTGACCTGGGTTTTTTTAACGGACCGGGATTGGCGGGCACATCAGATTTTGACAGCCACAAAGACCTGATCAGCCGGATATTTATCCGCCCCTCATCGGCGAAAAGGCTGGAAGTCTCCGGGGGGCTTTCTTATTTAAATGGTGGATGGAAAAACGGGACCCGGTACGTGTATGAAGCGGGGAAATTACAGAATGGAGACCCGGGATTTGTGGTCGATTCCTCCGCGGATAACCTGGGTAAAACCGCCCCCCGTCAATATTACGGGGCGGATGTACAACTCAAGGTAAAGCACGGCTGGGGGGAAACAGAATGGCGGGCGGAATATTGGTTTGGCAAACAGTCAGGTACCGCTGCTTCCACAACCAGCCCCGGTACATTACCAACATCCAATGGACTACCGGTGCCTACCTATATCCGGCATTTTGGCGGGATCTTCCTGGTCTTCCTGCAGAACATCGTTAACAACCGGAACCAGGTTGCTCTTCCGATCTACTTTTACGACCCCAATACAAGGGTAAAAGAAAGCCAGATCGGTAAACCAGGAACCAACCTGACGGTAGCGGATATCCGGTTTTCCACACTGGGGATTGGTTATTCCTATTCTATCAACCCCCAGACAAGGCTGATCCTGTATTACGATTTTGTTAAGAACGAACACACTCAACTAACGGGTTATAAATCTGATCTTAAGGATAATATCCTCACCTGCCGCCTGCAATTCCGTTTTTAAGGCGGTAAGTAACATTCCGGTAACATTGCGTTTACAATTGGTTAATCCGGCCGTAACATACCGGTAACCTGCCCGGGGCACCTTTGCGCCAAATAAAGAGATATGGTTCCCAGGCTGCGCATGTTATTTTTCCTTTTATTATCCGGGTTGGTTGCGGTTGCACAACAACCCAACAGGCTGACCGGTAAAGTCACCAATACTAAAAATGAACCCCTCGCCGGTGTGTCCATTAAGATTGCCGGTACGGCCGGTGGAACCACTTCAGAAGTGGATGGTCATTTTACCCTAAACCTCTCACCCGGGAAAAAATACACCCTTACATTCACGGCAGTGGGCTATGCAAAAAAAGAAGTAGCGGAAGTGGAAGTGACGGCAGGCCAGATCAACGAACTGAATATTACACTGGAGGTACTGGAAAAGACGGGAGATAATGTGGTGGTCAGCGCTAAAACATCCACTGCCCGTAAGGAAACTGTGAACTCAGTGATCGCCTTTCAGAAGAATACCAATACGGTTGCTTCTGTTATCTCCGCGGAAAGTATCCGCCGCTCCCCCGATAAAAATACCGGTGAGGTGCTGAAACGTACTCCCGGCGCCAGTTTGCAGGAAGGGAAATTTATTGTGATCCGCGGGCTGGCCGACCGGTATAACCAGGCCATGCTGAATGGTATCCTGCTCACCAGTACGGAGCCGGACCGGAAGACCTTTTCTTTTGACCTGATCCCCGCAGCGATGATTGATAATATTATTATCAATAAAGCCTTTGTTCCGGAGTATCCCGGCGAGTGGGCCGGCGGACTGATCCAGGTGAATACAAAAGATATTCCTTCCCGGAATTTCTTTAATATTCAGGTGGGTTCCGGGTTCAATACCCAGACAGCCGGGAAGCCTTTTTACAAAGACGCAAAATCCAAAACTGATTGGCTGGGTTTTGACGATGGTACCCGTTCCCTGCCTGCAGCCTATACCCGTAAATCCGCTTTTGATACTTTGTCCTTCGCCGCTAAAACAGCTATCGGTAAACAAATGCGCAATGCCTGGGTTCCGGTTGAAAGTTCAGTGCCGTTAAATGCTTCTTTCCAGGTAAATGGCGGGTTCAGTGGTAAGCTGTTTGGTAAGACGATCGGCGGTACCCTGGGCATCAGCTACAGCAAGAACAACCGGTACCTGAAACTGATCAACCGTTCCAATTCCCTCTCCGGGAATAGTTTCAGCGTAAACTATGATTTTAATGATGACCGCTACATACAGGAAGTAACCGTGGGTGCGTTGGGCAGTTTCAGTATGCAGATTAACCCGCTGAATAAGATTTCCATAAAATCCATTATTAATGTGAATTCTCCCAGTTCCGTTACCCGCCGCAGCGGAAAGGACTTTAACCGGGATGAGGATATTTCAGCATCAGAACTCGCGTTCAAACAGAATACCTTCTTTACCGTTCAGGCAAACGGGGATCATAGCCTGGCTAAATCCGTTAAACTGAAATGGTACGGCGCGTTTAATATCCTGGACAGTTATATTCCCGACCAGCGCCGTCTTGCTTATTCCCGTGAAATCAATACCCAGAACCCGTTCAAACTGCTCCTGTCAAATGTGCTTTCACAAAGCAGCGGCAGCCGGATCTACCAGAGCCTTTCCGATTATATTTATACTGCCGGCGGTGACCTGACCTATAATTTTAATCTTTTCGGGCAAAAGCAATCCATAAAGAGCGGGTATATGCTGCAGGTAAAAGACCGTCTTTATGATGCCCAGTTATTTGCCAATTATCTTCCTTCTGATAATCCCGAACTTCGCCTGCTGAGCCCGGATAAGGTATTCGCCCCGGAGAATTTCGGAAACGGTACGGATAATAAATTTGCGTTCGATGCGATCAAGGGAAAAACCTTCCGCTACCTGGCCAATACCATCCTGAATGGCGGGTTCCTTCAGTTCGATAACCAGTTGAGCCGTGCTTTACGTGTGGTATGGGGTCTGCGTGTGGAGAATTTTGACCAGCTTGTGGGAAGTGTGAAGAAATGGGATCCCCGTCATACACATACCCGGGTCACCGATTTCTTACCGGGCCTGAATGCCACTCTGAAAGTAAATAATAAGGTGAATCTTCGACTTTCCGGTTCCCAGACGGTCATCCGGCCCGAACTCCGGGAATTGTCTTTCCTGAATATTTATGATTTTGAACTGAATGCCTCTGTGCAGGGTAATCCTGAACTGAAGCGCACGATCGTGTCCAACTTCGACCTCCGGTATGAGTGGTACCCCAAAGCGGGTGAAGTGCTTACGGCCGGTGCTTTTTATAAGCACTTTAAAAACCCGATTGAGCAGATGTTCAATGAGGGTTCCGGCGGGGCCAGTACTTTCAGTTACAAAAACCCGGAGCAGGCAACAGCCTACGGCGCCGAACTCGAATTCCGTAAAAAACTTGACTTTATCAGCGGGTTACGGAATTTCACCTTCCAGGCCAATGCTTCTTATATCAAGAGCCTGGTGAAAGACCCGGCCCTGCATGTTGACCGCCCGATGCAGGGACAGTCTCCCTATGTGGTGAATGTAGGCCTGCTTTACGATCTTGAAAAAGCCGGTATGAACGCCACCCTGCTGTTCAACCAGATCGGTGAAAGGATCTATCTCGTTGGTGACCTTACCTCTGGTGCAGGATCTCCTGATATTTATGAAGCGCCCCGGTCACTGCTGGACTTCCAGATCAGTAAAAAGCTGCTGAAGAAAAAAGCGGAGTTGCGGATGAATGTTTCTGATATCCTGAACAGTACCCAGTATTTCTACCAGAACAGTGATAATCAGAAAAAGCTGGATAAAAGCAAAGACGCGTACCGCTTTACCCGGACGGTGGGCACCACATTCAGTTTCACCTTTAATTATTCATTATAAAAATTAAGCCAACTAAAATTTTTAAATAAACAGCAATGAAAAAGTACATCTTCTTATTATCGGCTTTTGCAGCTTTAGCGACCACGGGTTGCCGTAAAATCGAAACAGACGGCGAAATACAGGTGGTGGTGGTGAATGGCGGGGGCAACGGCAACACGAGCGGTGAAACGATCACCCTGCAGGGACGGATCAATGCGGATACTGTTTTACACAAAAAAAATACCTATATCCTGAAAGGACTGGTTTATATGGTGGGTAACCATACCATGAGCATTGAAGCCGGTACAACTATTAAAGGCTCATTCAGCGGTTCTGATGTGGCGGCGCTGATCATCACCCGCGGTTCCAAGATCGTAGCACCGGGTACAGCCAGTGAGCCGATCATCTTCACTTCGGCCGCTCCCAATCCCCAATCCGGAGACTGGGGAGGCATTGTGATCTGTGGTAAAGCCCCGATCAATACCAGCTTCAACGGTACGGCCGGCCTGTTCCAGGTAGAAGGCGGTATCGACAATGCGAACGGTGATGGCCTGGCCGGATCCGGTGACGCGGCAGTTCCCACTTCGATTCCCGCTGATAGTTCCGGGGTACTCCAGTATATGCGGATTGAGTATGCCGGGTACGCTTTCCAGCCTGACAAGGAAATCAACAGCCTGACAATGGCGGGTGTGGGCAGTGGTACTGTAATCGATCACATTCAGGTGGTTTATGCCAAGGATGACGCCTTTGAATGGTTTGGCGGTACCGTGAATTGTAAATACCTGATCACTTACAAAACTCAGGACGACGATTTTGATACCGACAATGGTTACAGCGGGAAAGTACAGTTTGGCCTTATTATCAGGGACTCTGTAATTGCTGATATCTCTAATTCGGAAGCTTTTGAGAGTGATAACAACTCAAGCGGTACTACCGCCACTCCGAAAACTACCGCCATTTTCAGTAATGTCACTGCGATCGGTCCCCGCGCGACGGGGAACAATGTGGGCAGCTCGCTCTTCCGTGGTGCAGCGCATATCCGCCGGAATACAGGTATCTCTATCTTCAATTCCATCATCATGGGCTGGCCCCGCGGGATTGAGATCGATGCCACCACTGGTAATTCTACCGCGCTGAATATTGAGGACAGCACCATCCGTCTCCGCAATATTACCATTGCCGGTTGCGCCACCAGCACCCGTTTCACCGGAACACCCGGCGCCACCATCACCAATGATGCGGCCTTTGCAACCTGGTTCACGAACTCATTTTATAATAATGAGATACTGGCCAATACATCCGATTTAAAACTGATCCAGCCCTTCAATTATTCAGCTCCGGATCCCACACCTTTTGCGGGTTCCAACGGCAACCAGAAAGTACTCAACGGCGGTAGTTTTACCGATGCCAAATTCACCAATGATACTTTCTTTAATAAGGCTGTCACTTTCCGTGGTGGAATTGCTCCCGCGGGTGAACTGGCCAGCTGGTGGAAAGGATGGACAAAATTCAACTTCAACTAAAATTCATTCATCCGTACTTATAGAGCCCGGCGATCGCCGGGCTTTTTTTTAATATTCAGATAATGATAGACTAACAGCCCGGTAATATCTGTACTGCAATTTTACAGCAGTTCTTACCCGGTAGTATAAAATTGGTTTTTAGTAAGTAAACCGGTTGTATTTTTCTCATGCAGTTAGCACCCCGCATCGGCAAGGCGGGGTGTTTTTTTTAACAGGGAAGTACGGGAGAACGGAATAAAGCCGCAAA